>QKBZ01000400.1 GCA_003245895.1 Beggiatoa sp.
AGTGGAATACGCTGCGCTATTCCGCCCTACAAAGACCAAAAAAAATGCCACCCAATCGGGTGGCCTTTTTTATTCATCAATACGCAACAACAAACTTACGCCATCGAATCCGCGACCGGCTGTTGTTCACTTTCATACTCTAAGATCAACTCTCCATCTTCCTCGCGCACACGCACGCAACCGCCTTTTTCCAGCTTACCGAATAACAATTCCTCAGCCAGCGGTTTCTTGATTTTCTCTTGAATCAAGCGCGCCATTGGACGTGCGCCCATTTGCGGATCATAACCATGCTCGGCTAACCAAACGCGGGCATCTTCGTCCACTTCCAAGGTGACGTGTTTTTCTTCCAACTGGGTTTCCAGTTCGATGATAAACTTATCGACCACATGGGCAATGGTTTCTGCTGCCAAGGAGCGGAATTGTACAATCGCATCTAAACGGTTGCGGAATTCAGGGCTAAACATCCGTTTAATCGCTTCCATCGCATCAGTGCTGTGGTCTTGATGACTAAAGCCGATAGATGGGCGGGTTAACTGGTCTGCACCTGCATTGGTGGTCATGACAATGATCACATTGCGGAAATCCGTTTTACGACCGTTAGTATCCGTCAACGAGCCATGATCCATCACTTGCAGCAACAAGTTATAAACATCTTGGTGTGCTTTCTCAATCTCGTCTAATAACAAGACCGAGTGCGGATGTTTATTGATAGCTTCCGTCAACAAACCACCTTGATCAAAACCAACATAACCCGGAGGCGCACCGATTAAACGGGACACCGTGTGGCGTTCCATATATTCCGACATATCAAAGCGGATTAACTCAATGCCTAAAATCCGCGCTAACTGCCGTGTGACCTCGGTTTTACCGACACCCGTCGGCCCTGCAAATAAGAAAGAACCAATCGGTTTTTCCGCATTGCCTAAACCAGAACGCGACATTTTGATCGCGGTGGCTAAGTTGTCGATGCCTTCATCTTGACCATAAACCACCATTTTTAAATCACGCTCTAAATTTTTCAGTGTATCTTTATCAGACACAGAGACATTTTTCGGCGGGATACGGGCGATTTTCGCCACGATGCTTTCCACATCGCTGACGGTAATCAATTTCTTACGTTTTGAAGGGGGTTGTAAGCGTTGGTAAGCACCTGCCTCATCAATCACGTCAATCGCTTTATCAGGCAAATGACGGTCATTGATATAACGACCTGCCAACTCTGCCGCCGCACGCAAGGCTTGGCGAGCATATTTCACATCATGATGTTCTTCAAAACGAGATTTTAAGCCGTAAAGAATTTGAATAGTGTCTTCAACAGAAGGTTCGCTGACATCAATTTTTTGGAAACGACGGGATAACGCACGATCTTTTTCAAAAATGCCACGATATTCTTGATAAGTCGTTGAACCAATACATTTTAATTCACCAGAGGCTAATACCGGTTTAATTAAATTTGACGCATCCATCGCCCCACCGGATGCAGCACCTGCACCGATAATGGTATGAATTTCATCAATAAATAACACCGCCCCCGGTTCTTTACGCAATTGACTTAAAATCGCTTTTAAACGCTTTTCAAAATCACCGCGATACTTAGTGCCTGCTAACAATGCGCCCATGTCTAAAGAATAAATGGTGCTTTCTGCCAGTGGTTCAGGCACTTTTTTATCAACGATTAATTTGGCTAAGCCTTCAGCAATGGCGGTTTTACCCACCCCTGCTTCACCCACGAATAAAGGGTTATTTTTCCGCCGCCGACATAACACTTGTAAAGTGCGCTCGATTTCGCTTTGCCGACCGATGAGCGGGTCAATTTTACCCATCATGGCTTGTTCATTTAAGTTGACTGTGTAGGCTTCTAATGGGTTTTTGCTAGACCCCATTTCGCCTGCTTGTTCCTCATCTTGTGAGGTCGACAATTCAGCACTGTCGTTATCAACTTTAGAAATGCCATGTGAGATGTAATTGACAACATCTAGTCTTGCAACATTTTGTTTATCAAGGAAATAAACAGCCTGAGACTCTCGCTCGCCAAAAATGGCGACCAACACATTCGCGCCTGTCACCTCTTTTTTACCCGAGGATTGCACATGAAACACCGCACGTTGTAGCACCCGTTGAAAGCCTAGCGTTGGTTGCGTATCGCGCTCATCCTTTTTAGAAAGCTTAGGGGTGCTTTCTTCCAAGAAATTGCTTAAATCGCGTCTCAAGGCATTCATATCCACGCCACATGCTCGAAGCACTTGCACGGCTGAGGCATTATCTAACAACGCGAGCAATAAATGCTCTACGGTCATGAATTCGTGCCGCTTTTGTCTAGCATTTTGAAAAGCGGCATTTAGGGTCATTTCAAGTTCCTTACTTAACATATTTGCAAGACCTCTTATTTAACACCTCAAACGTTAGGCTTCGGCTTTTTCCATCGTACACAATAAGGGATGTTGATTTTCCCGTGCATAATTGTTGACTTGCGCAACCTTGGTTTCTGCAATTTCTCGTGTAAAAGTACCACAAACGCCTTTGCCTTCGGTATGCACTTGCAGCATGATCCGAGTCGCAAGCTCTCGATTCAAACTAAAAAAGACTTCTAACACATGGACGACAAATTCCATCGGTGTGTAGTCGTCGTTCAATAAGATCACCTTATAAAGCGGTGGTCGTTTTAACTTTGGTTTGGACTCCTGCACCACGGTGCCGTCATCGTGGTCAGTACCAGGTAAATGTGCCATAGTAATTAAGCTATTCTGTAACGGTTAACACAAAATCAAAAGGGTAAGGAACTGCATTGCAGATTATAATGAACGGGCACTTCTGGCAATCCCTGAACCGTGACCCTGTGTCTCGTCAACGCCAATAACACGACTCAGGATGCAGTTTGCATAGCACTATAATTGACGCTACACCGACTATTTACAAGATTAGTTGATAAAAGTGTGGTGTATAAATGGAGAGATTGCAAGCATGGTGGAAAGCCAAGAAAACTTACCAAAAGCAGCATTATGGCGACGTTTTGCCGCAATGGTTTACGACAGTGTATTGCTGTTTGCGGTGTTGTGGCTAGCGGGTATCGTGGTGTATCCCATCACACATGGACAAAACAGCCCTGTTTATAATTTGTATTTATTCGTGGTGATGTTTTTATATTTTAGCTGGCAGTGGCGACACGGCGGGCAAACTTTGGGCATGAAAACATGGCGGGTGCAATTGCGTGCAGTCAGTGACCAGCCTGTGACGTGGTGGCAAACATTAGTTCGTTTTATGATCTCAGTGGTGTCATTGCTGGCCTTTGGCTTAGGCTTTTTCTGGTCACTATGGGATGCGCAACGACGTACATGGCATGATCAGGTGTCGAATACGCAGTTGGTGGTGTTGCCTAAGGATTATTATAGAATGTAGTTTTTTGTAGGATGGGCTGAGGCACGAAGCCCATCAGTCGTGCCAACATCGCGGTAAACGATGGGCTTCCTTCGTCAGCCCATCCTACAAATCAAGACAAAGCCGCCGTTTTTAACCGATTCCCCTTCAAGCGGTTAATATGCTGCCGCAACACTTCCCACGCGAATAAGAATAAGAACAAACAGCCCCAAAACTTCGATAAATCTTCGGCTGACAGTCGTAACATCAAAGCAGAGGGTAAGAAAGCGTCAATTGCAACCATTACCAAGAAGGCAAAGCCACCTAAGCCTAAGTAGGCCAAAGTCGTGCGAGAGCGCTGTGGTAATGCGCCAAGACGTGCTAAAAAGAGCAACTCAACACAGCCAACGGCGAACAGTAAATAAGCATCTTGTATCCCTGTCCAATTGCCAATGCGCTCATGCACCATAAAACGCTCGTCAAAGCCTAAGCCGAAAAATATCAGTAACTGTGACCAACAAAACCAAAACTCGCGCCGTTCACGCCCGCGATCAATACACAGCAAACTAATCGCAAATAACAAAGCACTTGCCCACAGCATGAAGGTGGTCAAGGTGGTGTTAATGCCATAAAAAGGGATTTGTCCTTGCTGAATATCCCCTAAAAACTGGCGGACAAAGGCTTGCGAGGTTTTCCATTCAATCAACATCAAGCCAACTGTGTACAGCAAGCTCACAGCAAACATGACAAAATGAAGCGGACGCATGTGGATTCCTTTCGTGTTAAACAGTTAAGCAAAGTCAGCCCATTCTGCATAGGCGTAGCGGTAAAAACAACTTACAATTTTTCAAGCATATTGCGAATGGTCTGCTTTTCCTCTTCCGTGGTTGCAGCTTTTAACTGTCGGATTAAGGCTTCCATCTCCGTTTGTCGCCGTGAAGGCGGTGGGGTGACGATTTGCGCGGGGCGTACACTGTTAGCTGTGCCGACTTCTTTCGGGAACATGGCGCGAATCACTCGATCCAAAAATTGATAAAAAAACTCGGTGCTATAACCAGCTAAAAAACCAACAGCAGCGGCTGAATAAGCCTGCATATCCTGAAACATTTGACCAAACAACTGCACCACCAAACCACCTGCTAAAGTGCCCATAAACAAGCGCAGCCAATCTGTCGATAATTTGGCAGGGTGCATCACCCGTTCAGCGTAGAAGGTCGATAAGGTGCGATATAGATAAATCCACGCCCCTATTGCGCCATATAAAAACGGATCAATATAGCCTAAGAAATCGTGCAAAATACGCCAATCAGTCGATAAAATCGGGTCTTGCTTCAAGATCGGATGCTCTAGCAATAAGCCCAGTAACTCCTGCGCCCCCATCAATATCATCAAGCCCACTGCGACCCAAAACAGTTGGCGCATAAAATTTTCACACACCGAGCCAGAACCTAATAGCCATGCTGTCCACCACGGACGTTGTACCGCATACATGGAAGAAGTTGCACGTAAGGTTTCAATGCTGGCAGGTGCAATGGCTATTGCCAGTTGCGCATACACTTTTTCTAATTCAGCTTCTGCTTCGCATAATTCTTCTAGCGTTAGCACGGATAAAGGCTGATAAAAAAAGATTTTTTTTAGGCGTTTAACTTCATAAGCTAATTCAGGCGAGCTTAAACAGCCCTTAGTCGCTGCATATTCCAATAACTCCTCAACCTCTAAATAGCGATCCCGATAACTAATCCGATGTTGTCCGCGTAATAATTGTGCAAATTCAGGCAATTCAACACGATGTGTAGTGATTGGCGGCGGTGAGATTTCAGGATTTGAGGGGGTAACGGTAATGGTTTCTGGCGCGGGAGCGACCGGTGTTGCAATGATTGGCTCAGGTGTTAATGGCGCAACGGTGCTTGTTTCTGTAGGCGTGACGACAGGTGCCGTAGCAGGCGGATTTAATTCTGTGGTAACGGGGGGAAGCGCAGGCGAATCCGTAGACATTTAACAAGTCCATTAATTAAGCCAAAAGATAAAGCAAATGGGGAAATAGGCGAATATTTTGCTTAGCTTAAAGCAGGAATAATACCAAATTCTTAAGCCTCCCAGATAGCGATATACGAATTTTGTCAAGAGAGGGGGGTTTATTTTTTTTAGAAATTAAGCCAATATTATCAATACGCAAGGCCGCCTTATTTAAGCATTAATGCAGGTTTATAGCGTAAGATATTGTAAATAAACATATTATTAAGTAGCTGGATGGATGCAACATCATGAATCGCAGCCGGAATAACAGACCCGCCTACAATTCTCGCCGTCCAGTGCGTCGATCTCAACGTTCTCGCCCGCAACGGACTCGCCGTCTTGCTTTTCGACTGCGCTGGATTATTTTAGTGTTACTGGTCATTCCAGTTTTTAGTTATGTCAGTGTTTTAGATACACAAGTTCGCGATTTATTCGAGGGCAAGCGCTGGGCGTTACCGGCTCGGGTGTACGCACGTCCATTAGAATTGTATGTCGGCATGAAACTGCCGCCCTCATTATTGACAGAAGAATTAGCAGCCATTGGTTACAAACAAAATCGTCAAGTAGATGAGCCGGGGCAATATTATATGTCTCGCGATACCTTGACGGTAAAAACCCGTGAATTCCAATTTTGGGATACCAGTGACCCTTCTGCTCAGTTGCAAATCCGCTTTAATGAAGACACGGTAGCGGAAATTGTCAATTTAGATCAAAAACGCTATACCACCTTGGCGCGCATTGAACCGAAAATGATCGGTAAGATTTATCCGACGCATCATGAAGATCGGGTTTTAGTGCAGTTAGAAGAAGTGCCACCGTTGTTGGTGAAAGCGTTAGTGGCAGTGGAAGACCGCCAGTTTTTTGATCATAACGGCATTAGTATGCGCGGCATCGCACGGGCATTTGTGGAAAACTTAAAAGCCGGTGGCTTTGTTCAGGGGGGTAGTACGCTCACCCAGCAGTTAGTAAAAAACTTTTACTTAAGCCCTGAACGTACCTTAACCCGTAAGATGAATGAAGCCATGATGTCTTTGCTGTTGGAATGGCATTACAGCAAAGAACAGATTTTAGAAGCTTATTTAAATGAAGTGTTTTTAGGCCAAGATGGCAACCGCGCCATTCATGGCATTGGCATGGCTTCTTGGTTTTATTTCGATAAGCCCGTAGGTCAGCTTAAGCTGCATGAAATGGCCTTGTTAGTCGGCCTTGTACGCGCTGCGTCGCAATATAATCCGCGCCGCCACCCTGAGCGTGCGACAGAACGTCGTAACCTTGTGTTAGACCTGATGGCGCAGCAGGAGATGATCTCGCTTGCAGATGCAGAGTTGGAAAAAGTAGAGCCGTTAGACGTGGTGGAAAAACCCGCTGATATTTCGGTGTCACCTTATCCAGCCTTCTTGCAGTTGGTGAGACAGCAAGTGCAGCAAGATTACCGCGAGGAAGATTTACGCTCCGAAGGCTTGCAGATTTTCACCACCTTAGACCCATTAATCCAAGGTTTAGCTGAAAAGTCGATGGCGAAAGGGATTCAACGCTTAGAGCGCGAAAACCGCCGCACCCGTAATTTACAAGGTGCGATGATCGTCACCGGCAGCGAAAACGGTGAAGTATTAGCCATGGTCAACGGGAAAAACTCGCAGTATGCGGGCTTTAACCGACCAATGGATGCGGTGCGGCAAATTGGTTCGTTAGTGAAAGTCGCGGTGTATTTGTCAGCCTTAGAAGACAGTCGCACTTACTCGCTGGTCAGTACCTTAAAAGACATCGCTTACGAGTGGCGTAATAAAACTGGCAGTGATGTATGGCAGCCTAAAAACTACGATGGTCGTGAGCATGGCAAAGTTCCATTGCACTACGCCTTAGCCAACTCTTTCAACTTAGCCACCGTGCATTTAGGCATGGAACTCGGCTTAGACAAAGTGAAAGAAACCTTAAAGCGCATGGGCGTAGAGCGTGACTTTAAAATGTATCCTTCTGTGTTGTTAGGGAGTTTGTCGTTAACACCATTAGAAGTGACACAAATGTATCAAACCGTCGCTAGCGGTGGTTTCCGTGTGCCTTTGCGTGCCATTCGCAACGTGTTAACCCATGATGGCAAGCCATTACAACGTTATGCGCTATCTGTTGAACAACGCTTTGATTCGTCACCGGTATTTTTGTTAAATCACGCTTTGCAGTTTGCAGTACGTGAAGGGACAGGCCGTCATGTTTCAAAAGGTTTACCAGAAGACTTAGCGATTGCGGGTAAAACCGGTACCAGTAATGATTTACGTGATAGCTGGTTTGCAGGTTTTGACAGTGAATTGTTAACGGTGACATGGTTAGGCCGTGATGACAATAAATCAATTGGCTTAAGTGGCTCATCGGGTGCAATGCGTATTTGGCGCGAGTTTATCGACAACTTAGAGCCTAGAGGCTTGCCACCGGTTACACCTAACCGTATTCAATGGCGCTGGGTGGATTATAAAACTGGACGTTGGAGTTCTAAAGGAGCACGCGGCGCGGTGTTAATGCCATTTATTGGCAACCAAGTTGCAGCGGATAGTTATTCTGGCGATCAGCATTTATTTAAGTTTGAATAAGGTCATACAATGCATTAGCCTGTGCGGACATCCGCTATAATATTGAGCAATGTACCCTAAGCGGTGCATACTGACTTGCAAATAAGCCTGACAGGTTGTAAAACAACAGTGTCAGGCTTTTTTATGGGAGTATTGACGATGCAACTATGGCAACGACACACACTTGGACTGGTGCTAGGCGTGTTATTGTGTTTACCGCTGAGCACTGTCATGGCTGAAGATTCTAAGGCAGCCGTGATGACCTTACTCAGTGAAGCCAAAACGTTTTTTGATGAGGGTGAAAGCGAGCAAGCGGCAGCGATATTAGAACGCGCCTTGCGGATTGACCCACGAAACCCTGTGTTATGGCATAACTTAGCAGGTATCCGCTTACAACAAGAAGATTGGGTTAGAGCAGCCAGTTTAGCGGCCAAATCCAATTCTTTAGCGGTGGAAAATAAGTGGCTACGGGTACGCAATTGGGTGTTAATTGCGCTGGCGTGTGATGGTATGGGCGATATGGATTGCACGATGGAAGCACGTAATCGGGCGCGGGCGTTAGCGAATTAAGCCGCCATCCGAGATCGGGCTTTTGTTCTGGTTTTAAGTAGCCCTCACCTAAATCCTCTCCCAGAGGGAGAGGACTTTAACGGCAAAAAATTCATTTAAAACAATGAATCAGCCTTCTCTTAAAGCCCTCTCCCTCTGGGAGAGGGTTTGGGTGAGGGCTACCCTAGCCAAAATACAACGCAAAACCCCACATTCACCATTCTCTCCTCTTTACGCTGAATTCACATAAGGACTGCATGCACTATGGAAGCTCAATTCTGGCATGATCGCTGGACAGCTAATCAAATCGGTTTTCACCAAACAGAAATCAATCGACATTTACAAAGCTACTGGTCACGTTTAAACGCACCCAAAGGCAGCACTATATTTGTGCCCTTATGTGGTAAAAGTTTGGATATGTTGTGGCTGCTAGAACAAGGTTATCGCGTGTTTGGTGTAGAGTTAAGCACGTTGGCAGTAGAAGCCTTTTTTACTGAAAATCAATTGTCAGCTAAACAGGAAACCGTCGGTGCGTTTACCCGCTGGAAGCTAGATGAATTAGAAATTTGGTGCGGTGACTTTTTTCAGTTAACTGCCGAAGATTTAAGTCATGTAACGGCTGTTTATGATCGCGCGTCTTTAATCGCGTTACCGCCTGAAATGCGCCAAGCCTATCAGCAACAATTGTTAAGCATTTTACCGCCACAGATTGCCATCTTATTAATTACCTTAAATTATCCACAACATTTAGTAAAAGGCCCGCCATTCTCAGTGCCTGAAAAAGAAGTGTATAGTCTGTATCAAGCTGATTTTAATATAGAACTGTTAGATAGAATCTCAGAACCTGCGATGCCTCGGTTTCAAGAAAAAGGTGTAGACATCATTGCAGAAGAAATTTTTTCGCTAACACGTTAAAACAAATGATGGGGTATTAGCTAAACCAAAAATGCCGTTACTACCTTAATCTTGAACGCTTAACGCTTAGGAAAGTGGTAAAACGGCTTACTTGGAACAATACTGTTATTATCAGTGTTAACTGTCTTTTTATCAAAAAACATTACTAAAAACGCCTGTTTTAACAGGCTGCTAGCTGTCTTAACTACATGAATTGAAATAGGCTAGCAAGACAGAATGCTGATAACAGGTCATACGATTGTCATTATGGCCTGATTACAATACAAAATTGATGAATAGAGCAGAGTAGAGAGCATTCCCATGAAACTAGAAGTTATTAAACGCTTACCGCCTAAGGGTTGCGGTAACAAACCCCCTTTGCTGTTTGTTCATGGCGCTTTTGCCGGAGCATGGTGTTGGGACGAACATTTTTTACCTTATTTAGCCAGCCAAGGTTATCCTGCTTATGCGCTTAGCTTACGCGGGCATGGCAATAGCCAAGGTCATTTATACACCGCCAGCCTTGCTGACTATGTTGATGACGTTGCCAACGTGGTAGATAGCTTAGGTTTAGAACAAGCCCCAGTCTTAATTGGTCACTCTATGGGTGGCATGGTGGTGCAAAAATATATAGAGCGTTATCCAGTCCAAGCCGCTGTGTTAATGAACTCTGTGCCGCCCAATGGTTTAGCCTGCTCAATTATGTACATGAGCTTAACTGACCCTTTATTACTGCATCAATTAAGCTTAATGCAGAATATTAGCCCTTTATTCGCCAGTCCAGACGCAATGCGCCGCGCCTTATTCTCCCCTGGTTTCCCAGAAGAAAAATTAGCCCGCTTCTTTGAAAATGCACAAGGCGAATCAGCGCGAATCAGCTTAGATTTATTAGGTTGGGATTTACCGAATCCGTTTAACCGTCCAAAAGTGAATATGTTGGTGTTAGGTGCTGAAGATGATGCCTTTTTCCCTCCTTCCATCGTGAAATTAACCGCAACGGCTTATCAAGCGCAAGTGCATATTTTTGAACATATTGCGCACGCGATGATGTTAGAAGAAGATTGGCAGAAAGTCGCAAATTATTTAGTCAATTGGTTAGATGCCGTAGTGGTACAAGCGGCAACAGATGTTGATGATGAAGATCAGTTAGTTAAGGTGAGTTAAGTAAGCATTGCCGTTGTAGGGTGGAATAGCGCAGCGTATTCCACCATAAAACTCTGCAAATCGCTGATTCAGTGCAGATCACAAGCCTTATGGTGGAATACGGCTTACGCCTATTCCACCCTACAATATCAACTTAAGACCCCTCGTTTAGCCAACTCCGTTGCAAGAAAGTCCAAAAACACTTTCAGTTTTGGCGACAAATAACGGCGGCTCGGATATAAAGCATATAAAGTATCAAGCGGCAATTGATACTCCGATAAAACCTCTACTAATTGACCACTTTGGCAAAAACTATCCGCTAGAAAACTGGGCAAACTGACAATGCCTAAGCCTTGTAAGGCAACATCACGCAACAAAGCGAAGTTATTTGACCAAATGCGTCCCGTAATCGGCACTGCACAAGATTTGCCTTCGGCATCAATTAGCGTTAACAGACCTTGTACACCTCCAGGGTGTAATAAGCATTGATGCTGGCTTAATTCTTCTGCAACTTTTGGCGCAGTATGCCGTGCTAAATAAGCAGGGGCGGCAAACAAACCCCGCGACATAGTGCCTAAACGTCGAGACACTAAACTAGAATCATCCGGTATCCGATGATAAGCCCGAATGGCTAAATCAAAGCCTTCCTCTACCAAATCTACTAAACGCCCTGATAATTCGGCATCAATCTGAATGTCAGGATAGTGCACCATAAACTGTCCTAATACACTGCCCATAAACGACATGCCAAATTCTTCTGGCATGGTTAAGCGCAATCGTCCGCGTGGTTGCTCGCGCATTTGCGCAATGGCCTGCTCGGCTGCTTCATATTCCGACAAAATCCGCGTGCAATATTCATAAAACAATTGCCCCGCCTCAGTCAGACTGAGTTGCCGTGTGGTGCGCTGTAGCAAGCGCGTGCCTAACTGCGCTTCTAAATGCGCCACGGCACGGCTAACACGCACCCGCGACAAGTTCATAAAATCGGCTGCCGCAGTAAAGCTATGCAGTTCGATGACTCTAACAAAAATGTGTAAATCGTCTAAATTCATGCCAGTTTTGTTACAAATAGTGAAACAATGTTGCTCATTTGAGCAGGCTTATTATCAGCCATACAGCCGCTATAATGGTTTGCAAGTGTGAAGTTTACGCAGATTTAATACCGCTAAAATCTTTACATTATTTGTTCATTAACCGTGTCACTGGGAGTTTGCGTGCATGATGTGGAAAAACACGACAGAGCGTTATGGCTGGATCGCTATCCTGTTTCATTGGCTGACTGCCATCACGGTATTTGGCCTGTTCGGTTTAGGCGTTTATATGACTAATTTGGATTCTTATTATGATCCATTTTATAAAACAGGGCCGTTTATTCATAAAAGTATCGGCGTATTGTTGTTTGGTGCGCTGGTGTTGCGCGTGATCTGGCGCATGCTGAATCCACACCCAGCATTGCCCAGTCAAGCACCTGCTTGGGAGCGTATTGTAGCCGTGCTCACCCATGCCGCCTTGTACTTATTGTTATTCGCCATTCTGTTCAGCGGTTATTTAATTTCAACTGCCGAAGGTCGCGGTGTTAGCGTCTTTGATTGGTTTGAAATTCCTGCTTTGCCTTGGGCGTTGGCACATCAGGAAGACTTAGCCGGAAAAATACATGGCCTACTTGCGTGGACATTAATGGGCTTAGTGGTGCTGCACACCCTAGCAGCCTTAAAACACCATTTTATTGACCGCGATACGGTGTTAACCCGTATGTTAGGCATTAAAACTCGCCAAAATGCCAGTGCTTAAGTTGTTGTTTGTTGTATCCATCTGCACGCTTTTTTTATACAAAATTTAAATTTTTACGCATATTTTCAGGAGTTCAATCATGTTTCGTAAAATCGCATTATCTGGTTTATTAGCCTCTGCCT
>QKBZ01000284.1 GCA_003245895.1 Beggiatoa sp.
TTCTTAAATATTAATAATAATCAAAAAATTAGCAGCTTCCCCCACAACCGATAAAAAACTGGGCGTAAACACACGTAAGTGTGTTTGATCGAATAACGTGCTGTGAGGGAGTGACATCATGCTAAATTTAGATACGATTTGTCGTCAGGCTGAACATGATATTTTTCGTTTGGGTAGAATCAAAGGCAAAGCAGACGCATTGCAAGAAATGCGGCTGCAATTATTAACGTATTTAAATACACGTTTTCCAAATTCTCCCGATAATTTAGAGTACTCATTGGCACAAGTCAGCAGCTTAGCCGAGTTGATGAACTTAACCTATGTGAGTTATAGCTGTGAGAGTGTTGAGGCTTTTTTAAACCATTGCCCACCGTCTTAAAACGCATTATCTCACCACAGTGCTATATTCTTTGAATTGGCTCGGGTTACACTGTGCAGCCGTGTTGTTTATTGCAAACACACCTTGATACACCCCGATTGTCACAGAGACTTAAAGAATACTGGCATGAACGCAAATAGCCTGCCCATCCATGATGCCGAGTGGGGGGAGCGTGATCCCCTATTAGCACTTGATCAGCCGCCTGCCGAATGGAAGCCATTGTATTTATTCAATGTCTACCGGCTAACCATCATCATTGTTTTCCTCTCTTCGTTTATCGCGGATGTCGCCCCTAGTTTTCTAGGGCGTTATGATGGCCGCTTATTTTTAGTCACCGGCTGGTTTTATTTTGGCTTTTCCTTGGCCTGTATGGTCACCATTCGCTACCAACGTCCACCGTTTCAAGTACAGGTCTTAGCACAAGTTTTAGGTGATATTGTCGCTATCATGTTGTTAATGCATGCTAGTGGTGGTATTGAAAGCGGCATGGGCATGTTATTAGTGGTGGTAATCGCGGGCGGTAGCTTATTAACCCCTGGTCGTACGGCCTTATTTTTCGCTGCCATTGCCAGTTTAGCGGTGTTATTCCACGTCAGTCTTGCTGATATTTACTTTTGGTTTTCCAATACCAGTTACACCCACGCAGGCATGTTAGGTATTGCCTTTTTTTCTACAGCCTTCTTGTCCTTTTTCCTTGCCCGCCGCACTCGTGCCAGCGAATTACTCGCCCGTCAACGTGGGGTACGCATTCAATACTTAGCACAATTAAACGACCAAATTGTGCAACATATTCAATCCGGCATTATTGTGGTGGATGTGATAGGGCGAATTCGTTTATTTAATGAAGCTGCACATCGCTTGCTGGGCTTAAATGAAACGCCTTATGGGCGAACACTAAGCGCGATTTGTCCTCAATTGGCGGTCATGGTTGATAAATGGCAACAACGGCAGAAATTTGAGCCTTTACTGCGCCCACCCGCAGGCGAAAGCGAATTGATCAGCACTTTTACCGAGCTTAAACACGAAGAAGCCACCAGCGTGTTAATCGTGCTTGAAGATGCCACTCTAACCACGCAACGCGCCCAACAGTTAAAACTCGCCTCTTTAGGACGCTTAACCGCCAGTATTGCCCATGAAATCCGCAATCCGTTGGCGGCGATAAGCCAAGCCAGTCAGCTTTTAGCCGAATCAGAGCATTTATCTAGCGCAGAAACCCGCTTATCTCAAATTATTATCGATCACACGCAGCGCATGAATACTATCATCGAAAATGTGCTGCAAATTAGCCGCCGCCAGACCGCCAATGCACAACGCCTAAACTTACACGACTGGTTACAACATTTTATTGCTGAGTTCGTTGAATATAAGGCATTACCTGAACAAGCCGTGAATTTACGGTGTTATGCGCAACCACTGTGGGTGTGTTTTGACCCTAGCCAACTGTATCAAGTGGTGAGTAATTTATGTGAAAACGGTTTGCGCTATAGTTTAACTCAGCACAGCCAACCATTATTAAGCCTAAGCACTCAAGTTACGCAAGAAACGACACGGCCTTATCTGGAAATTCAAGATTACGGTGGCGGTATGGCGGCAGAGATTGCGGCGCAAATTTTCGAGCCATTTTTCACCACAGAAACACGCGGCTCCGGCTTAGGACTTTACATTGCAAAAGAACTCTGCGATGCCAATAAAGCCACCTTACATTTGTGGCAAAATACCACTCAAGGCTGTTGTTTCCGAATTCATTTTACTGATGCTGCAACTGATTGCTTATGAACCCTCGTCCTTTATGTCTCGTTGTTGACGATGAACCTGCCTTGCGGGAATTATCGGTACTCACCTTAACGCCTTTAGCCATTGACTGCCATACCGCAGAAAACGTCACTGAGGCACGCGAATACCTGCAACAACACACTTATGATCTGTGTTTAACCGATATGCGCTTGCCAGATGGCAATGGCTTAGATTTAGTCAGTTTTATTCAGCAACACTATCCCAATACACCCGTTGCGGTAATTACTGCCTATGGTAGCGTTGAAGCAGCGGTGCAGGCGTTAAAAGCCGGTGCTTTTGACTTCATTACTAAGCCAATCAAGGTGACGGAATTTCGCACTTTAGTCAGTACCGCGCTGAACTTATCGGAAAACCGCGAAAGCACGCTGAATAACCTGCTGGGCAATTCGCCCGCGATGGAAAAACTACGCACTAAAATCCAAAAGCTTGCCCGTAGCCAAGCACCTGTTTATATCAAAGGTGAATCTGGTGTCGGTAAAGAAGTAGTGGCGCGGATGATTCATAACTTAGGCGGACGTGCGGATAAGCCGTTTATCCCCGTCAACTGTGGTGCCGTGCCTACTGAGTTAATGGAAAGTGAGTTTTTTGGCCATAAAAAAGGCAGCTTTACCGGCGCACACACTGACAAGGTGGGCTTATTCCGTGCTGCGCAAGGTGGCACTTTGTTTTTAGACGAAGTGGCAGACTTGCCCAAGCATATGCAAGTGAAGTTATTACGTGCGATACAGGAGAAGCAAATACGCCCAATTGGTGCGCAAAAAGAAGAACCGGTTGATGTGCGTATTCTCAGTGCAACGCATAAAGATTTAGCAGAATTAGTACGCGACGGCGAATTCCGCCAAGATTTGTTTTACCGCATCAACGTCATCGAGTTACAAATTCCACCGTTACGAGAACGTGCTGAAGACGTATTTTTATTAGTACAACACTTTTTAGATCGTTATCACACCAGCAACGGCGTTGTGCCGACCATCTCCACTGCCGCGCTCAATACCTTACAAAATTACAGTTTCCCTGGAAATGTACGGGAATTGGAAAATATTTTAGAACGCGCTGCTGCATCATGCGAACACGATTTAATTGAACCCGATGATCTACAATTACCTGACGAAAAAAGTAGCTTATATTCAGCAG
>QKBZ01000181.1 GCA_003245895.1 Beggiatoa sp.
CATTGTTACTCCAGATGAAAAAGAAATATATTTTCCACATACAAAATCTTTATTTTAATTATATATAAGTAATTGGGCAATTTTACGCAAAACTTATAGCTTTTATATTACTGCATTTTTATCGCTTCAAAATGTCAATTAATTAAATCTTGTTACTTATAAATAACGATGTATAATTAATCGAAGCTTTAAGCGAAAAAGTGACTCCTCACCCACACACGGCAAGCCAACCACTGAATCCCCGACTGCGCCAAAGTCTGATCAAACACCTTAGCCAAATCCTCCAACACCGCCGACAACACACGAGGCCGCTCAAACGAACTAAAAATCACCACCACCACTGCCGCCCCCGTCTCCACATACCACCGCGCAAACTCCGCCGCCGTCGAAGTCTTGCCACTGCCTGCAAACGAAACTGCAAACCCGTCGCACTCGGCGAAAACAAACGCAAGGCCGTTGCTTCATACACCACCGGCACTAACCAATCCTGCAACGGCAACGGCTGCCGCGTAATCTCCCGCAACGGCTGCGCATGCAACTGCTTACGCCCATAACTCACCGCCTCCCCCAACGCCTGCCCCTCTGCCAACGCTGCATACAAATCCGCCACAAACTGCGCCGCCGTCTTCACATACACGTTATAACGCATCGCCACCACGCCCGCGACACCGCAGTCCATGACCTCTTGCGCGAGAGAGCCGAAGGCACGAACCTCTTGATGCACATTCTCCACCGTGGGCGGCACATTGCTCGCCTCCGCATAAGCCGACTTACACGCATTCAAAATCAACACCGGCACACCCGTCTCGCGCAACATCTGCACCAACTTGCTGCCATCAATCAAATCACAATTGTCATCCAAACGTGGCTGCTCAAATAATAAAAAACCGCGTTTCAACTTCACAACCGGCACGGCTGCCTTAGCTTTAGATGAAGACGGCCAACAACGCCGCAACCACGACCACATCGCCCCCATGACATTCTGAGACACCGCCTTGTGATCAAACTCAGGCCGATCCGCCTCTGCATACGCCCCATGCCCATCAAAATGCACAATATGAAACGGCTTAGCCTCGCGCTGCGCTGCCCGCAACACCTCGCCCAAACGCTGAAACGTCGGCGGACGCAAAGCCACGACCTCCACATGCTCCCGCGCTTTCTCACTCAGCCCTTTCACCAACTCCGCCGATACTGAGCGAAACGGCACATCATCCCCCTCGCGTGGTCGCGCAATCACCAACAAAATCCGCAATTTGCCGCTATCTAAATTCGGCAGTTTCGGACGTGTTGCAGCACTGGTATAACTGCGCACAAACGCCGCCGCTGTCAACGCCAACACACTGTCCGTTTTCAGATCACGCAATAACTCCCAAGGCAACGCCGTCGCCTCTTGAATGCCCGTCACCAACTCCACCCGCAACTGTGGCAAATGCTCCCGCAACGTCGCCCACAAATCCCGATTATCCTCACTACTCTGAAACACCGCCGCAAACAACTCACACCCCAACGCCCGCAACCGCCCCTCCACCCGTTTCGCAACCTCCGGCGCGGGGTCTTCGGGATATTGCAGAAAATCCTCCAAATACCAACGCACATCCGATTGATCCTGCTCACTCACCGAAAACTGAAACTCTGCCCGCGCTTCCTGCGGTATCACGTTATCGCCTTCCAATCGCAAATCAGCGCGGAAAGTGTTGTCATTTATTTGGCTTTGCTTAATGCGGAGTAGGGGCATAAAAAATCCTTGTTCAAAAAGCGAAAAAGTAGGATGGGTAGTCTCGTAGGATGGGCTGACGAAGGAAGCCCATCGTTTACCGCGTATTTGATTTAATCGGTTGGCGCGACTGATGGGCTTCCTGCGTCAGCCCATCCTACGTTTATTCATCTTCCTTCAACAACATCGCCAACCGCTCATAATCCTGACGCAAACGCGCATCCTGTGTCTTTTCCAACTGCTGCAACAACTTCTCGCCCACTTTCTCCGCCTTATCGACATCAAACCCCGCCTCATCATATTTGCTATCAATCCAACGATGAAAACGCTGCCGCTGCAACTCTGAATAGCGTTTTACCTCATGCAACCAAGGCAAACCCAACTCCGTCACCACAAAACGCACCACCGGATACAACACAACCATCATCGCCGCATCCGTCACAACACTGAATTGCGTATTATCCTGCGCCACTGCCTGCAACTCCGCCTGCAACGCGGGCGATTCACTGAGAAATTGACTAAACGCTTGCTGGTTCATGCTGGCTTCCTAATCAAGAAAAAGTGTAATTCACATAATATGGCTGTGGTTTCATATTTTGTAGGTCGGATAAGGCGCAAGCCGTCATCCGACATCGGGCGCTTGAAACTTGATCCAAGCCACTTGCGGCGGATGACGGCTGTCGCCTTATCCGCCCTACAAGAACCGCGTGAGGGTCTAAACACCCAACTCAATCGCAAACACCGTCAACGGTTCCACTTTCCCCTTCGCCTGAATCGAACGCTGTTGCATACCGTTAGGTGGCTGAGTCAAGTTATGTAACACCTGCTCTGAAATCAGCAGTTCATGAGGCTTGGCGTTATCACAAATGCGTTTTGCCGTGTTCACCGTGTCACCAATCACATCATACGTTTTAAACGCTTGGCTACCGATCAAGCCTTCTACTAAAGCTCCACAATGCAAACCAATGCCTGCTGCAAGTTGATAACTTTTTAATAGCTGTGAGGTAGCTTGTGCTAAGCATTGCGCAGTGGCAAAAGCGTTATCCGCATGTTGAAACACAATCATGATCTCATCGCCGGTTAACTTCACTTTAATGGCATCTGAGGTTTGCCAACACTGTTCGGCTGTCTCGCAATAGGCGTTTAACATGGTGACGACTTGTTCGGGTGTTTGCGCTTCACTCCAACGGGTAAAACCGCGAATGTCCATAAATAACACCGTGCGCTCTTGTCGCGCTAGGCTTAAGCGTGAGGGATCATCTACTGCCAAGGCCAGCATGTGTTTACCCAATAACCATTCTGAATAACAGCGCAATTGCTGACTGGTTTCTCGTAGCAAACGTAAGGACACCACTTCACCCCGTCGCGCCATGCCTAACATGAAGCCCATTAATAAAGTGGTGAGGGTTAAGAATAAATGGCTGGGTTCGGCGAAAAACGCTTGAAAACTGTCGTTCCCTGCTTCGGTTAAGGCACTGAAAATCCAATACATGACCGGCACAATACTGACTTTAACAATACTTTCGAGAATGAGTAAAAAGCGGGCGAACTTATCGGGTAAATATAATTGCAAGCTTTGT
>QKBZ01000183.1 GCA_003245895.1 Beggiatoa sp.
AATATCTAAAAAAATAGCAGATGACCAATAATTATATTGATTTTCTTTATATATACTTTCATTATTTAAAGTTATTCTTGCAAAATTTAAAAAAAACTCCTTGCTAAGGTAGTATTTATTGAAAATACAATTAATTTCTTTTAAAATAACTGTTTGGTTTTGAGGCGTAAACTGAGAAACCCATCTTTCAATGTGATTTTCTATTGTTATCTGGTTTGAAAAAAAACAGCCATCATGATAATCACGGATTCTTTTTGCTATCAAATCAATATAATATTCTTTCATTGCTCGAATTACTTCCTAGTAGTTTAAGCTAAATAGAGCAGACAAAACACTAATAAACGGCACAAAAATTGATATTGTGGCGACATCTTATAGACTCTATATCATTCCATTAATTATAATTCGGTGTAATAGTTTATGTCTAATTATATTACATAAAAAAAATGGGTAGTCATGTAGATACCCTCTCTATCCCCTACCATACTCACTTTTCAAAATACATCTACACCCTTGCCCGCTTTCCCAACGCCTATGCTAGACTAAACCCATTTTTTACGACCTCACACTCAAAAAAAAGCACTATGTCAGGCAACACCATTGGAAAACTCTTTACCGTCACCACCTTCGGCGAAAGTCACGGCCCCGCGATTGGTGGCATCATCGACGGCTGCCCCCCCGGAATGGCACTCAACGAAGCCGACTTACAAGCCGACTTAGACCGCCGTCGCCCTGGACAATCGCGCCACACCACACAACGACGCGAAGCCGACGAAGTTAAAATCTTATCCGGTGTCTTTGAAGGCAAAACCACCGGCTGCCCTATCGGCTTACTGATCGAAAACACCGACCAACGATCCAAAGACTACGGCAACATACAAAACATCTTCCGCCCTGCCCACGCCGACTACACCTACCACCACAAATACGGCATCCGCGACTATCGCGGCGGCGGTCGCTCCTCCGCCCGCGAAACCGCCGTGCGCGTCGCCGCCGGAGCAGTGGCGAAAAAATACTTGCGCGTGCGCTACGGCGTAGAAATACGCGGCTTCTTAGCACAACTAGGCCCTATTAAAACCATCACCGAACAATTCGACTGGACAGAAGTCAACAACAACCCCTTCTTCTGCCCCGATGCCAGCCTAGTACCTGCACTCGAAGACTACATGGACAACCTGCGCAAAGAAGGCAACTCCATCGGCGCCCGCATCAACGTGGTCGCCAGCGGCGTGCCAGTCGGCTTGGGCGAACCCATTTTTGACCGCCTAGATGCAGACATCGCACACGCCTTAATGGGCATTAACGCAGTCAAAGGCGTAGAAATCGGCGACGGCTTCGCCTGCGTCGAACAAAAAGGCACCGAACACCGCGACGAACTAAGCCCCGAAGGCTTTTTAAGCAACCACGCGGGCGGCATCTTAGGCGGCATCTCCTCAGGACAAGACATCGTTGCCAGCATTGCCTTAAAACCCACCTCAAGCTTACGCCTGACTGGACGCACCATTGATGTCAAAGGCGAACCGGCAGAAGTCATCACCACTGGTCGCCATGACCCTTGCGTTGGCATCCGCGCCACACCGATTGCCGAAGCGATGTTAGCCATTGTGTTATTAGATCACTTGCTGCGTCATCGCGGACAAAATGCGGATGTCAGCACCGAAACGCCCGTGATACCTGCGCACACCTAACATGGTAACGCTTCCTTACTGGCGTTTATCCAGTTTCTATTTTTTCTATTTCAGCACCTTAGGGGCATTAATGCCCTTTTGGTCGCTGTATTTACAACATATCGGCTTCTCCGCCCACGCCATCGGCACCTTAATGGCGGTGCTGATGTTCACCAAACTCATCGGCCCCAACGTCTGGGGCTGGCTCGCCGACCACACCGGTCAACGGGTGCTATTAGTGCGCATGGGTTCACTACTCGCCGCGCTAGGCTTCGTCGGCGTGTTTGTGCATCAAAGCTATTACTGGTTAATCATTGTAATGACCGTGTTTAGCTTCTTCTGGAATGCCATCTTACCCCTATTTGAAGCTATCACCTTTTCCCACTTAGGCCGCAACACTCACCGTTACAGCCAAGTGCGGGTCTGGGGTTCTATCGGCTTTATCGTAGTGGTCGCCTTAGCCGGTCTGTTATTCCAATATTATTCAATCACGACCTTACCGTGGCTGTTATGGAGCTTATTGCTCGCAATCTGGATCAGCAGCTTAACGATCACAGAAGTGCCTAACCGACAAGTGATCCCACACCACGAATCACTGTCTACCATCTTACGCCAGCCCACCGTGATCGCCTTATTCGCCGTCTGCTTCATCAACCAAGCCAGCCACGGCCTTTATTACACTTTCTACTCGATTTACTTAGAAAATCACGGTTATAGCCTGCACATGATCGGCGAATTATGGGCAATCGGCGTGGTAGCAGAAGTGATCGTGTTTATCTTCATGCACCGCTTACACCTGCGCTACAGCCTGCACAGCTTATTCGTCATCAGCATGGTGTTAACCGCGATCCGCTGGCTGTTAATCGGCTACGGCGTGGAATCGCTAACGGTGTTGATTTTCGCGCAACTGCTACACGCCGCCAGCTTTGGCTTATACCACGCGACAGCGATCCAATTTATTCACCAGTATTTTAAAGGCCATTTGCAAGGACGCGGACAAGCGTTATATAGCAGCTTTAGCTTTGGTGCGGGTGGTGGATTGGGGGCGTATTTAAGCGGGGTATTGTGGGATGGCATAGGCTCGACGCTGACGTTTGTCATTGCATCGTTGATTTGTTGGGTTGCGGTTTGGGTGGCTTGGCGGGCGGTTAAGCCGGTTTAAATTGATGAATTGATTTTCGTAGGGCGGATAAGGCGTTAGCCGTCATCCGCCGTCTATGTCGTATGACGCTACGCTTATACGACCTACAACCATTCACAGCTTCTCGACGCACTCTTGTAGGATGGGTAGAGCAAAGCGAAACCCATTACTCGTTCCCATCGTCCCGATGGGAATGCATACCGTGTCGCTCCAGCGGCACGTATAGGAATGAGAATGCGCTTATAACCACGACTCGCGCCGCTGGAGCGACGCGGCATGCATTCCCACCAAAATGGTGGGAACGAGAAGTACGAAGTACATTGTTTTTACAAGAGATGTTTCGTCGAACTCAGATCAGACAAAAGAATTCTCGACGCAGGCGCGTCTGGACTTGCTCCCACGCAAGGCGCGTGGGAGCTAGAAAGACATTAGGTAACAGGATTTACCTTAGCAGGTAAGCGCATGGTAAAGGTACTGCCTTTGCCAAATTGACTTTCAACGCTAATATCACCGCCCATGATCTCACAGAACTGCTTGGTAATCGCTAAGCCTAAACCGCTGCCACCATAACGACGTGTCGGCGAGGAATCGGCTTGGGTAAAGGCTTGGAATAGCTTTTTAATTTGCTCTGAGGTAATGCCAATCCCTTGATCCGAGACGCGGAAAATAATCCAGTCTACGCTCTCACGGTTTTCTCGACTCACCACTAAACTAATCGTGCTTTGTTGCGAGAACTTATTAGCATTACTTAACAAGTTCAACAAGTTTTGCCGCACTTTCGCCAAATCCGCCGACATCGTGCCCAAGGCATTATCACAATCTACTTTCAGAATATTCGATTGTTTCTCTAACAATGGCGCAACCGTTGCCCCCACATCTTGAATCATCGGTGCAATGTCGAAGGTTTCCAGATATAAATCCATGCGGCTGGATTCGATGCGCGACATATCGAACAAGTTATTGATTAAATCTAATAAGTGATAACTTGCACCATGAATCTTTTGCAAATCAGGGATAAATTCGTCTTGTCCACGCTCACGCGCATCTTCTTGCAAGATTTCCGTGTAACCAATAATCGCATTCATCGGCGTGCGCAACTCGTGACTCATATTGGCTAAGAACTGCGCTTTGGCTTGGTTCGCCGCCTGTGCCTGCACCTTCGCCCGTTGCGCTTCTAGCTTGTATTTTTGAATCTCAACCCGCGCTTTTTGCACTTGCAAACGCGCCTTTTGCGCTTCGGCTTTAGAATTCTGCGCTTGCACACTGACTTTATCCAAATCCTGCTGACAGCCGTCTAAACGCCGCGTTTGATCCGCAACTTGTAGCTGCGTATTTTGCAAACGCTTCTGACAATCGCCGCGCTCTCGATTTAAATCGCTGATACGGTTGCCTAACTGTTGAAACAACTGGCTGAGCATTTGTAACTCAGAAATGCCAGTAAAATCAGGCCATGACTCACCGGGATGACCTTGGATGTGCTCAAAGGTCGCCGCTAAGCGTTTTAACGGTTTCAGCATCAACTGATAAATGCTTACCAGCAATAACACTAATAACAACGTGACGATGAGGAAACTTAAAATATATTGCGTGACGCTGGTTTGCTTTAATTCATCAGTGCGCTGATACGCCACCACTGTCCACGGTAACGCCTCTAGCTTATGCGAAGACACCGTGTATAAAGCGTCGCCGTTTTCTTTGATTTCTTTGTAATTGGTATTTTCCGCCAATACATCTTTCCAAAAACTGGGCTGCTCATTACCAAATAAGCTCACGCTTAAGCGTTCAGGCACGTTTAAAAAGGATAATTGCTGATTATTGGCGCGACCAGTGACGCTTAAAATCGTACCGTCTTGATAATTGGCGACGAACATGCCGCCGCTTTTACCCAGCTTAATTTCCTCGATTTCTTCTAAAAAGGTTTCTAATAACAAACCCACACCGACAGAACCGAGAAATTGACGGTTATCGTATAAACCTTGCGTGAAGCTAAAGACTTGCATCTTTAGATATTCATCGTCGTAATAAACTTCGGTGAGTTGTAAATCGCGAGTATTGCGGCCTTTGTGATACCAGAAATTGCGTGGATCATTGGCATAGCTGGGTTCTAAACGTGTGATCACCTCCATAGTCGAAGGATGATTGTAGCGTGTGCTATCGCGTAAAGAGATGTTCTTATGCACCATCATCAGTTGGCCGCGCTGTTTAAACATGCGGCGGGCATAACTTGGCTCAAACGCGATGAAATTGCTGTAGACGTTGCGCGAAAACTGCAAGTTTTCCGTCATCATTTGTTGTAAAAACGCGAGACTTTCTTCTTCTTTCACATTGCCCGTGTTCAGCAGTTCAACATAAGATTTGAGACGGCGGGCACTTTCTTCGGCTTTTTCAACTTCGTAGTTTAAGCGTTTAACTTGATCCGCGACTTGGTTTTGAATATCGACATAGGCCAGTTCATTTTGCAGCGTGGTGTACTGATTAACAAACAATGTGATAAACAGTGCTAAAGCCAGCGTAATAAGTCCGGTGAAAGCCAGTAAAATTGTTTTTATACTCAATGCATTATAATTCATGCATGATGTCCTCAGAAGCGTGGCCTGATACCCGCCGGGCGCAGATAGCATATTGAATAGAGACAATAATAATACAGCAATGCTGTTTCAATAAGTCAAACTCAAACCGTAAGCGACAGCATAAATTATTTCGTTGGGGACACTTATCTTGTTGCATTGCAAAAATCAACGGCTCCGGCTATAGGATTGCTGGCGTTGTCTCAACTTGTGATTATCCATCAACGCAGTTGATCCATATGCAAGGTTTCAGGTAAACAGCACAGGTCATTAGAACCCATCTGACCTTATATCATGGCATATTCAATACAGTACCGCAGCAATGGTTATCCATAGTAACCCGAAATTGGAGAAAAACCCTAAGTTTTAAAGGGCTTGAGTGGTTAAGTTGCTTAGACAGTTAAGCCCTTAGTGAATGCCTGCTTTCCAGCGATTTTTGTGCCAGTCAGATTGTAAAATCTATACTGTTATGCAGCAGACTGCAATCTTTGCCCAGTGACAGTTTTGCAGTGTCATGAGCAACCCCACGAAACACTAGATAAACTGCCCCCTTAAGCTTACAAATGTGATACGGCTCAGGGTGAAATCCCTTATCACTGTGTAATTTTTAGAAAGTGTGCCACTCTCAGGGCAGTAATAGCAAGCTGTGTTACAGCGTAAATTCAGGTTTTAAGACACTTAAGCAATCGTCTTAATTATGCCACCTGTAAGCTTAATGACGCTTTATTGAGTTATTGCTTGATTTTTCACAAAAATTACAATTAATTTAACAATTTGAAATCACTTTAAATAAGTCGAGCCTATATAGCAGCAAAAAAGGCTTTACCGTAGGGCAAAGCCTGTTTGTGTCGGTTTGAAACCCTCACCCACACCCTCTCCCTCAGGGAGAGGGCTTTAAGAAGAAGGTGAAAGGCTT
>QKBZ01000014.1 GCA_003245895.1 Beggiatoa sp.
AGCACGTCGGGCATTAGAACAGATTACGCAAGAGCAGATTAAGAAAATCAAGGATACTGCAAATTCTACTAACTCAGGTGATGAGCATAATATCGAAGGTTATGTGTTGAGTACGCATATTCGTTCGTTTAAAGATATTCCTGCCAGTATTGACACAGAAATTAAGCGAATTCAGGAAAGTATCCGTTTGTTAATTCGTGAAATTGCTGTGGATATTGAGGTAAATGGTGGTAATAGTGGGGCGTTATCGATAGCAGAGGATGGATCGATCCGTTATCAAGCCAATCCAAATTTACCACGGGCTTTAAATGAGAAGCGAGAAGCTTTGTTAAAGGCAAATTTGAAAAGTAGTGTTTCTGTGCGTAGTGCTGCCTTGGCAGTGGAAATGTTGGCAAATATCAATAATAACCTTAAAGCTCAGGCAAAAACGGCGACTACACGTCAACAGAAGCAAGCAGTCTATATGACGCAAGCAATTTATGTGTATGAAATGGCAGATATTACTTTAGAGTTGTTGAATAATCTGAAGCTAGAAGGTAAGGAAACCTTGGAACAGATGCAACAGGAGACGAACTTACGAGTAAAAACACGAGTGGCAGAGATTGAGCAACAAATGCGTGAAGCAGATGCCTTGCAACGTAAAGGATTGCTGGAACCAGAGCAGGTAAAGAAAGAGAAGGACAGTCTCCAGTTAATGCGCAGTGCGAATGAGCAAAGTTTACAAGCGTGGGATGAGTTAATGCAGAAAATGGGGAGTCGTGAGACTTTTTTGAATAATTTAAAAACAAAAGCTGATCTTATTAGCTACAAGCGGAATAAAGCGAAAATCCAAATTGAGACTTTACGGGATTTACAGCAAGTTGCTGAGTTGCACGATACAATTGGCAGTTTAGATACTTTGTTAGCAGCCGTGTCAGATTTAGATTTGTTGGTGTTAGATGAGCAAACGGTAAGTTTGTTGTTAGGTTATAAAGAGTAAATATTTAGAGCAAGATAATGTATGTAGGATATGCTGAAGAAAGTATATCCTATATATTTATTATTGATCTGCGCATTAATTTTGCGTTCTCTATTAGAATAGTTATTTTTGAATGAGGCTTTAAAATAATGCTGAATAAATGCACTTATTTTTTGATATGTTTTTTATATTTTTTTACTTCAGTTGTTCAAGCAGAAAATTTATATGATAAATATAGGGGGATAATGGGCAATAATGATACTCCGGCTCCTGTATCTAATTCTAAGGGTTGGCAAAGTATCGCTAGTGAATTACAAGCAATTGCAGTGATGGAAAGAGGCTTTTTTGAAAAGACGCCAGAATTTCAGGCGCGCAGGGATAAAGCAATTCAAACATTAGAAATGCGAATCAAAAATGCAGCCAAAAAAGTTGATAAAACACTTCAAGCTGGAACTGTGACCATGACTCAATATGACCCCGATAAGGAGTTATTAAGTGTTGATGTTAGTTGGGAACCAGAAGTTGAAAAAGTATTGAAGGATATTACAAAAATTAAGCAAGGTTCGATTCAAATAGGGACAGGCGTAGCTAAGTCTATTTTTGGTCAACAAGCTACTCAGCCATTATTTGTAACTGTTATGTGGGATGAAAATTCACTGAGTTTGCAAAAAGCTTCAGTATTTGTTGATGGAAAATTTTTTCCATTGTTAGGCAGTTCGTTTCGAGATTGTAATCATTGCCCTGAAATGGTTTGGATACCGGCAATGGACAATTTTACGATAGGTAGTCCATCGAATGAGAAAGGGCGAGGTAGTAATGAGACTCAAAAATCGGGGATACAGATGATGCGGTTTGCGATAGGTAAGTATGAAGTGACCTTTGCTGAATATGACCGATTTGCAGAAGCAACAGGACTTGCAAAGCCCAATGATCAAGGTTGGGGGCGAGATAATCGACCAGTGATAAATGTTAGTTGGTTAGATGCAGGTGCGTATGCCAAGTGGCTAAGTGAGCAAACGGGATATACTTATCGTTTACCAACAGAAGCAGAATGGGAATATGCAGCACGAGGTCGAACACAGACTGTTTATTGGTGGGGTAATAAAGTTAAACAGAATAATGCAAATTGTGACGGTTGTGGTAGTCGATGGGATAAGAAACAGACTGGGTCAGTAGGTTCTTTTTCGGCAAATGTATACGGATTATACGATGTACATGGTAATGTATGGGAATGGACATGTTCGGCTTATACAGAGCGTTACAATGGTGCTGAGAGCCATTGTGATGGGAGTAATGAGGGACGTCGAGTGTTGCGGGGCGGCTCTTGGTACGATCTCCCTACTATCCTTCGCGCTGCCTCCCGTGGCAGAAAAAGCTTAGATAGCACATTCAGCAATTATGGTTTCCGTTTAGTTCGATTGCCTTAAAAGCTGTCTAGTAAATCAATACTTTGAATAGTTTTTTAAAGCATCTGGAAAAATCAATGAGCCACAGGATTTTATTGTAAGTTATTGAAATTTATGTTTTTTATCAAAAACTGTCCGAACCATTGAGCTAAATCACGCCGTATCTTTTGATTCCTCCCCTCCCCTGAATCACAAAGAAATTCGTAATAACCAGAAAGAGATTGTGTGGTTTCAAGCAGAGCAGCCTGCTAAAACACCGCTTGCGTTAATTTACCTACACGGCTTTTCTGGCTCTCGTGGTGAAATGATGCCAGTGGGAAACATTGTGGCAAAGGCATTACATGCGAATATTTTTTACACCCGCTTTACTGGGCATGGTCGAGATGGAAATGCACTCGCGGCGGCAACGGTCAATGATTTCGTTAATGACACAGTGGAAGCTTTGACTATAGGCCGTCAGATTGGGGAAAAACTGATTGTGATTGGCGTTTCAACTGGCGGAACCTTTGCTACTTGGCTAGCGACTTATGAGCAATCTCCCGATATTGCAGCGTTTATTCTTATTTCTCCCAATTTTGGATTACAAGATCAAAGAAGTGAAGTGTTAACGTGGCCGTGGGCTGAATATTACGCGCCATTATTAGCCGGAGAAGTGCTTTCGTGGCCACCTGCAAACGCATTACATGCGCAATATTGGACATTGAGTTATCCAGTGATCTCTTTGATACCGATGATGGGACTGGTAAAAACGGTTCGGGATGCTGATTTTAATACGCTGACTCAACCCTTTTTATTCGTTTTTTCAGCACACGATAAGCTGATCGATGTCCAACGCACGGAAAATATATTTAACCAGCTAGCCTCATCCTATAAGCAAAAAATTGTTTTTGAACACTCGCAAGATGCAGATAACCATATACTTGCTGGAGATGCTTTATCGCCAGACAGTACAGAATTGCTTGCGCAACAGATTATCCAGTATATTAAAAGCCTTCCCTAATGCCCTCTCAAGCGAAGGCATACCGCTACGGATGCCCACGCAAGGCGCATGTGAACTAGAAAATCCACGCTTTAATCCAATCCCCACCCTTGTCACCCTCCCCAACATGCACCATGATAGGGCATGCTGACGCGATAAAATCCCCCCGTTTTACCGCCTTGTATTGCAAATACAATGAAAAATCAGCTTATTAACCTTAAAAACTAGAGCGGTATAGATATTGCTCAAGGCCAATACACTCGTGAGAGACGCAACATGATTGACTCTAGGCAGGCTGCATTGATTCTGGATAATCTCGCAGCGGCGGTTTTGTGGTTTAACGTCAACTTGAAATTACGGACGCTGAATCCAGCAGCCGAAGCTTTATTAGAAATCAGTGCTAAACAAGCCTGTGGTATGCGAGCAGAACAATTGTTTCCGCATACAGGGAGCTGTCATGAGGCGTTAAGCCGTGCTTTAGACAATCGTTATTGTGTCACCGAGCGCGGTTTACGTTTGCACTTATTTAGTGCGCGTATTATTACCGTTGACTGCACAATTACGCCTGTCGTTCAAGAACACCGTTTGCGCGGTATTTTGGTTGAGTTAACGCAGATCGACCAGCATTTGCGAGTAACACGAGAAGAAAACTTATTATTACAACAACAAGCAGCACGTAGCGTGATTCGCGGCCTTGCGCATGAGATTAAAAATCCCTTGGGTGGCTTACGCGGTGCGGCGCAGTTGTTAGAACGCGAACTGCCCGATCCCAGTTTGCGCGAATATACCGACATTATTATTGGTGAAGCGGATCGGCTACAGAACTTATTAAACCGGATGTTGTTGCCACAAGGCACTTCGCATAAAAAACGCGCCAACATTCATCAAATTATTGTTCGCGTGAGTCAAATTATCAGCTCAGAACCTGAATTTGGGGTCAATATTGAATACGACTTTGATCCCAGTATTCCTGAACTGTGGTTAGACCCAGATCAAATTATTCAAGCCTTGTTAAACATCATGCGCAATGCGGCGCAGGCTTTAAACGGGCTGGGCAAAATTCAACTTTGCACCCGCATTCAGCGACATATGACCTTAGGCGGCCGCCATCATCGATTATTAGTGCGGATTGACGTGCGTGATAATGGGCCAGGGGTTCCGGCACATTTAATCGATCAAATTTTTTACCCACTAGTGACCAGTCGCGCCGAAGGAACAGGCTTGGGATTATCAATTGCACAATCATTAGTCAATCAGCATGGCGGCTTGATTGAATGCAGCAGTCAGCCGGGTGATACCGTTTTTACTATCTGGCTGCCAATGGAGCTTGAACGAGCATGAGCAAACGCGGAGAAGTTTGGGTTATTGATGACGATAAATCCATTCGCTGGGTGTTAGAAAAAGCCTTAAATCAAACTGAAGTCAATGTGACCTGTTTTGATAATGCTAATGGCATTTTGACCCGCTTAGGGCAGCAAGGAACGCCGCCTGATGTGATTTTGTCTGATATTCGCATGCCCGGTTTAGATGGCTTAACCTTATTAGAAAAGATTAATAATTTATATCCGAATTTACCTGTGATTATTATGACGGCGTTTTCTGACTTGGAAAGCGCAGTGTCTGCGTATCAAGGCGGCGCGTTTGAGTATCTGCCTAAGCCGTTTGATGTCGATGAGGCGGTGGATTTGGTGCAGCGAGCGTTGCAACGCAGTGCGGAGAATAATCGGCAGTCGCCAGAGGTTGAAGAAACGCCGATTCAAGCCAGCGAAATCATTGGCTCTGCCCCTGCAATGCAAGAGGTTTTCCGCGCCATCGGTCGCTTGTCGCGCTCGAATATCACGGTATTAATTACCGGCGAATCAGGTACGGGTAAAGAATTGGTTGCACGCGCTTTGCACCGTCATAGCCCGCGTGCGGATCATCCGTTTATTGCCTTGAATACTGCTGCGATTCCGCGTGAGTTGTTAGAGTCTGAGTTATTCGGGCATGAACGTGGCGCGTTTACCGGTGCGCTAAGCCAGCGACATGGGCGCTTTGAACAAGCCGACGGCGGCACCTTATTTTTAGATGAAATTGGCGACATGCCTGCCGAGTTGCAGACCCGCCTGCTGCGCGTGTTAGCCGATGGCACGTTTTTCCGTGTTGGTGGTCATACTGCGATTAAGGTGGATGTGCGCATTATCGCGGCAACACATCAGAATTTAGAAGCGCGAGTGCAAGAAGGTGTGTTTCGTGAAGATTTATTTCACCGTTTAAATGTAATTCGCATTCATATCCCGCCCTTGCGCAAACGGCGCGAGGATATTCCGTCCTTAATGCGGCATTTCTTGCTGGCAGCGGCGAAAGAGTTAAAAGTCGAGCCGAAAAATTTAGTCAGTGAAACCGAGCGTTATTTAACCCAGTTGGAATGGCCGGGTAATGTGCGTCAGTTAGAAAATGCCTGTCGTTGGCTGACGGTGATGGCTTCAGGGCAAGATATTTTATTAGATGATTTGCCGCCAGAGTTGCGCCAGAAATTAGCCGAAACAGAGACAGCATTGGACTGGGAGCAAGCCTTACAACAGTGGACAGAACAGCGTTTAATTTCGGGGCGACGTTCTTTGTTAGATGAGGCGTTACCGCGTTTTGAGTCGGTGATGATTCAGGCTGCGTTAAAATATACTGGCGGGCGGCGACAAGAGGCAGCGCGTTTATTGGGCTGGGGACGCAATACGCTGACACGCAAGATTAAAGAATTGGGGATGGAAGATACAGACGATTAATTGGATTTTTCTAGCTCCCACGCGCTTTGCGTGGGAGCAAGTCTTGACGCGCCTGCGTCACGCGTTCATCACGATCAGCTATGCCTGATCTGTCGGTGCTGATTTAGTTTTACAAGTCGAAATCCCCAACGGCAAATACGCAGGACAAAAACCGATTGCACCTGTGGCAATAGGCACAATACCAATTAAGCCCCACCAACTTTGAAAATACGCGCCCACGGCTAAAATCGCGACACCTGCCACTACACGAATAATCCGTTCTACACTACCGACATTAGGTTTCATTCCTTAATTCTCCTGCTATTCATCCAAAGTATTGTCAAAAAATATGCTTGTAGGTCGCATAAGCGAAACGTCATGCGACATTTACGGCGGATGATGCTCCGCTTATCCGCCCTACGAAAATCTTTTACTTTTTTAAGTGCTGTTGCTGTATTTAAGAAAATGCTAATACTGTGTTAAGTGTGGTCAGTATGAACAAACTCAAGCATGTGTTGCTCAGAATCCGAGCAAAACCACCGTCTATACCGCTTGAGACAAACCTCTGGCGCGAATGGCGTATAAGCTGCATAAGCTTGTTTAATGTACTGCCCTTGTAGTCTGAGTATTTATCGTCACATATACGATTTTTGAAAATTTAGTTAAACTGAAGACAATAATTTAATTTTTTTCTGAAGGGAGCAATTTCATGCTACGCAACCAAACCCGTAAACAATACGGTTTTACTTTGATTGAGTTATTGATTGTAATGGCCATTTTAGGCATGTTGGCTGCTATCGTAGGCCCTACTGTCATCAATCGTTTTGGTGAATCACAAGTCTCTGCGGCACGTAACCAGTTAAAAGCGTTTGAAACCGCATTAGATACCCACCGCTTAGATACCGGCAAATACCCCAGTGCTTTAGATGGCTTGTTGAAAAACACCACCAATAGCCCTCGCTGGCGCGGGCCTTATATTAAGGCTGAAAATATGCCTAAAGACCCTTGGGGGAGTGATTACAAATACAAACCTTCTGGACAGACTTATCAAATCTGTTCTTTAGGCGCGAATGCTGCGGAAGGTGGCGACGGCGATGATGCGGATATTTGCTTATAAGTTTTAAGCGTCGGCTCGAATATGCCTGCTGTCACATTGTAGGGTGGAATAGCGTAGCGTATTCCACCATAACACTCTGCAAGTAACTTAGTAAAAGCAGGTAATAAGCCTCATGGTGGAATACGCTGCGCTATTCCACCCTACATCCCAAAAATAAAGCTATGAATAACGCACCACGCCTACGCTCACAACGCGGCTTTACCCTGATCGAACTGGTGGTCGTAATGGCCATTATTGCCACTGCCGTCGCGCTAGTCGTACCACAATTAAGCAGTGGCGAAGGGGTAAAACTAGAAGCGCAAGTGCGTGATTTAATGGCGGTGTTAAACCATGCCCGTCGCACCTCAATTATTAAAAGCAGAACCATAACCATTTTGTTACAACGTGGTCGCGAGGCGAATGAACCCTCGTTAACCCGATTACCGGATCGCTGGGAAAGCCGAGGCGCGAAACTAAAATGGGCAAAAGATAACGAATTTTTAGGTTCTTTAAAGGTCACGTTTTATCCCACAGGTGGCTGCTCTGGCGGCACATTGTTAATGATTCAATACGGCATTCAAGCTCGCGTTGAAATAAACAGCATGACCTGCAAAATGCAAGTGGACTATGAAGCAGCAGACCCTGATGACGACATGGACAGCGAAGAACGTGAATAATACACGCACACAGCAAGGCTTTACCTTGTTAGAAATCATGCTGGCCTTAGTCATCGTCGGTTTAGCCTTAGGCACTACTTTTAGTTTATTAGCCGCCAGTAAACGGTTGGCCTTTAGTGCCTCCGCTGCCATGCAAGAAAGCTTATTTCTACGCGCAGCGGTCAATATTGGGCAAATTGAAGACGAACCGGACTATCCTGAATACCCTGACCAATTTGCCTTAGAAATCAAAAAAGAACCTGAAGACGTTTTAGAAGCACCTGACCGGCAAACACAGAAAATTCAACTGGGCTTAGAACCCTTTGTCATTGTTGACCCTGCAACCGGTTTACGTTTAGAAACCCTACGTTGGAAAAAATTAGACGTTGCGCAATGATCCGCATTAACTCCCCTGCTCGCACTCGTGGCTTCACATTACTAGAATTACTCATCGCCTTAGCCTTATCAACCATGGTGATGGTGACACTGGCGGCGGGCATGTATGTGGTCACGCAAGACTGGCAACGCACTGGCAACCGATTAGAAACCATGTTAGACGATGGCTTGATCATGTTGCAGTTAGAACGCGCTTTAGAAGGCACATTTCCTTACACCTACCTCAACCGCGACGACAATAAACGTCTGATTTTCTTTGAAGGTGATGATCAAAGTTTAACTTGGGTCTCTACCGTCTCCCTAGGCGAAGGCAGTCATTTAAATGTCTGGTCATTAAGTGAAGGCAGGGATGGCGGCTTAAATTTAAAAGTGATTCCTGCTTATGCAGGCGATCCCACAGAACGACTAGAAGAAACAGAAGGCACTGATATTCTGACTGATTACCGTGTCCGTTTTGAATACGTGTATATCGAAAATAATGTGGGTGAAGATCAAACCAAGTGGGTAGAAGATTGGTCGATTGCAGACTGGGAAGCCAGTCGTGGGCAAGCACGTTTGCCGAATGGCGTGCGTCTTGTATTTGAAAATCAAGAAGAATCAGACTTATCTGCGGAAGTCATCGTGCCGATTTTTGCAGCGGCTGACCAATAATAGATTTAAGTTGAAAACGATAAGGCGGGAAAAAAGGCGGCATAGCGACTAATCCACTCTTGCGCCGCTTCGTCGCTGCTCAGCTCTCGACCTTGAATAAGCTGTTCCGAGCGATACTGCTCAATACGACACATTTGCTCCACCATGCGAGCTTCAAACGCATCATTTTGATCTAAAAACTCAACACCAATATCAAAACACGGATGACGAGGCCGACACCAACTGACACGGGCTTGTAATTCAAAGGGTTGCCCCGCCAGCACAATGCGTAAGCCGACGAAGCTGCGTAGCGGATAAGCAGTGCAGCTTTCAAAGGCTAAGCCTCCTAAACTGACATTTTGCATTTTCTGCCGTTTTGCTTCTCGCGCGCTGACAGGCCAAACTTCAATATCGATGTCAGAGGGATGACGAAAATACTGCCGCTTTTCCACCCATGTCTGTCCCGTGGTTTGTGTTGAGTCGTTGTTGTCACCCATGCCCTCGGTTCTCTAACTTAAGTCAACAAAGTATCACGATCTACCGTTTTGCCATTTTTGCGATATTCCAAACGCACAAAGCCACTGAATAAACTTGAAATCACTTCAACACGATTGTCATTCACAATGGCCACGCATGGAACGCCGATAATACGCTTAGCACGTTTTTCTAATGCTGAGATGGTGGTTTCTGTAGACATGATTGCAGGGTGCTCCTATACCAGTATATGTTAAAGAGAGAATGTTGCCCGAATGCGACAATTTATTTGATCATTTAGGCATTACACAGGCAGGTGTAATTGTAATCATGTAATAAGGTTAGCAGGGAATAAATTCAAATGACGTGCAGCGGTTTTTATTTGCGATGCACAAAAGGCGGGGGGAGAATTTCAGGAGAGTGAGTCTATAAGCCGGGTTCTGTGCCAATGCCTAGGGCACTGGTAGCAGCCATTCATCTGGGATTATTGTTACCAATAACCTCTAGCGACCTACCCGGAAACGCATGCGGACCACATGATACTGATCAAAGTCAGAGAGTTTCCCTATTTGGTCTTGCTTTGGATGGGGTTTACCCTGCCACTTCTGTTGCCAAAAGCGCGGTGCGCTCTTACCGCACCATTTCACCCTTACCGCTCACCGAGGCAAACGGCGGTATATTTTCTGTGGCACTTTCCGTAGGCTCACACCTCCCAGGCGTTACCTGGCATCCCGTCCTATAAAGCCCGGACTTTCCTCTATATCGCTCAAGGCAATACAGCGACTGCTCAACCGACTCTCCTGAAGCAGGTAAGTGTAGTGGGGTTGAGTGGGGTTGGCAAGGGAGAGAGGGAGGATAAACTGAATATATTTGTATTATAAAGTGTAAGCATTAGCGCTCGTAGGCTAAAAGAAAACACGCCTAGACAATTGTTTAATAAAGAATTAGTTTCCACTAAAGTACTAATCAACTCTGGCTTTTTTTTTGCTTGTTTTTTCACCTAAAGTCTCATACAGTTAACAAACTAACTACAGTATATTGCTCTGATACAGCCTATTACTATCCGTTTTTAATATTTAAGTTACTAATGATAGTCAAAAAACTGCTGTAAAAGAAAAAAAGCTAATTGTCATTATCATATTAGCCTATAAACATCACTAAAAAATGAATATTGTAATGCACAATATTCAGCAGCAAAAGGCGGAAAAATAAAATGGAAAACGTCGTTTTTTCTTGGCAGTTATTAGAAGAAGGGATGAACCCTATAAAAGGGCCAGTTTCTAGCGAATTTGGTTTTATGTTTAACCCTTGGAAGATGAAGCAAGCAAAAGTGCTGCTTCCTGATAATTGGCTGAATTTTTGGAAAAATCTGCCGCATTATTTTGCCAATAAAACCGTTCGCCAAATGTTTGAGTCTGAACTCACGCCCTTAGATGTTGATCTGATTTATCAACAGGCGGACGGCGATAGCTTTGCCTTTATGAAAACAAAAAGCATTGTGTTCTGCATCGCGCAAGCTTGCGTTGACGTGGATCGGGAAATTGCGGTTGAAATGCCAGAGCCAGAGCCTTTACCGGCCTTTCTGCAAAAGATCATGGATGATTTTGCGCGGTATTGTGAATGCCCAGATTATTGCGCGTTAGCGGATATGAGTTTAACCGCTTCCATCGTGCAACACGATGAACTGGATTTACTGGAATGTACCTTTGATGATTTCTTACTGATTTGCCCAGTAAATAACACTGCCAGTAATGAAGAAATCGCCGCAGGAGATCAGCAATCTTTTATGGTACGCGCCAATGCTGAAAACCGTTTTCACAATACGCCAACCATGATGGAATTCCGCGTCAGTGATATTGCGGGAGTTGTTGCCGAGATACAAAAAAATGTATTTGATTATCAGCAAATTGCTAAAACAGAAGCGCAAGAAACCGCGCAACAACGCGAAATAGTTGACACGCTTTTGGCTTTATTGGCGAAGGTAAAACACAGTTTTCGCCGCCTTCACATAGGGTTTGCCTTGCTGTCGAAAAAAACGGTAGACCCCATTGTATGGCATCGAGATATTGTTAAATACACCTCAGGTTATGGCGGTCATTTAGGACTGTCAGGCCCGCAAGCACCCTCTATTCACTTGATTGATGCGTTTCTGGGTAGAAAATCCTTTAACACAGAACTGGGTAACACCTCGCTGAAAGCCTTCCAACAAATCCAACACAATCACCAACAGTTTATTAAAGCAGTCGCGGCAGGGCCTAGCGTACATAGTTTGGCGCAACAACTGGCGGAAAAAGACCCAGAGCATCCGTTAGTATTGGCCTATAACAACATCATTGATACTTACACCAAAGGCTTTTTAAGTGTGCATAAAAGCAGAGCGGTTGAGTTTGCAGAAATGGGTTTTGAAAAAGCGGGGCCACGCGAGTTCACCGCTGAGACAGAGTACACTTGGCCTGCCACAAATAATGTTGTGGAAAAACTTCAAGGCTTTTTTGAAGACGCTAAAAGAGAGCGCAGTGAATTAAAAATCAACCTGAACTCAACTAAAGAATAATGACAATGATAGAGTTTATTTTAAACAATATACGCATCCGTCGGATTGAATTTTTTCCTTCCGAAATTCCCATTGTGAGTATTCCTTTTTTGCTCACCATGAGTCACTATTCTGAGTTTAATAACCTTTATGTATTAGAAGGTATTTTACTCTTTTTCCTCTCATTCAATTTTGGCGATATGATTAATTGCCTTGCGGATCGTGACTTAGATGCGACTTATAAAAGTCGTCTATCTAAAGCCGTTTATGCAATAGGCCCACGCTTTGTAGCTTGGCAAATCATCATTACCGCGATTCTAACGCTGATTATTGCCTTTCATTTATCTTGGGTATTAGATCAGTGGTGGATTTTAGGATTGCAGATTATAGGGTTGTTCTTTGCCGCCCAATACTCGATCCCGCCGCTGCATTTAAAATCGGGTGGCATTTGGCAAGTCCCTTGTTTAATGTCTATTTTGTTTTTTATCCCTATGAGTTACTTAGCCTTGATTATTACCCCTGCACTAAGTAGTTCTCTGGTGATCTTTCTGCTGGGTTATTCTGCTATGCAAACAGGGCTTGTATTGCTGAATAGCGCAGAAGATTACACTGAAGATTTAGAAATGAATTTAAACACCAGCATTATTGCCTTAGGCATTCCTAAGAGCATGTTGTTAGCCAATATAGTATTTTTTGTTGGCACTGGCACAGTTGCTGGCACACTTGCTGTCTGGTTTTACCAGAATGATCTCACACTCTGGCGTTACATAAGCTTAGCCGTCTTTTCCACTGCATGGCTTTTGATTCAATATCATTTTTGGCAAGTTTACAAAGCCACTATCAATGCCAATTTAGAAGACACGATGCTGGCAGTACGCAAAAAGGCCAAATTTGTCCCCTTATGGTTAACTTTTATGGGCTGGGCATGTCTTGTTTGTGCGCTTATGTTGCTGCTGCATAAGTCGTCTTAGTTGATGTGCATACCATGTTGACGGCGGATGACGGCTGTCGCCTTATCCGCCCTACAATATCCACACCTGTAGGGTGGAATAGCGCAGCGTATTCCACCATAGAATTCTGCAACAAGTTAAGCAAAAACAGATAACAAGCGACATGGTGGAATACGGCTTACGCCTATTCCACCCTACGTCCCACAAAAAAAGCCCTATTTTTTACAAAATAGAGCTTTTTTCATACTAACCGCTTAAACCGCGTCTTTTAAAACGGAATGTCGTCATCAAAATCTGCTGGCGGTGGGGTATTTCCCGCAGGTGCTGGGCTTGCCGGTGCAGGACGTGCTGGCGGCGGTGAATAACTACCACCACCGGCAGGCGCATTAGATGCAGGCGGTGGCGCGTATTGATTGCCCGCAGCAGGTGCAGGGCGTGCGTTGCCGCCGCCATAACCTGCGTTAGCATTGGCCTCACCGCCGCGACCGCCTAACATTTGCATCTCATTGACCACGATTTCAGTAGTGTAGCGATCTGCACCGTTTTGGTCTTGCCATTTACGGGTTTGCAAACGGCCTTCCACATAAATCTGTGAGCCTTTGCGTAAATATTCGCCCGCGACTTCTGCTGTGCGTGCAAACATCACTAAGCGATGCCACTCAGTGCGCTCTTGCCATTGGTTGGTTTGCTTATCCATCCAGCTTTCTGCGGTCGCAAGATTGACAGTCGCCATCGCTGTACCGCTTGCACTGTAACGGACTTCAGGATCAGCACCTAAATTGCCAATTAAAATAACTTTGTTTACGCCTCGTGCCATTAGCTTATCTGCTCCTCTTGTCTTAACAGTGGACTTTATCAGCGACTAATAATTCGTCTAATGCAGCGGAATCTATGGTTTTGCGATCTATTTTTAAATAGGCAACCTGATCTTCAATAATCACTACTGCTTCTACCACACCAGGGATTTGCAATAAACGCTGATTTAATGCTCCCGCTTCTTCTTGTGATAACTCGCCTACATTTAACAAATGATTGCTTAAATACGGTGGGTGGCGCATGGTCGCTGCCAAACCAAACCAGATTAAAATTAAACCTGCGCAAACTAAAAATAAACTAGAGGCACTGTAATAATGGTGTAACCAACCACCGAGTAAGCCCCCTAAAAACGCGCCAAAAAACTGCGAGCTAGAATACACACCCATTGCTGTGCCTTTACTGCCTGCATGTGCGGTTTTGCTAATTAAAGACGGCAGCAAAGATTCTAATAAATTAAAGGCAAAGAAATAGAGTAATAAACAAATAAAAATGCCGATTAAACTGTGATGCACATAAGCTAATAAACACAAAGCAATGCCTAAAATTGCCACTGAAGCGACAAAGATTTGTTTCATCAAATGCCGTTTTTCTGCAATGATAATAAAGGGCAGTGCAAAGATAATAGAGGCCAGCATCACGAATAAATACACTTTCCAATGCTCAGGCGGTAACAACACTTCTTTTAACGATAAAGGCAACACAACGAAAGTCGCCGTTAAGGTCATATGCAGAATTAAAATGCCAATATCTAAACGCAATAACTGCATATCCGCGAGTACGCGCCCAAATTGTGCAGGCACAGGCTCGGTATCGCGGTGAAAGCGAGAATTCGGTGGATTTGGAATAATTAAATGTAGCAGAGCAATCGCAACCAAGGCTAATACAGCGGTTAACCAGAAAATGCCTTGCACGCCAATCCAGCTATTTAACACAGGGCCTAAGGCCAACGCGATAATAAACGCGAAGCCAATATTCATGCCCAATACTGCCATCGCTTTGGTGCGGTTTTCTTCATGGGTTAAATCGGCTGTTAAGGCCAAAATAGCCGCCGCCACCGCACCCATACCTTGTAAAGCACGCCCAATAATCACGCCCATGATGCTGTCAGAACTGGCAGCAACCACACTGCCAACAGCAAAAATGAGCAAGCCAACCGTGATCACGGGTTTGCGCCCGAAACGGTCGGACATCATACCAAACGGAATTTGAAAACCGGCTTGGGTTAAGCCATAAATCCCAATGGCTAAACCGACTAGCGTGGGGGTGACACCTTGCAAGTGTTCGGCGTATAAGGCAAACACCGGCAAAATCATAAAAAGACCTAACATGCGCAAGGCCATAATACTGGCAAGGCCAAAGGTTGCGCGTTTTTCGAGGGCACTCATTTGATGAGTAGGGCGGACTGCATTCATACCACTTTAAGTCATTTCCAAATCAATTGTACAGGATCAGTGAGAAGCGGGGACAGTGTCAAGCCTTTTGTGTCCTCGCCATAAGATGGCTAGAGGTGCGCCAGAGTGTCTGTTTTAACGGCAACATTATCTCGCGCTGAACTCCATCAAGTCATGCTGCAAAATGATGGGTTTCGCGCTGCTCTACCCATCCTACTTTCTTAAATTTAATCATCATTGCGTAACAAAATCGGCAAGGCAGCTTTTAAATACACGAACATAGACCACAATGTGAGGGCTGCCGCGACATATAATAATGACATACCGATGGCGTGGATTGGGAGTCCAAATAAAGGATAGTGATATAACAACATGAGCAAAGCGGTCATTTGCGCCGTGGTTTTGATTTTACCCACTTGTGATACCGCGACGTGAGCGCGTTCGCCTAATTCTGCCATCCATTCGCGTAAGGCCGAAATGGTGATTTCTCGACCAATAATGACGACGGCGGGAATCGATAACCATGCGCTGGGGTTGGCTTCGACTAAAATCACTAAGGCCACTGCGACAATTAATTTATCTGCCACTGGGTCTAGGAATGCGCCGAATTTAGAGGTTTGTTGCCAACGGCGGGCTAAGTAGCCGTCAAACCAGTCGGTGATCGCCGCAAGGGCAAAAATGGCAGTGCTGAAAAAATTAGCCCAATAACCAATCGGTAAATAAAAGACGGTGACAAGGACGGGAATTAAGGCAATGCGCAACAGCGTTAAAAGAATTGGAATATTCATGTTGTTAGAAAGAAATCGTAAATTTTTTGTGCGAGTTGCCGACTAATCCCCGGCACTTTGGCTAAATCGTCTACCCCTGCCCGCGCTACGCCTTGTAAGCCACCAAAATGGCGTAACAATTGTTGGCGGCGTTTGCTGCCAATGCCTTCAATTTGCTCAAGTGAAGACTGCCGCCGGATGGCTGTGCGCCGTTGTCGGTGGGAGCTGAGTGCAAATCGATGGGCTTCATCTCGAATGTGTTGCAGTAAATGTAGCGCAGGTGAGTCTGCTGGCAATATTAACGGCTTCTCATCTTCAGGTAAAATTAAGCTTTCTAATCCTGCCTTACGTCCCGTCCCCTTGGCAACGCCTAATAAGCGAATACTGTTGATATTTAAAGCGTGTAAAACTTGTTGTGCCACTTGCACTTGCGAACGTCCGCCGTCAATCACCAGCAAATCCGGCAAGGCCGCCGCTTCTTTTTGCAGCCGCTGATAACGACGGCGTACCGCTTGTTCCATCGCGGCATAATCATCGCCTGCGGTGATGCCCTCGATATTAAAACGGCGGTAATGATTGGTGCTAGGGCCATCTTGATTAAACACCACGCAGGAAGCCACAGTGGCTTCGCCTTGTAAATGGCTAATATCAAAACATTCCATACGCTCCGGCAAGCTGTCCAATTGCAAAGCAATGCTCAAGGCTGCCAGCCGCTCGCGGTGTTGGCTGGGGCGGCGTTGCGCCAAACTGGTGCGCGCATTTTCCTCCGCCATGCTGACCCAACGGCTGCGCGTGCCGCGTACATGGGCATGAATGTGAATCTGGCGGCCTAGCTGTTGGCTTAAGGTTTCTGCCAACAAGGGCAAGTCGTCGCTGTCATATTGGCAAACAATTTCGCTCGGCACTTCGCGCTGTTCTGCCAAATAATATTGGGTTAAAAACGCGCTTAACACCTCGGCAGGCGTTTGGTCGCGGGTATGTTTGGGGAAATAAGCGCGGCTGCCTAAATGTCGGCCTGAGCGCACGGTTAACAATTGCACGCAAGCGTGTTGCGCCTCGCTGACACAGGCGACAATATCGGTGTCACCGCCTTGGGTGCTAACATATTGTTGCTCTTGCACGCTGTGCAAAGCACTGATTTGATCCCGAATTTTCGCCGCTTTTTCATATTCTAACGCCGCCGCCGCCGTGTTCATCTGAGCGACCAAATTTTCAATAATACTTTGGCTGCGACCTTGTAAAAACATCACCGCATGTTTGACTTGCGCTTGATAGCTGTCCTCATCGATTAAACCGACACAGGGCGCGCTACAGCGTTCAATTTGGTATTGCAAACAAGGGCGAGAGCGGTTGCGGTAAAAACTGTCTTCGCATTGGCGGATGGGAAATAATTTTTGTAATAAGTGCAAACTTTCATGCACGGCGCGGGCGTGTGGATAAGGGCCAAAATAACGACCTTTAACCCGTTTTGAACCACGATGTAGGCTTAAACGTGGAAATTTATCGTTAGACAAATAAATATAAGGATAACTTTTATCGTCGCGTAACAACACGTTATAACGCGGCTGATACTGCTTGATTAAAGTGCTTTCGAGGATTAAGGCTTCATTTTCGGTGTGGGTGACGGTGATTTCAATGGCGGCAATTTGCGCCACTAAACTGCGCGTTTTCGGCACTTGTTGCGCCGCTTTAGTAAAATAGCTGGAAACCCGTTTTTTTAAATTTTTCGCTTTGCCGACATAAATCACCGTTTGGCTTTGGTCTAGCATCCGATAAACACCGGATCGTTGTGGCAAAGTAGCTAAAAATGCTTTTGCATCAAAAGCGGGGGCAGTATTCATATAGTTATGGCGTTTCGTGGGGCGGATAGGGCGTAAGCCGTCATCCGCCGTCAATGCTGTATGAGGCTGCGCTTATCAACTGACAAGCGTTTTTATTAACGACGCAACACCGCCAGCCAGCGGCTTAAATTCAGCAAACTGAGCAAAGTAGCGGCGACATAAGTATAGGCGCAGGCGCGTAAAATTTTGCGGGCGGCGGGTAAATCTTCCGGTGATAAATAACCGCCTTCGCTCAAAATGGGTAAGGCTCGCTGGAAACTGGCATCGAATTCGACCGGCAAAGTGATGAGATGTACCACGCTAGCAGCACTTAAGCTCAGCAAACCGCCGATTAACATCATCTCGCTAGCGGCGGGTATGCGTAAAAATAAGGTGATGACAGGTAAACTTAACATCATCCCCGCGCCGATTTTTTCTAAGGTTTGCGCGTTTTTCACCATACGGGTGCGGTTTTGCAAAGGTTGATAGCCGATTTTATCTTGCAAAGCGTGCCCGACTTCATGGGCAGCAACCACAATAGCGGTTAAGGAGCAACCTTCGTGATAGCGTTTACCTAAATACACTACTTTAGCTTCAGGATCATAGGCATTCAGTGCGGCATGACATTCTACGGCGACATATTGCATATCCATGTGATCTAACAGATGGCGCGCCAGTTCTCCGCCCGTACCGGGAAAATCTTCGCGTGGCGAGTCATAACGCCGCAGCACGCGCTTCACCCACCACGCAGGTAAAAAGGTCAGTCCTAGCAGCAGTAAGAACAGTAACAATAATGGCATGTTTAAGCCCTAGTTGCGTAGCCTCGTAGTGTTTAAGTATGAAGCATTGGGGCTGTAGTTTAAAGTCTATTGCTGTTTATTCGCATTAAAAACCAATTTAATACAATGACTTATGGTTTTTGTCGGTTTGACAGACAAAATTTTGTCAAAAAGCGCTTTACAATACTAATGAGAATCATTATCATTATCAACCAGTGGCGGGTGTTTCAGCTTGCTTCATCCTCCTCACCGACCCTGTCAGGGTTTTGTCCCGCCACTATTTCCTTTCTGCCATAGACATCTCACTTTTTTGAACTCACGATAGCCAGCAACTGTTGTGAGTTTTTTTCTTTTTTCTGCATAAGGCAGGTGTGAACTAGCAATTAACCCTATTCTTCAAGTAATTTTGCTGAAAGTTTCCGCCATTTATTGAGTATGTCTCCGCGCTTATGAAAATCATGCTCATGCTGTAACGCACTGTAAGCCGCTATGTATCCATTTCTTAGATCAAGAAATTGCTGACTGTCATAGCTTTGCTTAATCCATAATCGTTCTGCCTCTGTTGGCTCTTTTAAAAACGCTTCTGCTTCGTAGAGATAACTTAAATGCTCAACAGTTGAGGAATGCCAAATATCTAACTGTTCAATAGGCTCATGGAATAGAAATGGCAGCATGTACATATTACTAATCATTGTAATTTTTAATTTGTACTCCGCCTCTTTAATATGATCGGCTCTAAATTCTGCGAGTGCCCAATATAAATTAAAAATTGGTTCTCCTACATCATCAGGAAATTCAGACTCATACCATGAATAGAAATCTAAGGCTTTGTCATTAGCACCTGCTAAAACATAATAGATAGGAACATTGTATCGTTTACCTGCTCCGTCACTAATATAGCCATGTTGTTCTTTTTCCGTTAATAAAGCGCGTCGCCCTCTATTTGCACGATCTCTATATCGCTTTTTGTCCTCTGGAGTCATTTTTTAAGTTCCTAATGCTGGAGGTTGTTAAAGATGAATAATATCTGAAAATTATTAGATTCTATAAATTTTGATAAGAAGTTCTTTGGAAATTTCACGATTTTGGTATGTTTTCAAAATGGTTCGAGCAATATATCACCTAATATGGTACAAAATAATATTGGTATCCAAAACCCAATTCATGACCATTCCCCTCGAATCCGTTGCTGAAATGCAAGCGGGTCTTCAGTCAGTTTTAGCTTCGGTGCAGGTGTAATGGGTTGCGGATATTCTACTTTTGATAAGTAAGGTTTTAATTGTGCAAGGATTTTTTCGATGTATTGAATGTCATCACTTGCTTCGATTTCTAAAATTAAGCGCATCGTCGTTTCCTTAAAAGCCAGTGTAAGGTGTTCTTAACTCATTATAAGCCTGAAATCCCTTAAATTCTGCAACCACAAAAAAAGCCCTGAAAAATAAGCAAAACTTATCAATCAAGGCTTCTTCTTGGAGAAAAGGCGTTAATATTTAATTAACCCTAACCCCCAAAGTCATCAAGCATAATATTATCACGCTCAACACCAAGGCTTTCTAACATATTGATCACCGCCGCATTCATCACTGGCGGGCCACACATATAGAACTCACAATCTTCTGGTGCTGGATGATCTTTCAAATAGTTTTCATACAACACATTGTGAATAAAGCCGGTGTAACCGTCCCAATTATCTTCGGGTTGTGGTTCAGATAAGGCCACATGCCATGTGAAATTCTCATTTTCACGCGCCAGCATGTCGAAATCTTCCACATAGAACATTTCGCGCTTACTCCGCGCACCATACCAGAACGTCATTTTACGTTTGCTGTTTAAGCGACGTAATTGATCAAAGATATGAGAACGCATCGGCGCCATACCGGCACCACCGCCAATGAACACCATTTCATTTTCGGTTTCACGGGCGAAGAATTCACCAAATGGCCCTGAAATGGTCACTTTATCGCCAGCCTTTAAGCTGAAGATATAAGACGACATTTGACCCGGTGGCACGTCTTCCGCTGCACGCGGTGGCGGTGTCGCAATCCGCACGTTCAACATGATCAAACCTTTCTCTTCAGGGTAGTTCGCCATTGAGTAGGCACGCAACACAGGCTCAGTCACTTTTGACTCATAACGCCATAAGTTAAAGCGATCCCAGTCTGCGCGGAAGCGTTCTTCAATGTCGTAATCCTGATAGCGCACATGATGCGCTGGGGCTTCAATTTGGATGTAACCACCGGCACGGAAATCAACGTGTTCACCCGCAGGCAGTTCTAATACCAATTCTTTAATGAAAGTCGCCACGTTGTTGTTTGAGCGCACGGTACATTGCCATTTTTTCACCCCAAACACTTCTTCTGGCACTTGAATGCGCATATCTTGCTTTACAGACACTTGGCAAGATAAGCGATCCCCGCCTTTAGCTTCACGTTTGGTGATATGGCTTTGTTCAGTCGGTAAAATCGCGCCGCCGCCTTCAAACACTTTTACGCGACATTGGGCGCAAGTACCGCCGCCGCCGCAGGCAGAAGACACATATAAATGCGACTCTGCTAAGGCGCCTAATAATTTAGAACCGACTCGCGCCTTAATGGTTTTTTCACCATTGACCACGATTTCAACATGACCGCTTGCCACTAAACGCGCTTTAGCCGCTAAAATCACGAATACTAAGGCGATCACAATACCAGTGAATAAGGCAACGCCTAAAATAATGTCTAGCATGAGTCTCTCCTACAACTGAATGCCAGAAAAGGCCATGAAGCCTAATGACATTAAACCGGCAGTGATAAAGGTAATGCCTAAACCTTGCAGCGCAGGTGGGACATCACTGTATTTCAGTTTTTCCCGAATGCCCGCTAAGGAGATGATGGCTAACGCCCAGCTTACGCCGCTACCTAAGCCATACACCGCACTTTCTGCAAAGTTATAATCCCGCTCTACCATGAACAAAGTACCGCCTAAAATCGCGCAGTTCACGGTAATTAACGGTAAGAAAATACCTAAAGCGTGATATAACGCAGGAAAGTATTTATCTAATAACATTTCCAGAATTTGCACTACCGCCGCGATAACACCGATGTAACTGATTAAGCCTAAAAAGCTTAAATTCACTTCGGGGAAACCTGCCCATGCTAAGGCGCCATCTTTTAACAAAAATTGGAATAATAAGTTATTCAACGGCACAGTAATCACTTGCACCGCCGCAACCGCGATGCCTAAGCCAATCGCTGTTTCGATCTTTTTAGAAATCGCCAAAAACGTACACATGCCCAAGAAAAAGGCCAGTGCTAAGTTTTCGATAAAAATCGATTTCACTAATAAACTTAGATAATGTTCCATTGCAACAATGCTCCTATAAACGCCTAATTAGGTGTTCTCTGTGCGCTCTAAGATGCTATAAGACGGGGCTTCTTGCTGTGAAGGTTTCCACGTCCGTAACGCCCAGATTAATAAACCGATAATAAAGAATGCACTTGGCGGTAATAACATAATGCCAATCGGTTGATACCAACCGCCGTCTTTAATTAACGGTAAAATTTGAATGCCTAATAAAGAACCAGAGCCAAATAACTCACGAATTGTTCCAACAGAAACCAAGATTAAGCTGTAGCCTAAACCATTACCGATACCGTCTAAGAAACTGGCAACCGGTGGGTTTTGCATCGCAAACGCTTCTGCACGGCCTAATACAATACAGTTGGTGATAATCAAGCCGACAAACACCGATAATTGCTTACTAGTGCTATAGGCAAATGCTTGTAATAACTGATCCACCACGATTACCAAAGAGGCAATCACGATCATTTGCACAATAATCCGAATATTGCTCGGGATTTGATTGCGTAATAAGCTGATGAAAAAGTTAGAAAACGCCGTAACCACGGTGAGCGATAAACTCATAATTAATGCAGTGGTTAAAGTGGTCGTTACCGCTAAAGCCGAACAAATCCCCAATACTTGAAACGCAATCGGGTTATTGTTGACCAACGGATCAGTTAAAGTACCTTTAATTTCATGTGACATAACACAGAATCCTCGTGCCTTGGGCAGCCTTAGCCAGCCGTGCTGAAGTGTTTATGCAAAAACGTGCCAAAGCCGCTTTCACCTAACCAAAATTGCAGCAAGTTCGTTACGCCGCGACTGGTTAAGGTCGCACCGGATAAGGCATCTACTTGATAAACCGCCGCTGCGTTATTGGGGTCTACACCACCTTTAACTAAGCTTAAACGTGGCTTGCCTTGCTCGTCATAGGCTAATTTGCCTTTAAACGTGGCTTGCCATGTTGGGTTTTCCACTTCACCGCCTAAGCCGGGGGTTTCTTTTTGGTCGTAAAAGCTAATACCTTGCACGGTTAATTCACCAGAACGCAGCGATAAAAAGCCATACAGGGTTGACCATAAGCCTTTGCCATAAATTGGAATCACGACATCACGCACTTGCTCGCCATCTTTCACTAAGTAGACAGGCGCATAGTGAGGACGGCGACCAATACCGGCGCGGTCTTTATCTCTATCTAACACTGCACTCAGTTGTGGATCACGCGCGGCTTGACGTAAATCAAAGCTTTCTGCGTCGATGTCGTCGGCATATTCACCCGTGCGCAAGTCTACAATACGGGTTTCAATAAACTTGAACTTGTCGGCAATCGACATTTGCTCGTAGTTTTGCCCTGCTTTTGCCACGATGTCTTGTAAACCAGCGACTGATAAAATGTTGTTTTTTAAGTCGCGGGCTTTATTGGCTTCTTGCAACGGTTTTAAAATTACTGCTGCCGCTGAGACAAATACCGAACACACTAAGCACAACACTAAGGCGACAATTAAAGTCTTCGCCGTGCTGTCGTTAGACATTTGCAACACACGTTGAATCATAGAGTTAGAACTGGTTTCAGATTGCATTACGACGTAATCTCCGACGGATGTTAGCTTTCATCACCCCATAGTCGATCAATGGCGCGAATAAGTTGCCAAATAAGATCGCCAGCATGATGCCCTCAGGATAAGCAGGGTTGACGACACGAATTAACACGGTCATGAAACCGATTAATAAGCCGAAAATCCAGCGCCCTTGCTCCGTCATCGCAGCAGAGACCGGATCGGTCGCCATGAAAATCATACCGAAGGCAAAACCACCTAACACAAAATGCCAATACCACGACATGCCGAACATTGGGTTGGTATCACTGCCGATTAAGTTAAATAACAAGGAAGTGGTAACCATGCCGAGGAAGATGCCCGCCATAATGCGCCATGAAGCGACACGGGTATATAACAAGAAAGCCGCGCCTAATAAGCACGCTAAGGCCGAGGTTTCACCGATAGAGCCTTGCTCAACCCCGATGAAAGATTGCATCCAAGAGAAACCGCTATTGGTTACTGCTTCAATGCCACCTAAAGCCGCTAAACCTAAAGGGGTTGCACCGCTAAAACCATCGACTGCTGTCCATACCACGTCGCCTGACATTTGCGCAGGGAAAGCAAAGTATAAAAAGGCACGACCGGTTAAGGCAGGGTTTAAGAAGTTTTTGCCCACACCGCCGTAAACTTCTTTACCAATCACTACCCCGAAGGAAATCCCGAGTGCCACTTGCCATAACGGAATGCTTGGCGGTAAGGTCAAGGTAAATAACATCGAAGTGACTAAGAAGCCTTCGTTGACATCATGCCCGCGTATGGCTGCAAACAACACTTCCCAAATACCGCCCACGACTAAAGTCACGAGGTATAAAGGCAGGAAGTAGGCAAAGCCATGCACCATGTTGTCCCATAAGCTGTTAGGGTTAAAACCCACGCCTAACAGACTTAAAAAGCTGCCGCGCCAGCCTTCGACCGCGCTTAAGCCTAAGCTTGTCATCGCAGTATTGGCTTGATAACCGGTGTTCCACAACGCCATTAAAATACATGGAATGGTTGCCCATACCACATACGTCATCGCCCGTTGCAAGTTAATGCCGTCACGCACATGCGGCGCGTGTTGGGTTGGGCGGGCAGAGGTGTATAACACGCTGTCGATCATTTCATAGATCGCATAGAATTTTTCTAGCGAACCGCCTTTTAAAAACAGCGGCTCCACTTTGTCTAATAATCGTCTTAACGCCATTAACCTTCTCGCTCTATTTTGGCTAAATTGGTTCGCAGCACTGGGCCGTATTCATACTTACCCACGCACACAAACGTACATAACGCTAAATCTTCTTCATCCAATTCTAAACAGCCTAACGCTTGCGCCATATCGCTATCGCCCACTAACAGGGAACGCAATAAGGGCGAAGGCAAGATGTCTAGCGGCATGATTTCGTCGTAAATGGTGAACGGCACCATCGCGCGGAAATTACCGTTTTGACTGGTGTTAAAAGCGAATTTTTTGCTAGCGCGTTTTAAGCTGGAAGCGAATAAATTAATGACCGAGAATTTCTCCGCCCCTGGTGTTAACCAGCCAAGGAACTCGCGTTCTGTCGGTAATGCTTCTGCTAAGGCGGTCACTTGTTGATGATAACGCCCTAAATAATGTACCGCCTGTGCAACCCGATGTCCTGACAACACAGAACCGGACAAAATGCGCTCTTGTGTGTGCAGTAACTCGTCTTGGATGATTTCTTCGGTGTTCGCACCTAAGCGAGTACGAATCAAACGTGGACGTTTCACCACAGGGCCTGCTAAAGCAATCACCCGTTCTTCCCACAGTTGACCGGTGGTAAACAGTTTGCCGATAGCAATCACCTCTTGATAGCCAATCGTCCACACCATTTTATTAACCCCAACAGGGTCTAAAAAGTGGATATGGGTACCGGCTAAGCCCGCAGGGTGGGGGCCGTCAAATTCTGCTTCTTGCACGCTAGCGACTTGGCTTTGTGGCAAGCTCACGTTAGGCGCTTTACACACAAATAACTTGCCGTCGGTTAAACGCGCTAACACTTTTAAACCATTGGCGAAATCATCGGCATACGCTTGGATGATCACCGCAGGATCAGCCGCTAACGGATTGGTATCGATGGCGGTGATAAAAATGGAATGCGGCGTGCTATCAGGTGCGGGGATTTTGCTGTAAGGACGGGTTCTTAATGCAGTCCATAAGCCGGAATCAATTAAATTCTCTTGCACCGCCGCGCGGCTCAAGTTGCTTAATTCGTTTGCCGCGTATTGCTTAAAGCTGATGGCTTCATCGCCATCACACTCAATAACGACCGATTGTAATACCCGTTTTGCACCACGATGAATCGCGGAGACCACGCCGCTTGCTGGCGCGGTGAAATTCACACCGGGGTTTTTCTTATCGGTAAATAACGCTTGACCTTTTTTAACCCGATCACCTTGCTGTACCAGCATAGTGGGTTTGAGGTCGATATAGTCTCTGCCCAATAATGCAACGGACTTTATCTTATTGCCGTCGTCATGGATGACCTGTTCAGGCTCACCCAAAATCGGCAGATCAAGTCCTTTTTTGATTTTGATTTGCATAGTTTACTTTCACACCATTGCAACAACAGTCTGCCTGTTTAGTGAAAACCACATGTTGAATACATAAACTCGTTAAATTAACTTTTTTTATGAATAGATGCAATTATATAAGTTAACCCGTTTGTATATTAGCATTTTATGATTTTCGGGGTAGGATAATTTGAATCAAGACAAGGTGTTAGCCTTGAACCGTATTGGGGCATTGCAAGAAAATTACCTATTTTAAAATACCACAGTTTGTAGGGTTTTAACTGGTTGTTTTTGTTTGGGTTGGGTGGTTTTGGGTGTTTGGTGTGGGTGTTTGAAGTGCACGGTTAAGGTGCTTTTTGGGGTAAGAGCTGCACTATTTTGGGGTTATGGTAGGTTATGTATTGTATGTAGGGTTTACAGAAGTCTGCATTATGTTAGAACTCCTCTGCATGTGTGAAATGCCAAGCTGGTAGATTGCCTCCTCATCTGAACAAAAGTTGAAAAAGATAATATCTTTTGTGTTTCTTACTTCATTTGTCATCATGTAAACGCCTAAAAACTCATTAAATCAAGCATTTTCCTTTTCATAAGCTAATCTGATTGAGCTGTCTAAGAGCATTTAAAATACTTGCTATTTCACTAAAAAAATAGGACGATATTTATCATTATATTGTCAATAAATTTTATCTTTTAATAGTCAACTGTCTAAAAATTCATAAAAATGAAGACAAGCATACAGTTTAAGCCTGAATTTTGTCGAAATGAACGAGAAGTTGAGAGTAAGTTTATCGTTAGCTATTTATTGCCCGCCTTGGGCTATCAAATTAATATGTGGCAGCAGGAGAAAAAAGCGAACCGTTTTCGCTTAGATTTTTTTGCCTATCCTGATCAAGTCACGGATGATTTACCCAAAATTGTCATTGAAGCAAAGCATCCTAATAGGCCGCTAAGTGATGCCTATGATCAGCTTAAAGGCTATATGGTAACGCTTAAAATTACTTATGGCTTGTTAACCAATGGGCGAGAGATTAGGATTTATAAGCAACATATTAATCATTCCATAAAACTCGTTTTCCAATGTTTTTTGCGCAATATTGCTGAGCATATAGAGCACATTAAAACATTAATTGGACGTGATGTTCTTTTATCAAAAAAACTGACGATAATTAACAAAGAGATAATTAATCAAGAGGCTAAGATGAAAATTATTGCTATTTATCATAATAAAGGTGGTGTAGGAAAAACAACGACGGTGGTTAATTTAGCGGCTGCGTTGGCATTTAGAGGTAAGCGTATTTTAGTGATTGATTTAGATAGTCAAGCAAATACGACTTTTGCTACCGGTTTAATTAATTTTGGTGATGAAGAAAAAGACAATTTACGAGACAACTATGTAATTCATTTGTTGCGCTCTCAAGATAGCTATGCAATAGCGGATGTTGCAAGAGATTCACGTTATAGCAGTCATCCAGTAAAGGTGATCCCTGCCCATATTCGCTTAATGTATCATGAAGATGAATTAAACCGTCTTGATTATACCCGCCATATTTTATGGAAAAAACTGAATGCGGTTAAAGATCAATATGATGTTGTCTTGATTGATACGCCCCCATCATTAAATTTATATGCGCGTATTGGCTTAAATACGGCTGAATATTTATTAATTCCCTCTGATTTAAAACCCTTCGCAAACGAAGGCTTGGAAAATGTTAAAAGCTTTATCAACGAAATTAATGGATTTAAGGAAATGGTTAGTTTGCCAAAACTGCAAGTGTTAGGCATTTTACCAAATAAGGTTTCAACTAACCCTCGTTTTTTAAATAAAACCTTTAAAGAACGTGTGCAAAATATAGAGCAGCGTTATCAAATTCCTGTGCTGAGTGAATGCACGATTTATGATCGGGATGATTTGGCTAAATGCTTAGACCAATCGGTTGAGTTAGGTGAATTAGATGTTGCTGATCCTCGTTCAATTTTTGATTTTAAGGCGAACTCTAAATCTGCTGAGGAATTTTTTAAATTAGCGGATGTTGTAATGTCTAAAGTAGGTTTGGTGTAATGAGCAAAATAGCCCCTTTAATTGTGTTGGTGAAAAGCATTCATCATCAACGTACACAAGCTACCTATTCAGAAGCAGAATTAGTGCGAGCAGCCGAGGCTATTTTAGAAGGTGGTGGCGTGTTAAAACCACTGGTATTAAAGCGGCGCGGCTTTGAAGAATATGATTTAGTCGATGGTGAGTTTGAATACCTTGCAGCACTAAAAGCCCAAATGCTAGACCCTATTAAGGGAGAAACCATAGATGCTTATGTGATGGATGACAGTAATCAAGAGATTGTCATGCAGCAATTGCAAATTTTTAGACAGCGTGAAGTTACAGAACCGGCAACCGCTGAACTTCCTGCTGGGCTAAGTGCGGCACAACTTTTATCGTGTTTACAGCCGCTGTTTAGTCAATTAGAAAACCGTTTAGATCAGCGTTTTCACATGATTGAGCAACAGTTGCAACACTTAACAACGGGGGCAGTTTCGAGTAGTGATACCACGCCTGCAACTGTAATAGAACCGGTTGTTAAACAAGCAGAGCCTGAAGTCATCCCTGAACCAGTAGCTACACAAGTAACTGAATCACCTGCAATACCGGAAACAAATGACACACCAGCAGTGGCCTTGCCTACATTACCTGAATGGATCACATGGCTTAACCAAGTGTCTGCCCAACAATTAGCCGCTACCGTTAAGCAAATGAAACTGGGCTTAAGCAGTAAAGTGCAAGCTAATTTAATGCAAGCAAGACCTTTTCAGTCAGCGCAGGCTGTTAAACAAGTAAAAGGTATTGGAGATAAAAGTTTTGCGGCTTTACAACAGGTTGTTCTACAGACAACTAGCTCAGATATTGCAGCTACTGAAGCAGAAATTGTTAAACCAGTTTCAGCAGCGAAAACAGATAGCGTTGCGACATCAAGCGCAGTGATTGCAGACCCGTGGTTACAAACCTTGAATACGGAAGATGCAAAAGACTTATTGTTTAAACTCAGCCGCGCAAAATTGAGTAGTGAAGCCATTAATTTAATTCTAAATAACCGCCCTTTTGAGTCTTTAGAAGTCTTGCAAAAACTTAAAGGTGTTGGCAAAGCAAAAGTAACGCTTTTGAAAAAGCTTTTGGGTTAGTAGTTGCATTCTTGTAGGATGGGCTGACGCAGGAAGCCCATCAATCGTGCCGACCAAATCGCGGTAAACGACGGGCTTCCTGCGTCAGCCCATCCTAACTCCCTTGCCTTTCAGCACACCATGCCCATTAGAAACAAGGAAGCGGCGAGAAGTCGCTGGCAAATCAAGCTCAAGCTGAACAGGAACACAAGCTGATGAAACATCTCAAATTTGCATTAATGCTGACAGTTGCAGTCTCTAGCAGTGTGGTTTTATGGGTCGCACATGCCGAAGATACAAAACCCGCACCCGCGCCAAATGGCATCACCTTACCCTCAGGTTATCAAGACTGGCGATTAATCGCCGTCTCTCATCGCACAGATAACGAAAGCTTACGCGCCATTTTAGGCAATGACATTGCGATTGCGGCTGCGCGTGAAGGCAAAACAAACCCGTGGCCCGATGGCAGTATTTTAGGCAAATTAGTATGGAAAGATGGCACACATGAAACGTGGCCTGCGGCGACGGTGCCGGATAAATTCGTACATGCTGAATTTATGGTGAAAGATGCGACCCGCTTTGCCGATACCGGTGGCTGGGGCTTTGCACGTTGGTTAGGCAATGAGCAAACGCCTTATGGAGAAGATGCGAACTTTGTGCAAGAGTGCTTCGGCTGTCATGTGCCAGTGAAAGACAATGATTATGTGTTTACCAAGCCAGTGATGATACCGCCAGCACCTTAAATTATCGCCTTTTTAGTGCTTGAAGGTGGAATAAGCGTATATTCCACCTTGCAACTCCCACTTTTACGAAGACCGCTCGACATCGACATCTACAGGCCGATACGGCTCTAACACCTCGCAAATTTGCCGACTTTGGAACAATTTAGCCAATTGCCGTAAATTTTTCAAAAAGGCGGCTAAATTGGGCAATTCTTTTTCTAACACATCTAACTCGGCTAAAATCCGTTTTACCTTGCCGACAGAAGCCAATTGATACAGCGTTTCTACAATTTCAGGCGGCACTTCTTCGCGCAGTGGTAAACGATCCTCGTCTCCTGCTTCTCGTTTTAGCAAGCTATAACGCTCTGCTTTCACCACGCCATAAATCCAGCGCAGTTTCAAATGTTGCCGCAATAATTCCAACAATTGGTCTAAATACACCGGCTTGGCTAAAAAGGCATCGCAACCGATGGCTAAGCTGCGTTCTTGCGTGGTACCAAAGGCACTGGCAGAAATCGCGATAATAAAAGTATGCTCAAACTCAGGTAATTGACGTATTTGCTGCACCATTTCAAAGCCGTCTAATTCTGGCATCACTAAATCGACTAAAATCGCATCAGGTGGCGCGGCTTGCGCACTGATTAAACCTTGTTTGCCGTCCACTGCCTCCCGAATTAAAAAGCCCAGCGGCGATAACATATTGGCCAATACTTGGCGGTTTTCCTGTTTATCATCAACTAGCAAAATGCTGCGTGGCGCGCCACTATAGCCAATCACCGTGCGTTCAGCTTCTGGCATTTGTGTTACTACATCGGCCACCGCAGGCAAGCTGACTTCAAACCAGAACACACTGCCTTGCCCTACCGTGCTGCGTACATGCAGCTTACCGCCCATCATGTCTACTAAAGTATTGCTGATGGATAAACCTAAGCCTGTGCCATCGCTGTTTTGCACATGATTATGGTGGCTGTTAATCACTTGGCGGAATGGTTGAAAAATCTCGCCTAAATGTGCTTCAGGAATGCCAATACCGGTATCTTGAATGGTGAAACAGACGCGGTTTTGCTGATAACGTACTTTGAATAACACTTCTCCACTTTGGGTGAATTTAATTGCATTACCCAATAAGTTAATCAAAATTTGCCGCAAGCGTTTTTCATCACCTTGCACCACTTCAGGCAAAGGGGATAAAGCTTGATAACGGAATTGAATGCGCTTTTGCTCTGCCCGCATGTTAAATAAATCAATCAAATCATTGATAAATTGGGTAAAGCGCATGTCATCAATTTGCAGCTCAATTTTGCCTGCTTCGATCTTGGCTAAATCTAAAATGTCATTGATTAAAGTCAGCAAATGCTCACCACTGCGGCGAATAATATTCACCCCTTCGCGTTGACGTGCGGACAGTTCAGGATACTGCCCTAACACTTGGGCATAGCCCAAAATGCCGTTTAACGGTGTACGCAATTCGTGACTCATGCTGGCTAAAAACTGGCTTTTCGCATGGTTGGCAGATTCAGCGACTTCTTTAGCTTGGCGTAAGGCTAATTCCGCTTGTTTGCGCTGCGTAATATCTTCCATCGTGGTCAAAATGCCGATCACGTTACCGTGTACATCATGCAGCGGAATGCGGTTATTTTCCGTCCAAATCTCCTGACCGTCCGGCAAGCGAACTGGGCGCACCAAATGGTAATGTGCCACATTGCTATTAATTACATTGCGATCTGCTTCATAAAACAGCTTTAAATTGCGCTCGGTTAAGCCAATTTGATGTTCACTTTTGCCCACCACTTGTTCCACCGAGTTAGCACCTGCTAAGCGGGCGAAATTTTGACTACAGCCCATAAATTGACCGTTGACATCTTTCCACGCGATATATTGTGGAATGCTGTCTATCACTAAGCGCAATAATTTTTCTTGTGCAAACAAACGGGTTTCTAAACGGCGGAAAATCTGTGCCACTGATACAGTACGCACCACGATGACTAACACGGTGATAAAAATCACCGCTAACACGATTTTTTCCATTTCTCGAATCGGTGCCATCGCTTGACGTTCTGGCAAAGTATTCATTAACAGCCAATAGCGTTCAGAACGGTTATTGTCAAAATACAAGCGGTTTAAGCCGACAATCATTTGTTGTGCTTCGCTAAAATCCAGCACGGTATGATTAGGACTGTTCTCCATTTGCTGATTGATGTCGGGAAAGTCACGGGCAAAAGGCGCTCTGGCTTGTCCCCGCTCAAAGCCAAAACTCATCATATTGCTGTTGCGAGGATGTGATAAGTAATAACCCTCTTGGTTGATTAAATAAAACTGTGAGCCGTCCACTGGGCGTAAGGACAATAATTCACTGGCATCAATTTCTGCAATCAAAGCACCTCGAAATGCGCCTTGTGTGGTGTATAAGGGCAAACTGGCTTCCAATACGGGCGTATACGGCACGACTAAGTGGTTATTTTTGCGTTTTAAGCGTATATCGGAAACGCTCATTTGCCCGACGTTTTCGTCCCGTGTCTCTTGGAAAATGGCAGAGTTTTGTAAATTTTGTAATAAATCGGTCGGCGTGCGCTGCGCGTGGTTTTGCTGATATTCCACCCGCAACATTTCCAAACCTTCGCTATCGACATAAAACAAGGCTTGGTAAAACTTTTTGCTTTCTAAGGTGGTGGAAAAAATATGCTCAAGTTGTTGCAGCCATTGTTGATGCGTTGCTGAACCCACAGGCATTTCAGGATTGGTGATTAAGCTTTGCAGGGGCGCGGTATAACTTAAGGTGGATAAGTCACTGAAGTAATGCGCTAGGTTACTGTGCAACTCATGGCTAAGATGCGACACGTTGCCATTCACTTGTGCTAAGGCCGCATTGACTAAGCTCTCGCGGGCGTTTTGATAGCTGATATACATTGCCATACCCAGTGGCAACAGTGCTAATGGCAAGAGCAGGGTAAATAAGCGGTTGTTCGTTAAGAGTTTATAAAATGCAGATAACATGGCCTGTATCCCCAGAAAATGACGGTGCTCAGCCCTGTGCTCGCCATTTGTGCGCGTCTATGAAAAACGCTTGGCCTAGCCTAATGGGTTGACGCTTCCCTTTCTAGTTTAATAATTTGCGGTCATTGCAAGGTGTTCACTAGTAGTGTCATGTGGGAAAATGAACTGCATTCCGCTTTTTAGCGGTGATTTGCGCTGCAATTGTGGTAGGTGTTTCGGTTGTAGCAGCGACAGCGTGCGTATTTTTGTTAAGTAATTGATTATATTTATTCTTCAAAGCCTAGACTTCAGCTTCATAAAATAGCAAGTTTTGTCAGACTAAATGTACCTTGCAGGTGGTAAACGTCGTATCTCGTAACCTTATATATTACACCAAGTCTTAGGAGGATTAACTATGGCAATTCGCTATCAATCGGTGTTGAGCATTATCAGTTTGTGTTTAAGTTTATTCACAGGTTCTGTTTATGCAGAGAACACAGACACTTCATGTACTAAGGCTGTGCAACGAGAAACAGTATCTGCGTTGGCAAGTTTTGCAGAACAGAGCATAACAGCCTCTTTAGTCTACGTGGATGTGGAAACAGCCACCACTGGCATGCAACACTTTTCAAAAGTGCCTTGGATACGCTTCGCTTATTTATTTGATAATGAAAAACAACTCTTTGCCCATTATGTTGCAGAAGGTGAAGCAGCAGAACAGGCAGAACAAACCGCATTAAACGCTTTTTCTTCAGTAGAAGCTGTTGAGCTGACTTTTAAGCATGTTATTGAATTAAAGCGCGAGGATGGGTCAATGGCTACCCTTGGTACGTTGATTTTAGGGTATCGTTAGTAGAATTGGCTTATCGAAGTTTAAATAAGCTATAAAAAAACAATATCTTAAAGTTAAGACATGCACGGTTGTAGGGTGGAATAGCGTAGCGTATTCCACCATAAAACTCTGCAAAAAGTTTAGCAAAAACAGATAATAAGCCGCATGGTGGAATACGGCTTGCGCCTATTCCACCCTACAAAAATACAAGCCTACACAGCCTTTTCAGACACATCTCTCGGCAAACTAAAAAACAATGCCGCCAAATACGCCAACAAATGCCCTTCCGTAGTATCCAATAACAGCGAATTCACCAGCGAACCGACAACGATTGCCATTACCAAACCTTGAGCTTGCCAACGCCATAAACCCGAATATTGGTAAGTGGCGCGCCACATATACACTAATAAACTCAACCACAACACTAAGCCAATGCCGCCCCATTGGATGGCGATCATTAAATATTCATTGTGTGGATTATCAGAAAAATGATGATGCTGGGCGTGGTGCACGACATAATCGCGGTAAGTTTGCGCAAAACTGCCGGTGCCATGTCCAAAGATAGGGGCTTCTGTGGCAACCCATACGCTATTGCGCAAAAAGTCATAGCGTAAAGAGTTAGAATTGGCGCGTAAGCCTGCCTCATAATCATTAATGTCTTGCGTAACCCCTTGTATTTGCTGCTGCACAGTGCTGGAACTGACTAACAATAAACCACCTAAACACAAGACTGCCACACTGAAGATGATGAAGCCACGTAAACGGCAAATTTGATAAACCAGCAATAACAACAAGCAAGCAAATACTAAATAACCACTGCGGCCTTCGGTCATAAATAACAGATTGATACTCGCCAAAGCGGCTGCACCAAAGCCTAACCAACGCCATCGCTGACAAAACCATGCTTGGGTAAACAGAAAATAAGCGGCTAAGGCCATTAAAATGCCTTGCGTGATGTGATTTTTAAACACAAAAGGATTATCAGCGGTGCCTTTGCCTAAACTTTCCCAGCCGAAACTCATTAACAGCGAACACAGCAAGGTTAATAACATGGCAATAACAAATGCCGATACACCTTGTCTATGGCTACGTGTTTGTTGAAAAAACACCATAAAGATGGGTAGCAATAACAATTCGCGATACTTCGCCACCATGTCGATGGATTCGAGCAACGAGGTGGGGCTGTAACTGATACCGAGCAATACCACGCCGAATAAAACTAAGGCAATCGTGGCAATGCGGTTATCACATGCTTGTGACCACAGCAAAGGCCACTCTTTACCTACGACAAAGGAAGCCAGCAGCAGCACCAGTAAAATATTGGTTAAGGCATTAGAGACGGGGATGGAAAACCCAATGGCGAGTAATAATCCGTAATTGAGTTGAGTTTTAACCGTGGCGAATTTGGCAAGCAAGGCAGACATGACGGTGCTTCTGGATAAACAGCAAGTAAAAACCGTCGGTCAGCGTGGGCTGCCGACGGTCGCTAAGGCAAGACATTTTAACCAAAATTGATTTTGGCTTCTAAGTCATTGCGAGAGTCTGCATTCTTCAATGCTTCTTCTAAGCTAATTTTACCGTCACGATACAAGTCAAATAAGGCATCGTCAAAGGTTTTCATGCCTTTTGTACCACTGGACTGCATGGCTTCTTTGACTTCGTTTAATTGACCTTTCATAACTAAGTTGGCAATGTGTGGTGTGTTCACCATGACTTCAATCGCCGCACAGCGTTTGCCGCGCACGTCAGGAATTAAACGCTGGGAGATAACCGCTTGTAAGTTAGAGGAAATATCCATTAACAACTGTTTGTGCATTTCATTAGGGAACATATTAATAATCCGTTCCATCGCTTGGTTCGCGTTGTTCGCGTGCATGGTCGAAATACACAAGTGACCGGTATTGGCTAATTCTAACGCCGCTTCCATGGTTTCCCGATCCCGAATCTCACCGATTAAAATCACGTCTGGTGCTTCCCGCAGTGAGGCTTTTAACGCCCGTGCATAAGAGGCAGTATCCACACCCACTTCGCGCTGATTCACGATGGACATTTGATTAGGGTGCGAGAACTCTACAGGGTCTTCAATGGTCAGAATATGGCCGGGGGAATTGGCATTACGGTGATTAATCATCGAGGCCAAAGTTGTCGATTTACCAGAACCGGTACCGCCTACCATCAGCAGCAGACCCCGTTTCGCCATGATTAAATCTAATAATACTTCTGGCGTGCCAAGGTCTTTTGCCGTCGGGATTTTAGACGGAATCAAACGCATAACTAAGCCAACAGTTTTGCGCTGAAAAAAGGCGTTGGCGCGGAAACGGGCACTACCGTCCGGCATTTCAATCGCAAAGTCTAAGTCTTTGGTGCGCTCAAATTCTTCAATTTGCTCATCGGTCATAATGCCGAAGGTCGCCGATTTAGTCATATCCGGTGTTAGCAAAAACTTATCAAAAGCAATGGCTTTACCAGAGATTTTTACCTTAACGGGCGAGTCAACGGTTAAGAATAAATCCGAACCGTCACGAGTAATCACTTCACGCAGATAAGGTAATATATCTAATTGACCTTTAGGCGGTGCGCCTAAGACTTGAATCCCGTCATCGTCATTATCTTCCGATTTTGCTGCGGGGACAGCTTCAACCGTTTTACTTTGTTTTTCAGTGACCGGACGCACGATCATCATCAAATGCTTACCTTCGTAAGAGATGATAATGTGAAACTGCTTCTTGTCGTCTTCTGGCAGTTTAAAAACAAAGTCTATGCTTTTTTTTTCCGCAAACTGCTTTTTCTGTGCGGCACTCATGAGCGATAAGGCAGCTAACTTGCTCATTTCCGGTGTAATAACATTATTCCCTACAGGCTTATCCTTACCCGACAATCGAATTTTAACGGGTGCGCCGGGAATGATAAACATGTCTGAACCCTGTTTGTCATACATCAGTTTCAGATAAGGCATTAAGTCCATAATGAATATCGCCTGTTAGAATGTGGCAAATCTAAGGGAAAGATGACGCACATCATGCAAATGAATGGGGGTAGTTAGCATCTTAGTATACTGGGCAACATCGTATGTTTGATGACGTGCCGCTAATCTTCCTCGATTTCCTGCATGCTGATGGAAACCCCATCCAATAAATCCTTGCCTTTGTTCGCTTTACCTTCCAATTTAATTTTCAATCGTAATTCGTTGGCAGAATCCGCATTGCGCAAGGCTTCTTCCATAGAGATACGACCATCTTCATATAAGTTAAACAAGGCTTGGTCAAAGGTCTGCATGCCTAATTCGCGCGATTTCGCCATAATCGGCTTAATCCCACCAATATCACCTGCTGCAATTAACTCTGCAATTAATGGCGAGTTAATGAGAATCTCAATCGCTGCACAACGTCCACCATCAACGGTTTTAATTAAGCGTTGAGAAATAATGGCGCGTAAGTTTAAGGCAACGTCTTGGCGCAGTTTCTTTTGTTGCTCAATAGAGAAGAAACCTAAAACGCGGTCAACTGCTTGGTTAGCGTTATTTGCGTGCAAAGTAGCTAAGGCTAAGTGACCCGTTTGGGCGAATTCTAAGGCGAAAGTCATAATCGCCGCGTCTCGAATCTCCCCTAACAGAATCATGTCTGGTGCTTGACGCAAGGTATTATGTAAGGCTGCTTCCCAGCTTTGGGTATCCACGCCAACTTCGCGTTGCATGATAACTGAGTTTTTGTGCGGGTGCACAAATTCAATCGGGTCTTCTAAGGTAATGATATGACCGTAAGAGTTTGCATTCCGGTGGTCAATCATTGCCGCCATACTGGTGGATTTACCCGAACCAGTCCCCCCTACCATGATAATAATACCGTTTTTTGCCAAGATGATTTCTTTTAAAATCTCTGGCAATTTTAATTTCTCCATGGTCGGCACGTCGGTCGGAATGGTTCGCATTACCATGCCCTGACAGCCTTGTTGCACATAGGCATTACAACGGAAACGGCCTACCCCTGGTGGCGCAATCGCAAAGTTACATTCTTTGGTGGCTTCAAATTCTTTTAATTGGCGGTCGTTCATGACGCACTGCGTTAACGACTTAGAGTCATTTGCCGATAACGGTTGCTTCATCATGGGGGTCATTTTGCCCTTGGCTTTCATCGCAGGCGGAAAACCAGCCGTGATAAATAAATCCGAGCCACCTTCTTTTAACATGAGCTTGAGTAATTTAATCATCAAGCTCATGGCCTCTTGTCTATCCATGCGCTATACCTCTTGCGGTGTATGCCTTCAGTACGGCATTAGTTAAATGCGTCTTTATGGTTTGCTTTCTCACGCGCAGATTCGCGAGTGATTAAATTCTTTTGCAGCAGTTGTTGTAAGTTTTGTTCTAAGGTCTGCATGCCGAATTTTTGACCGGTCTGGATCGCAGAGTACATTTGTGCAATTTTATTTTCGCGGATTAAGTTTTTCATCGCAGGGGTGCCGATTAAAATTTCATGCGCCGCCACACGACCACCGCCGACTTTTTTTAGCAGGGTTTGAGAAATAACCGCTTTTAAGGATTCAGATAACATGGCGCGCACCATGTCTTTTTCGGCTGCGGGGAATACGTCAACCAAACGGTCAATGGTTTTTGCCGCAGAACTGGTATGCAAAGTACCGAACACGGCGTGACCGGTTTCCGCTGCGGATAAGGCTAAGGAAATGGTTTCTAAGTCCCGCATCTCACCGACTAGAATTACGTCAGGGTCTTGACGTAAAGCAGAGCGCAACGCTTCGTTAAAGCCTAAAGTATCGCGGTGAACTTCCCGTTGCGTAATCAAACAACGCTTACTTTCATGCACGAATTCAATCGGGTCTTCAATGGTTAAGATGTGACCATATTCAGATTCATTACGATAATTGATCATCCCCGCTAAGGTTGTGGACTTACCAGAACCCGTTGGCCCTGTCACCAAACATAAACCGCGCGGAAGCTCAGCTAATTGTTTAAAAATAGCCGGTGCGTTTAATTGTTCTAAAGAAAGAATCGTGGATGGAATGGTACGAAATACTGCGCCTGCCCCACGGTTGTGGTTATAAGCATTCACACGAAACCGTGCTAAACCTGGGATTTCAAATGAAAAGTCACATTCCCAGTATTTTTCATAATCTTTACGCTGTTTATCATTCATGATGTCATACATCATGTCACGTACCTGACTATGATCTAATTCTGGTATGTTGATGCGGCGCATATCGCCACTGACCCGAATCATCGGCGGCATGCGTGCCGATAAGTGCAAGTCTGACGCGCCGTTTTTTACGCCGAATGCAAGCAATTCACCAATATCCACGTTTAATCCCCTTTATAGGTTCGAGACGTTATCAGAGAGCGTCATTATACAATGTTCTATTCAGGCAAAACGGCTATCGGTCTAAAAACCACTACCGTTAACGCCATCAGACACCGCGTTTAAGTTAAGCGAGCTGAACATTGTAGGGTTTGCGCCGCGTTTTTTTGCGGTGCGAACGCGGAAAAGTCTAACCCTCGTTAGCACTTTATCCGCCACTGCCATTAAGTTAAGTGTTGTCATTGTCTTGTAGGGCGGATAAGGCGTTAGCCGTCATCCGCCGTAAGTCGCTTGGTTCAAGCTTCAACCGCGTTGTGTCGGATGACGGCTGTCGCCTTATCCGACCTACAAAATCGCTTAACTGAATGGCAGTGACTTTATCCGCGTGCGCGAAATGCCGAGAAACTGTCTTGCTACACGCAAACTCAGTGGTGGCATTACGCACACCCTACATAGCTTATTTAAACCACCACAACAGAATTTGACTCACCATACGGTGAAGGCACATATTTATCTGCCGCGTTATCGTTTTTCCATTGCGCATCATCCACTAAATAGCGAAATTGATACTCTTGCTCGGTGGCTAACTCTAAAGTAATTTTAAAGTCACCGCCTTTTTGTTTTTTCATTGGTGAAGCAGTGGTTTGCCAATCATTAAATTCACCAACGATATAAACATTGTTTGCCGCTTCTGCTTCCAGTTTTGGTAAGGCAAAAGTCACTTTACAAACAGGCTTACTTTTTAAATATTTTTTGATAATGCTCATACGAATGCAACCTCCTTCAGAAATGAAAATGGCATTCCTGCACAAGCCATAAGCTTTGGCAGTCTGCTGCACGGTAGTTAGCAAGCACTACTACTTGCTGAAATAACCCTAGGCGTTAACTTCATTGATACAAAGGTTTTAGATTTGTGACAAAGCACCTATTAAAAATAGGTGATAAAACGGATTAGCAATAGTATATGTTTTACGCTAAATACGTTCACTCGTTAGCCTAATGACTAAAACTTGTCATTTCAAGAATCGTCACTATCATAGATCAGTATGATTACACAAGATAGCGCGTATTATACCCCGTACTTTTGTGAAGAAAATATTTGGCAACTGGGGCGATATTTAATTGCTCAACAACAGTCTGTTGAAGATTTTTCTGTCCTATTATTGTCTAATCACGCTCGGCAAATTCCACTCTATCAACAGGGCTTAGCACCAACGGGTCAAGCCGTGATTTGGGATTACCACGTGATTTTATATCAACACGCCCCAACGCCCCGCATTTATGACTTAGACACGCGCTTGCCTTGCCCTGTGCCCTTTAATATTTACTATCAACACACTTTTCCAGCACCTACACAAATACCGCAGCATCTTTTTATTCAAGTGCGCGTTATTCCGTTAGCAGCCTATCTCACACACTTCCACTCCAACCGGCATCACATGCGTAATGCTGCGGGTGAACCGTTAGTCCCCTTCCCTACATGGCCTTGTATTTTAACACCCAACTCACGCCGTATAGACTTATTCGATTATATGGATATGACACGTAAATTAAATGACGGTAGTCAAGTCTGTAGCTATACCGAATTGCGTCCTGTGTTAAATCAACAAGCAGTCGCTTGCTGCGCTTAATCTATTGTTATTGTAGGTCGGATAAGGCGCAAGCCGTCATCCGACATTGCTAGCATTTGGCAAACTGCCTGCTTCAAAGTCCTCGCCCTGTGGGTAAAGCTATCTACACAAGTTAGATAAAAACAACCGTTAACTCGTTCCCACGCGCTTTGCGTGGGAATGCATGCTGTGCCGCTCCTGCGGCACGTATAGTCGTATAAGCTGTCGTTGGGGCTTGACTCGCGCCGCAGGAGCGACGCAGCATGCATTCCCATCGAGACGATGGGAACGAGAAACTGATTGTTTTTACTAATATATTTTGACTTGTGTAGATACCTT
>QKBZ01000087.1 GCA_003245895.1 Beggiatoa sp.
TTCTCCCGTTCGGTAACCTGTTTCCAGTTCTTGTCTCTGTTCTGGACTTAGATTAATTATTTTTGTTCGCATGAATAATCCTAGGACTCTGCTGCAATACTATAGTCTATCTTAATCTTGGTTATTTTTGTCCAATTACTTATTAAACAAAGAGCCGATGGTTTGCGCCACACGGTTTTTAGACGCAGCCGCTTTCATAAAAATTACCACTGACTCTAACTCACCAATTGCCAAACGCGCATCAATGCCTTGTGCTTCTAATTGCGCTTTGACTTCCACACCGCAAAACTCGATTAAAAAGGTGTCATTGCGTGCCAATCCAATGGCTAAACCGAGTAAATACGGCATCACTTTATCTTCACGTTGCAAAGACATTTTGATCGAGAATGCTTGCCACGCTTGAATCCAGCGTTTCTTTTCTGAGTGGGTAATGCGAGAGGTTTCTGTGCGTAAAAACAGAATGATCGCATTCATATTTTTGTCTAAGGTTTCAGGGGTTACGCGCTTATTCAAGCGGCTTAAAGCTTTTGTGTGATGCTCGATGCAGTGATCACATTGATAATACAGCGCAAGCCCTAACGCAATGCACTCTTTTTGTTCTAAGGTCAGGTACATATCCCATTTTTCTTCGCCATCTGTACCTTCAAACACCACCATGTGCATTAAGCTCATTAAGTCTGAGACATGATTAGGGAATACATTGTCTCGGAATACTTTACTGCTCATATCAACCTCCTTCTTAATGTGTATCTCTAGTTACTCACACACTGCCATGTAGGGTGTGCGAAACGCCGCAGAGAAGGGTTAGGGGTATTTCCGACCTTAATCGGCGTTTTGCCCACCGTGCGGAGTTTGGTGGGCAAAATCCCACCTCAACGACAACGGATTATCAAATGGCATACCTTGTGGGATTTCGCACACCCTACATGGCAGTATGTTATTCACAGCAATAATCTTAGCTTATAATAATATAAATATTTACTGATTTACATGACAAAGCAAGCTTGATTACGGATTGCTTTAGTGTTTCTTCGGTTAAACGGTATAGGTATGAGAGGGGTAAGGAGAGAGGGATATGCAGGATGTGCCTTAACACATCCTACATTAAACTATTACACCTGAGATGAGGCAGATTCTGATGTTGAGGCTAAGCGTTGACTGGGTTTGCTGATAGTTTCTTCTGGCGTAATCACATGCAAGTTATCAAAAAACTGTTGGCTGCATGCTTCCCACGCATAACGCAAGGCATGTTCGCGGCATTTTTCAGGGTCTAAGGTTAAAGCCCCTTTTACTGCTTCTGCTAAATCTTCATGCAAACAACCGGCAGGGCTGTCACCGATCACGTCAATAGGGCCTGGGACAGGATAGGCCGCGACAGGGGCGCCACAGGCTAACGCTTCTAACATCACTAAGCCGAAGGTATCAGTACGGCTCGGGAATACAAACACATCTGCCGCCGCATAATAACGCGCTAAGGCTTCACCTTTTTGCAAGCCGACAAAATGCACTTCTGGGTATTTTTGTTGCAACTCGTCTAATTGTGGCCCTGCGCCTACAACGACTTTGCTACCTGCCATATTTAATTCTAAAAAAGCTTCAATATTTTTTTCTACTGCTACTCGTCCCACATACATGGTGATAGGGCGGGGCAATTCAGTTAAAAAAGGTTCGGGGTAAGGCTTAAATAACTCAACATCGACACCGCGTGACCAAATGGTTAAATTGTCAAAACCATGTTGGCTTAACTCGCGTTGCATGCTGGGTGTAGTCACCATAATGCGTACTGACTGGCGGTGAAACCAGCGCAGTAAACGATAAGTCCATGCCGTTGGAATGCGGAAACGGGCATGCACGTATTCAGGAAAACGGGTGTGAAAAGAAGTGGTAAACCGTGTTTTATGACGTAAACAATAATGGCGGGCTAACAGCCCCAACGGCCCTTCGGTGGCGATATGAATGCTATCGGGCTGAAATGCTTGAATCAGTTGCCCAACCCGCCGGAAACCATTTACAGCTAAGCGGATTTCTGGATAAGTGGGACACGGAATGGTGGTAAATTGATCGGGGGAGATCACCTCAACTTCATGGCCTAGCGATTCCAACACCTTTCGTGTGGTGGATAACGTTCTAACGACACCATTAATCTGTGGTAACCAAGCGTCCGACACTATCAGAATTTTCATGCAACTGACTCTCAAATTGGGAATAGTGTTGATTGTCGCTCCAGTGAACGATGAAAAATTGACCGTCCCAGTCTTCTACCAACGCGGTGCAACTCTCTACCCAATCGCCATCATTGCAATATAAAATGCCATCCACTTGCCGAATTTCTGCTTTATGAATATGACCGCAGATCACACCGTCAAAACCACGTCGCCGTGCTTCGTTGGCTAAGGTCTGTTCAAAATCGCTAATAAAATTCACTGCGTTTTTAACTTTATGTTTTAAATACGCAGATAAAGACCAGTAAGAGTAACCAAATTTACGGCGAATGATGTTATAGACATGATTCACTTTTAAAATCATCTCATAGGCCCAATCGCCTAAAATTGCTAACCATTTTGCATATTGCACCACGCCGTCAAATTCATCACCGTGGATAATTAAAAAACGACGATTGTCAGCAGTTACGTGCTCGGCTTCACTTTGTACTGTGATGCCACCAAACTGCATGTCAATGTAATCACGTAAGGCTTCATCATGGTTACCCGGTACATAAATGACAGTCGTACCTTTACGGGCTTTCCGTAATACTTTTTGCACCACGTCATTATGGGCTTGAGGCCAATACCATGATTTCCGCAAACGCCATCCGTCTACAATATCTCCAACCAAATAGAGATAAGCAGATTCATGTGTTTTTAAGAAGTCTAAGAGAAATTCTGCTTTACAGCCGCGCGTCCCCAGATGAATATCGGAGAGCCAAATAGCGCGATACTGTTTTACATTGGGAGTCACTGCGCAAGTCCTCAACGTCACTGAAGTTTAGGGAAAATCATTATGAATTTAGGATATTGCACCAGTGTGACATAAACAAGTCATGACGATGAAATGTGCAGAAAAATAATAGAATTATGACCGTTTTAAGTCATATTTAATCGAAATCTGAGGGGTTTAACGCGCCAAAAAAGCAAAAGGCACTTTATTTGTGCTTTTGCCCGTCAACTTGGCGCGTTTGAGGTAGGATGTTAAAACTTTAAACGACGTATTATCGGCTAAATTTCCGCTTCTGCTGCCAGTCCAACCAATTGTCTAGGCTGTTCAGCGTG
>QKBZ01000272.1 GCA_003245895.1 Beggiatoa sp.
AAAATGACAACACGAAATACTCCGATGAAAAAAGCATTTTTTCAAAGTGGAAGTTTTCGTGTACCTATTGCCGAGTGTTTTCTTTTTATTTTGGCTATTGACTGGGTTATAACAGGGCGGATAAGGCGCGAGCCGTCATCCGCCATAATACCTTAAACCTGTGCTGAGGAGTTTCCGTGCAGTCGTTGGCCTATCACCTTTCAAGTGACACCGATCCCGCTTCGCCGTTAGGCGTGCAAGCGATACCTTTGCTGGAACGTAGTAAGGCAATGGCGGTGTTAAGTTTAGACCTAGCTCAATTAACTATTCTGGAAGCCAATGAGGCCGCCTTAAGCTTGTGGCAATACAGCGATGAGCGCGATTTGCTGGGGCAAAAATTGCCTACGCTGCTCGGTTTTCACACGGCACAAGCACGCGCTCAGCTACAGCAAACCCTACAAAATACCCCCGTTTTCGGTGCTTGGCGTTGTTGCTGGCAAGCACAGCTTTTTTTAGAGTGCATTGTGTTGGCTAAAACAGCAGAACGCTTGCAAATCTGCTGCATTGCGCGTGCTGACACGCCACACGCTGATGCGGTGTTGCCTTGTTTGCAACAGCGTTACGATACCTTAGCCAATGCTACTCAATCTGGCATGTGGGATTGGCACTTAGAACGCAATGTGTTTTACATCGATCCGCATTTGAAAAAGCTCTTAGGCTATGAAGAAGGCGACTTAGCCAACACCCGCGAGGCATGGTTAAACCTCATCTATAGCGAAGATTTATGGATGTTTGATGAACTTAGCTTTACCGAGTTGGATGAGTGGGTATCGGGCTATAACGAGTTTCAATTTCGTATTCATCATGGCGATGGCTCTTTGCGCTGGCTGCGTATGCGCGGGCATAACGTGCGCAATCAAACACAAGACTTAGTACGCATGATTGCGGTAGTAATCGACATCACCAGTCAAAAACAAGGCGAAGAAGCCTTACGCGACAGTGAATCCCGCTTCCGTGATTTATTCCACTTTGCACCGATTGGTATGGCAGAAGTGTCTACCGATGGCAATTTCTTAGACATTAACGCCTCATTTTGCAAATTCTTAGGCTATACCCGCAATGAGTTGATGAAGCTCAATTTTCGCAATATCACATGGCACGAAGACAGCGAAATTAACCGCCATCACTGGCAACGCTTAATGAGTGGCAAAGTAAAACGCAATGAAGAAGAAATCCGTTACGTGCATAAAAACGGGCATTTAGTCTATGGCATTTTGAACTCCTATTTGCGACAAGACACTGTTGGCAAGCCGATTTCTATCATTAGCCAGATTCAAGATATTACCAAGCGCAAACAAGCTGAAGTCGAGTTACAACACGCTAAAGAATTAGCAGAAACCGCTAACCGCGCCAAAAGCCGTTTCCTCGCCAGTATGAGCCACGAATTGCGCACGCCATTAAACGGTATTCTTGGGTATACGCAGGTACTCAAGCGCGATTTGACCTTAACCGCGACTCAGCAAGAAGGCATAGACGTAATTCACCGTAGTGGTGAATATTTGCTGACCTTAATTAGCGATATTTTAGATTTATCGAAAATCGAAGCCGAGCGCATGGAGTTATACACCTGCGATTTTCATTTCGGTCGCTTTTTAAATGGCGTGGTGGAATTATTCCAATTGCGTGCGCGTCAAAAGCACATCGGTTTTACCTTCCAAGCACTGTCGAGCTTGCCCACTGCCGTGCATGCTGATGACAAGCGTTTGCGGCAAATTCTGATTAATTTATTAAGCAATGCGGTGAAATTTACCGAGCATGGCAGCGTGGTATTTTCTGTGAGTAGCCAAGTGGTTGCCGTAGACAGCGATGCAGAAGACGAGGCCGCAGACACCCCGCCACAGGTTGAGTTATATTTTATTGTCGAAGATACGGGGATAGGCATTCCGCCAGAGTTACAAGACGAAATATTCTTGCCTTTTCAGCAAGTGTGCACGCGAGAATATCACTCTGAAGGCACGGGTTTAGGTTTAGCAATTACGCAAAAATTAGTGGAAATGATGGGCGGGCATTTGCAATTAGACAGCGTACCCAGTATCGGCAGTCGTTTTGGCTTTTCCGTAACCTTGCCTACCGTTGCCGACTTTGTTGATCCTGATAACAGCATTGCGCCTAAAATCATCGGTTATCACGGTGAAAGCAAAACCATTTTAGTGGTTGATGATCAGCGTTTTAATCAATTGGTGTGCAAACATTTATTACAGCCTTTGGGCTTTAATGTCTTGCAAGCCTATAGCGGTGAGGAAGCCTTGAGCATTGCGAATGAGCAACACCCAGACTTGATTTTAATGGACTTAGTCATGCCAGACATGGATGGCTTTATTACCACGCAGCATTTACGCGCCATAGACGAATTAAACGACATTAAAATTATCGCCGCCTCTGCCAGTGCCTTTGCTTATCATCGTCAACAAAGCCTTGCTGTGGGCTGTGATGAGTTTATTGCCAAGCCAATCAACGCAGAATGCTTGCTGGAATGCCTGCAACGCCACTTAAATTTAAACTGGTGTTATGAGCAAGCCGCCCCGCCAAAGACGAAAAAAGCAGAACCTGTTGTCCGAAAAGACAGCAAACCCTTTTCACTCAATGCAGAATATGCCCATAAATTGCATGAATTAGCCATGATGGGTGATATTGATGGTCTATTATCTTATATTGAGCAACTAGAACAATCGGCAGAGATTTCAGCCGAGTTTCTTCAACAATTACGGCAATTAGTCGCGTGTTATGACACGGATGGTATTTGCCATTTAGTGGAAGTATTTCATTAGCTTGGATGTTTAGTCACAACTAATAAATTGTTTAATGCAGGCGGATAATAAAGTTATCATCCGCCGTCGAGGCTGTATTAATCTGTCTCAACAATTTCAAAATCATGGCTCATTTTGACTGAGTGCGCTAACATGGTTGAAACAGAACAGTATTTTTCTGCCGACAAATCGACAGCACGTTTAACTAATGCAGGATTTAAGCCTTTGCCCGTCACGATAAAATGCACATGAATTTCGGTAAAGACTTTAGGAACGCCATCACCGCGTTCGCCGTTAACTTCTATGACACAATCGGTGATGGCTTGCCGTTGTTTGCGTAACATACTTAAGACATCCATTGCGGTGCAGCCCCCTAATCCCATTAAGATCATTTCCATCGGGCGCATGCCAATATTACGTCCGCCGATTTCAGGTGCTCCATCGATGATAGTGGTATGACCACTTTCTGATTCGGCCATTAA
>QKBZ01000215.1 GCA_003245895.1 Beggiatoa sp.
GCGACAGCCGTCATCCGACATAACACAGTTGAAGCTTGAACCAAGCCACTTGCGGCGGATGACGGCTAACGCCTTATCCGCCCTACAAGACCATGTAAAGCCTTAACTTAATGGTAGTGACGCAAAGCGCGTGGGAACGAGAAAATCCCCATCTGGCAAAATGACAAGATGAGTTTTGGCGCGCCCCTACCCATCTTACTTTATGTAAGTGCCCCTATTTTAACCATTGATATTTCACCTAAACGTGCATAGTCTGCCTATGAACTGTCCAGCCTAGCTGGACGGTTTGCTTGCGATGGCTCGTGCGGGAGCCTCGCTCGCCACAAAGAGAACAAGCAAGTAACACCGGAGGAGATTGGGATGACGAGTAAATACGTTTACGCCTTTCACGAAGGCGATGGTAAAAATAAAAAATTGCTCGGCGGTAAAGGAGCAAACTTATGTGAAATGACACAAATGGGGCTAAATGTGCCACCGGGCTTTGTCATTACCACAGAAACCTGTTTAGATTTCCTATCACAAAATGTCTTACCCGAAGGCTTAATGCCTGAGGTACATACCCACATTCAACATTTAGAAAAAGCCTCTGGCAGAGGCTTTGGCAACGCGGCTAATCCATTATTAGTCTCAGTCCGTTCCGGCTCTGCCATCTCCATGCCGGGCATGATGGACACCATTTTAAACCTCGGCCTGAACTCTCAAACCTTACAAGGCTTAATTCAACAAACCCACAACGAACGCTTCTGCTATGACGCTTACCGTCGCTTTATCCAATTATTCGGCAAAGTAGCTTTAGGCGTGCCTGATGAAGCCTTTGACGAACATTTTGAAGCGGTAAAAAAACGGGTTTGGGCAAAATATGATGTCGCGTTAGGTGTTACCGAATTACAAGAAATCTGCGGCCTATTTCTGCAAGTGATTAAAGACCAAACCGGTCAACCCTTCCCTGAAGATGTCTTTGAGCAATTAGAAATCGCCATTAAAGCCGTGTTCCATTCATGGACAGGACGGCGGGCGGTGGATTATCGCCGCGAGTTTAACATCACGCCCGATATGGCAAACGGCACGGCAGTCAATGTGGTGGCGATGGTATTCGGCAATATGGGTAACGACAGTGCAACCGGTGTCGGCTTTACCCGCAACCCTGGTACTGGCGAAAACCAAATGTATGGCGAATATTTGGTGAACGCGCAAGGCGAGGACGTGGTGGCAGGCATTCGCACGCCTAAACCTGTGCAAGACATGGAACAGGAAATGCCGGAAATGTATATGCAGTTGGTGGAATTGCGTAACAAGTTAGAACAGCATTACCGCGAAGTGCAAGATTATGAATACACCATTGAAAAAGGTGTGTTGTACTGTCTGCAAACCCGTAACGCCAAGATGAACGCCACCGCGATGGTACGCACTTCAGTAGAAATGGTGGCAGAAGAGTTAATTACCCAAGAACATGCCTTGCTGCGGGTCAATCCAGAACATTTGGAACAAGTGTTACATCCACGTTTAGACCCTGAGCGCACGGTCGAACCGTTGGCACAAGGCTTACCCGCTTCACCGGGGGCGGCTTCAGGTAAATGTGTATTTGATGCGGATCATGCGGAATTATTAGGCCGTGCCGGTGAAAAAGTCATTTTAGTGCGCGAAGAAACCAAGCCAGAAGATATTCACGGCTTTTTTGCAGCACAAGGCATTTTAACCAGTCGCGGCGGTAAAACCTCTCACGCGGCAGTAGTGGCGCGTAGCATGGGCAAGCCTTGCGTGGCTGGCGCGGAAGGCATTAAAGTCGATACTCGCGCTCGTGAAGCCATCATCGGCGATACCGTATTGCACGAAGGCGACATGATCACCATCGACGGCAGTCAAGGTTATGTCTATTTAGGCTCTATTCCCACCATTCCGCCGAAATTCTCAGACGAGTTAAAAACGCTGTTGTCATGGGCGGATGGCGTGGCGCAAATCAAAGTCATGGCAAACGCTGACACGCCAGAGGCGGCACAAAAAGCGATGGAATATGGCGCGATGGGCATCGGTTTATGCCGTACCGAACGCATGTTTAACGCCAGCGAACGCTTGCCGATTGTGGTGGAAATGATTTTGGCCAATACGCCGAAAGACCGACAAGAAGCCTTAGACCGCTTGTTACCGATTCAGCGTGCAGACTTTTACGAACTATTCAAAGTCATGTCACCGCGTCCGGTCACAGTGCGTTTATTAGACCCGCCAATGCACGAGTTTTTACCCACTGAAAACGAATTAGTCGAGCAAATCGAGCATTTACGGCATTTACAAACCACCGTGCAAGGCATGAATAATTTAGTCAGCACCTTGCGTTTAATGTCAGATGTCGAAGTGCCAGCCAATTTGCCTAGCCCGTTTGATGCCGGTGGTGACGATTTAGTTAAACATGGTTTGATGAAACGAGAGCAGATGTTGCGTAAAGTGCGCGAGCTGTACGAAGTGAACCCGATGTTAGGTCATCGCGGCGTGCGTTTAGGCATTAGTTACCCTGAAATTTACACCATGCAAGTGCGGGCAGTGTTAGAAGCGGCAGCGGATTGTGTCGCGGAAGGCATTGAAACCGAAGTAGAAATCATGGTGCCACAAGTAGCAACACCACAAGAGTTAAAACGGGTAAAACAGACAGTCGATCAAGTGCAAGCAGAAGTCGAGAAGTCACGCGGTGTCAGCTTAAACTTTAAATTCGGCACTATGATTGAAGTAGTGCGGGCGTGTATGCGGGCAGGACAACTGGCAGAAACTGCCGAGTTTTTCTCCTTTGGCACCAACGATTTAACACAAGCCACCTTCTCCTTCTCGCGTGAAGATGCCGAGAATAAATTTTTACCAATGTACATCGAAAACGAGTTATTACGCGATAACCCATTCGAGGTGTTAGATGTTCACGGGGTGGGGCAGTTAATGGGCATGAGCGTGGAATGGGGACGCAAAACACGCGCAGGCTTAAAAGTTGGTATCTGCGGCGAGCAAGGCGGTCATCCCGCATCAATCCGTTTCTGCCATCACATCGATTTAGATTATGTGTCTTGTTCTCCACCTCGCGTGCCAATTGCGCGTTTAGCGGCGGCGCATGCGAAGTTGTTAGAGGATAAGTATGAGGTGGATTGATTGATAATGGATTAAGCTTTGAAGAAACCCAGTAGTTTGGTCTGCTGGGTTTTTTTGTGTTTGTGGGCTGCACAAGCAAAAAATAGCATAATAATATCAATATATTAAGGTTATTATAGTCTATAATTAATAATTTTATAT
>QKBZ01000287.1 GCA_003245895.1 Beggiatoa sp.
AAACCCTGTATTTATTTATGACGACCTAGACTGAGAGAGAAATTGCAAACTTATTGTCATGTTAGCGTTATAACATAGTGTTGAGTTAATCCATTAAGGTTGCTAACGATAATAATATTAAGGTTTCTGGGTGAATATCCAGCGTTGTTAAAATTTATGATGGAAAGTGAATGGTTATGACTTATAAACAAGCAGGCGTAATTCCTTTTTTAAGAAATGCGGCAGATGAACTACAAGTGGTTTTAATCACCAGTTCGGGAAGTCGTCGCCGTTGGATCATGCCTAAAGGAACGATTGAAAAAACAGATCGTTCTTCTGCACAAGCGGCTGTTCGAGAAGCTTGGGAAGAGGCAGGGATTAAAGGTTTTGTTTATCCTCAGTCTGTAGGTGCGTTTAGTTACTACAAGTGGGGAGAAGTGCGTCAGGTGCAATTATTTTTGTTAGAGGTGACAAATTTGTTACCTATTTGGCCTGAGCGAAAAGTGAGAGATCGTGAAGTTGTCAGTGTTGATGAAGCGATTCAGCGTTTAGACGTACCTGAGCTTTGTGAACTGTTACAACAATTGCCAGAGTTGTTACAAGAAAACCCTTTGGCTAAAGTTGTGTGATTGTTATTTAAACAACTGTTTTTAATAAGAAAGCTGGTTAGCAATTTTGTGCTATCTGGCTTTTTTTATGTCTGTGTGTTTGTGACAGGAGAAAAACGTTGTCGAGATATGGCGTGAAGTGCCTTGTATCGCTTTATATTTGATTTTTATTAGTGTAGTAGTAGGTTGGTATTGGATCGTTATATTTTGTTTGTTTTAGAGCTTTACAGAGCGTTTTAATGATATTTTTAAACTTGAGTGTTTGGGTATTGATACTGATTGAGTGATTTTGGTCAGTATATCACGTATCGGTTCTCTTAGCTGAAGGCGTAAGCTTGAAATTGGTGTTTTTAACTTACTGATTTTGTAAATAAAAAGTGAGTTATCCACAAAAGGTGGACATCTACGGGATTAGTGAAATCGCGTTTAAAACATGTTTAAATAAGTTTAATATAGTTTAGGGTATATTAAGTATTTGATTTTAAATTAAAATTCGAGTTAAAGGAGGATATCTACGGGATCAAAGGTGGACATCTACGGGATCAAAGGTGGACATACATCTACGGGATATGGTGGACGTTTACGGGATGAAAGGTGGACATCTACGGGATTTATGGTGGACGTTTACGGGATAAATTCAAAATTAATATTTTAAAATCAATATCTTAAAAAATCATGGTTTGATGGGTGTTTGACGAGCAGTAAAAAAGTGGACATCTACGGGATATGGTGGACGTTTACAGGATGAAAGGTGGACATCTACGGGAGAAGGACTCTCTAGCTTAGCTTTGGCAGATGAAAGGTGGACATCTACAGGATAAAAACACCGATTTTTGACCAGTTTTTTGGGCAAAGGAGACGGTTTACGGGAGGTATGCAAAGGTGGACAAATTTTAACTTTACTTTGTCCACTTTACCGGTATAGTGTTATGAACTAAGGATAAAAAAGGGTTTTGGGTAAGGGTGGAGTTTAGTTATGGCCACAAAGCAAAAAGACGAGCCTGTCCAATTGCCGCTGATGTCTGGTTCAGAATCCATTATTGCCGATGCACATTTGCATGAAATTCGTAAGCATGTCAAAAAGCATGTCGGAGCGATCCACATTAATGGCAAGCTCACCTTACTCCAGCGAAAAATAGCCAATGTTTTATTATTAAACGCATATGAAGAGTTAGTCGTCAAAGAAAAGCATCAAATTGCTATTAAAACTTTAGCTGAAATTATTGGTTTCGATAGCAATGATCACCAACTCATTAAAAATGCATTAGAAACATTAGCAAAGACCATTATCAAATGGAATATTTTAGATAAAGACGGTGTAGAAGAATGGGGCGTTAGCTCCATGTTAGCGCATGCGCATATTAAATACGGTATTTGTAATTACTCGTATAGTATTGCTTTGCGAGAAAAGCTCTATAATCCAGAAATTTATGCCAGAATCAATTTAGATATTCAAAAGCGTTTCGCCAGTGGTTATGCCTTAACCTTGTATGAAAACTGTTTGCGTTACCGTAATGTCGGTATCACCGGTTGGATTACCTTGGAAATGTGGCGAGAGCTATTGGGTATAGAAGACGGACAATATTCTTTATTTAAAGATTTTAATAAGCGGGTATTAAAACCTGCTATTCAAGAAATTAATGAAACCTCTGATATTGTGCTCAGCACAGAATATAAAAGAGAAAAGCGCAGAGTCACTGCGTTAAAATTTTATATCCAAGACAATCCACAGCATTGTTTACCTTTATTAGACCCCCCTACTTTACCAGAACAACTTGATGCACAACGCATGAGCATGGATGCGATTGAGCAACGTTTGATAGCGTTCGGTTTGTCACCTAAGCAAGCGCGACAAGTTGCTGCTTGTTACGATGAAGCTTATATTTCAGCCAATTTAGCTGTTGTTGAGCAAATATTGCAACAGAACCCCACAGAAGAACCCGTTAATTATATTTTAAAAGCCTTACGTGAAGATTTTCGGCACTTAGTGAACTTAGAATCAGGTAAGGTGAGAAAGCGGGGAACTCGTAAAGAAAACAACGCTGCACAACCGCAAGCCACTTTAGAACGCTTAAAAAGTGAATTTGAACATTATATCTTTCAAACTATTTTTGACCGTTTGAAAGAAGCTGAACAAGAACAATTAAAAGCAGATTTTGTACAAGAGCTAGAAACCCAAGAAGGGGCAGGTTATACCTTAATTCGCCGCTTTTATCAGAAACAAGGTTTTGAGCACAAAGCAGTCAGTAGCATGTTTAAAGATTTTGTGCGCCGTCGTTTTCCAGTATCTAATATCGATAATTTATTTGCTGCCTTTGTGCGTGAACAAGGTTATGAACTGAGCGAGTTAAAATAAATAAAGTCATCGCTTACACTGTTAATTAAGGAGACAACATGAAGATTTCTGCTCGTAATCAATTTAGTGGTCAAGTGACTGCTATTAAAACTGGGCCTGTACATGCAGAAGTGGTATTAAAAATTGCAGAAGGTGTGGAACTTGTTTCAACCTTAACGCAAGAAGGGCTTGAACAACTTGATTTAACTGTGGGCAGTGAAGCATTAGCCTTTATTAAAGCATTTCATGTGATGTTAATGGCTGAAGATAGCGATTTAATTATCAGTGCGAGAAATCAATTATCCGGTAAAATACTCACCGTACAATCTGCACGTATTAATGCTGAAGTCATTGTTGAATTAGCCGATGAATTACGTTTAAAAGCGATTGTGACACAAGAAGGTTTAGAGGAATTAGGTGCCCGTGAAGGGGACAGTGTGCGCGTGGTCTTTAAAGCCAGTAATGTTTTATTAGGACGACGCAAACTGAGCCGAGTATAAATAATAAAGCAAAGCGGAGCTATTCAAGCCACTGTTGTTCATGCTTGGATGCACACGCAGTGACCCGCTTGCGTGGTGTCATCGTTACAGTTTTTGTAACGCTTGCTCCGCGCTTTTTTTGTGCTTGAAATTGCTTAAAAGACATGAAAAATGTGCTGATAAGTCCAAAGATAAGCCGTGTTTCATAACACTATCACAATTTTTATCCCGTAAATGTCCACCTTTTAACATAAATCGTAGGTATAAGGTGTAATGTGTGTGAAATACTTGAAAATACTATTAAAATCATTAGTTAAACTAATTTAGTTGCTGACTAGATTACATTATGAGCATGAAACACCTGCGTTTAGCAGAAGCACCGATATGTTTTACAGAAACAGAATGTTTAGATTGTGAGCAAGTTGTGGCCGTTGGCTGGCAACATTTGCATCATAATATGGCTTTGCCCAGTTCTCCTGTGTTGCCATTAACTCAGTGTCCAATGTGTGGTGGGGGGGCGGTACGAACCCGCGTTGTCGATAAAACCGCTTTTGAGTTTGTCACGAAAGCATGGGATTTATTAGCAATTGGTGATGATGCAGAAGCACCCAAAGCTAAAATGAGAGCAGAAGAGGATAATGTGATTGATCTATCAGACTTATTTAAAGCTGATGATGAGTGAGTGGCTTTGTTAAATGGCACAACACGATGGTAGCTACAAACTGTTATTCTCACATCCTGAAATGGTACGCGATTTACTGTTAGGCTTTGTGCATGAAGATTGGGTGCAAGAGTTAGATTTTGACAGCTTAGAATTAGTGAAAAACAGCTTTACCAGCACACAGTTACATGCCAGAGATGAGGATTTAATTCGGCAAAATCAGGTTAAGGCGGGTGATTTGCTGCCACCAGTATTGCCTATCGTGTTGTATAACGGTGCTTACCGCTGGAGCAGTGCAGTGTCGGTGCAAGAACTGATTGAACCCGTTGCGGGTTTTGAGCACTATCGCCCCCATTTATCGTATTTGCTCTTGGATCAACAGCATTATCAGGATTTAGACGAAGTTAGCCATTTAAAAAATTTGGTTGCGGCTTTGTTTGAATTAGAAAATAGCCGCACGGCGCACGATATTCAGCAAGTTGTGCTTAAATTATTGGCATGGTTAACACAACCTGAGCAGGAAACGCTACGGAGAGCTTTTGCCACATGGTTGAATCGCGTGTTAATACCGAATCGTTTATTACCAACAGAACCCATGCCTGTGGTGAATTCATTACAAGAGGTCAATGCAATGTTAGCGGAAACAGTACAAAAGTGGTACGCCGAAGCAGAAGCGCAAGGCATGGCGAGGGGGTTAAAGAAAGGACTGCAACAAGGTCTGAAAAAAGGCAAAACCGAAGGTTTAGCCACTTCTTTGCTGCAATTGCTTACAGTCCGCTTTGGTGCACAACCTGACACTATACGCCAACAGATTGCCCAGCTAAATGAAGCGCAATTAATGCACGGCCTAACCCAAGTGTTAACCGCGCACTCTGTAGCAGAGGTATTAAGCGCGGCAGCGTCAGTAACTGAGCAAGATGATGATGAGACAGACGCTTAAGCGCGTGGCAAGCGCCCAAACCCTAGCCATTTCAAGCCAATGCGTAGCGCGTTCCATGGTTTGACACACAACACTGCGTAAACCAATAAGCGTGCATAAAAGCGGTGGCGTAAGATAAAGCGGGTATCAATGGTGTGTTCAAAATTTTCGCATACTAAGCGGAAATTATAATAATTACGGCAATAATGCCCTGAATGCGTAAGCTGGTCAGGGCGGTTATCCATGTTCCAAATAGCGACTACATCTGGCACATAAGCAATTTCGCAGCATAAAGAGGCCGCTAAAAAAAACTGCATGTCGTCATATTTGCGAATGCGCTCATCAAATTGCACTTTTTCAAACACACTGCGCCGAAATAAGTTGGAATTGGTGTGAATGGTGTTTAAGTACAAGAAATTTTCAAACCATGTGTGATAGCCGTTGGCATGGCATTCTGATTGACCATTGCCATAGTGGTATTCAACCCGTGCAAAGACTAATTCAACGCTGGGATGTGTTTGTAAATAATCGACTAATAGGCTGAGTTTGTTCGGAAAATACTGGTCGTCGTCATCTAAAAATGCCAGAAATTCGCCTTGAGCTGCCCGCATACCGGCATTACGCGCAGCCGCCGCGCCTTTTCCTTGCTCATGTCGTAGCCAGCGAATGCGCGGATCATCGATGTTTAACTGTGCAGGTGGGCTAGAGCCATCATCAATAATGATTAACTCTAAATTTTCATAAGTCTGTGCTAACACACTTTCAACCGCCTGTTGTAAAAATTCAGGCCGGTTGTGTGTGGGCATAATCACTGACACCAGTGGGCTTGATTCGGGCATGGCTTACGCCTTGTCTAATAATTTAGCGTAATAACCGCACCATTCGTGCATCACTTCTGACCAGCGCCATTGCTCTGCTTTTGCGCGTCCTGCCACAGACATGCTTTCTGCTAACTCACCATCAGCGACTAAAGTGTCCATGTATTCTGCAATGTGGTCGGTGATAAAGTCGCGGCTAGTGGGTTTGATTAAATAACCTGTCACGCCATGTTCTACTAACAATTGTGGTCCGCCCCAGTCTAAACAAATTGCAGGCAATCCCAAAGCCATACCCTCTTGCACCACAATCCCGTTTGCATCTTCAATGCTGGGCAAAATAAAACCGCGATATTGTGGAAACGAGTCTAATAACTGGCTGTGTTCTTGATACCAACCTAAAAAATTAACCCGATCTGAAACCCCTAAATCGCGTGCTAAGGCTTCACAATGCGCTAATTCTGGGCCTTTGCCCACGATGTCTAAAATCACTGGCTGCTTGGTTTTGACCAAGCTTTCAATGATTAACGCCGTGCCTTTGTGAAATACCAAGCGCCCAAAATGCACAAACCGCGCATTATGTCCGCTATGCTGCACCCGCGAACGGTTTAAAATCTCATCTTTGACCCCGCAATCTACGCAATCCACCATAATATCTGTTGGTGAACCACCGATTAACATGGAATCCCGCGTGCGATCACCGCCAGCAATCAGCAATAAATCTGCCTTAGTCGCACCGCGAAAAAACAAACGGTTTAATTTTTGAAATGGCATATGGAAAATGCGCCGCATTTTCGCGCTGATCACCTCGTGATCACGGAACATTTCAGGATAATAAATATTGCCATTGATAGGGCCAAACACATTGCAGTATTGCGTAGACACAATGCGCGGCATTACGGGCGAATTCGGTTCGGTTTGATGCACAATGACTTTTTTCGGGTCTAATTTGTGTTCTGCCACATATTGATCGACTAATTTAATTGCCGCCTTGCAAAACCAAATGTTAACAAACCATTGAAACACTTTTGAACGCCATAAAAACACGGCGAGGCTGTCATCACGCACAAACAGCACATCCGGCAATTGTAAGCGATCCATCACTTCGGACTCGTTGCGCTCGTGGGTGATTTGAATGGTGTTGGGGTGAACTTTTTTTAATTCTTGAAAAATCTGCAAGGCTTTCATGGCCTCGCCGCCCAATTGCTCTGACACATTTGGGGCGATTAGAAAAATCGTGACATCACTCGCAATCATCTTAACTTCTCCATGTCTGGGCATGACTCGGTGTTAGTATCATAACTATTTGATTTCGTTAAATGCGGTTTGTAGCACCTAAGAGGATTCTGGCAGCGAGTATAACGTGTTTTATTCGGCTTAGGTAACGCCTATCCGCGCAATACCGCTCCACTTTAGCGCGAAAGATGCAATTTTAGCCCCATATGCTCACATTTTTGCCCAGCTAATTGGCACGCATAATTTAAACTGTCAGCTAAGCTGTTTTGCTTTAATTGCGCATCGATGAAAGCTGCGTTAAACGTGTCGCCTGCGCCCACAGTGTCGATGACGTGAGGTGGTGGTATCGCGGGTGCATGGTAGTAAACACCCTCGCGGCTGATTGCCGTTGCGCCTTGTTCACCCCAAGTGCAGACAATATGTGCTTGTGGCGCAACGACATTAAAAAGCTCTAAAAAACTGCGCGCGTCTTGGCAACCGTGCGAGAGTGCATAGGCACGGGAGCATAACAACACATCCACAAACGGTAAAAGCTGTTCTAATTGAGGGCGTGGTTTTTCCAATTCCACAGAAATCGGCAATTGTGGGTAATGCTCGCGGGCGTGTTGCAAGCAAATGCGCGTATCATCCACGTTGCGACCTTCAAAGTGCAACCAGTCAAATAAGTTTAAATTTAACTGTTGAAACGCTTGGTAAGGATATTCCTCTAAATCGCGGTAATGCACGATAGTGCGCGAACCGTTATGGCGATTTAGGGTAATGTAAGAGGTGGGCATTTTGCCGTGATTGGCGATACAACAGGCACTGGTATCAATGCCGTATTGGGCTAAATCTTCTAAAATCAGGCGACCGTCTGGCTCTTCCACCCACACGCCGCCCCATGTGCACTGATGGCCTAATTGACTTAGCACCACTAAAGTATTGGTGGCATTGCCGCCGCGTTGGCGATACTGGCTGAGCGCACGCATCTCACTATCTTCCGCCGGAAACCGCTCCACCACGTTGATAATATCTAAGGTGGCAATGCCGATAGCGAGAATGTGCGCCATATAAAGGTTAGAACTCGTTTTTACGTTGCAAGACTAAACAGCCTAAAGGCGGCAATTCTACACTTAACGCTGCCGGTTGACCTTGCCACGGCGTATCCTCGGCATCGATTAGCGTTTGCTGGTTATAGCCAGAGCCGCCGTATTCGCTGGCATCGGTGTCAAACACTTTTTCATACGTGCCAGTGCGTGGTACGCCGACAGTGTATTTGTCTCGCGGTACTGGGGTGCAGTTAAAAATAAAAATGAGTGGCGAATTATGGCTACTAGACACTTTATTATTGCCACGCCGCAAGAACGAAATCACACTGTTTTCCGTGTCATTGAGTTCTCTCCACTGAAAGCCCGACCAGTCAAAGTCGTTGGTATATAACACTGGCTGATCGCGGTAAAAATGATTTAACTCGCGGACACAGGTTTGCAATTGTTGGTGTTCAGGTTGCTCTAATAAATGCCAGTCTAAACTGTGATGGCATTGCCACTCGCTCCACTGCCCGAACTCGCTGCCCATAAACAGCAATTTCTTACCAGGGTGCGCCATTTGGAAACAGAGATATAAGCGGAAATTCGCCCGTTTTTGCCAATCATCGCCAGGCATTTTCGACAATAACGCGCCTTTGCCGTGTACCACTTCATCATGCGAAATCGGCAAAATAAAGTGTTCTGAAAAGGCATACATCAAGGAAAAGGTGATTAAATGATGCTCATATTTGCGATACACAGGGTCTAAGCCGATATAACGCAAAGTGTCATTCATCCAGCCCATATTCCATTTCATGTTAAAGCCTAAACCGCCGATATAGGTCGGGAAGCTGACCTTGCTCCACGCGGTAGACTCCTCAGCAATCGCCAAAATATTCGGGTAATAATGAAATAAGGTTTCATGTAATTGTCTTAAAAAATCAATAGCATCTAAGTTTTCATTGCCGCCGTATTGATTAGGAATCCACTCGCCATGCTCACGGCTGTAATCTAAATACAGCATAGAGGCCACCGCATCGACGCGGAAACCATCAATGTGATAATACTCCAGCCAAAACAGTGCATTAGCAATTAAAAAATTGCGCACCTCATGGCGCCCATAATTAAAAATCTTCGTGCCCCAATCGCGGTGTTCACCTTGGCGGGGATCAGCGTGTTCATATAAGGCTGTGCCGTCGAAATAGGCCAAGCCATGAGCATCTTTTGGAAAATGACCGGGTACCCAGTCCATAATCACGCCGATGCCTGCTTGGTGACAGCGGTCGATTAAATACATTAAATCATGCGGCTTACCATAACGTGAGGTTGCAGCATAATAACCCGTCACCTGATAACCCCAAGAATCATCTAGCGGATGCTCCGCCAGCGGCATCAGTTCGATGTGGGTGTAGCCCATCTCGGTTACATATTCAATCAACTGATCGGCCAAGGTGCGATAATCTAAAAACGCCTCTGGATCATCTGGCGAACGTCGCCAAGAGCCTAAATGCACTTCGTAAATATTGATCGGCTGCTCAAAAATATCATTGGCGGCGCGTTGCGTTAACCATTCCGTGTCCTGCCACTCGTAACCCTCCAACTGTGTCACGATAGAAGCCGTATTCGGGCGGCGTTCCATGTAAAAACCATAGGGATCACTTTTTAAAAACACGCTGCCATCAGGGCCTTTTAACTCATATTTATAAACAGTGCCCTCGCCCACATCTGGCACGAACAATTCCCAAATACCGGATTGTTCATGCGACTGCATCGCGTACTTACGCCCATCCCACTGGTTGAAATCCCCCACCACACTCACGCGCTGCGCATTCGGCGCCCACACGGCGAACAACGTGCCTTGAATGCCATCTTGACACAGAATATGTGCGCCCAATTTGCGATAAATGTGATGATGCACACTGCTATTAAACAAATAGCGGTCGAATTCGGTTAACTGCGGCGAGAAATAATACGGATCATGGCGGATAAACTCATTGCCATTGTGATACTGAATTTTTAGCCGATACGGTTTTAAACTGGGTAACGGTGCTAAACACAGTTCAAACAAGCCTTGCTTATGAATACATTTCAGCGGAACAGCCTCTGCCTCGCTTTGATCTTCCCACAATAACCATACCGCTTTGGCTTCTGGCTCTAAGGTGCGGATCACCCAGACTGGCGTTTTATCGGCTTTTAAAACCTCGTGAAAACCCAGCACAGAACGGGGCGTGCGGTGGTTGGTATTAACAATGGCTTCTTTTTCGGCTTTAGAGAGTTTTAATACGGTCATGATGCTTGGACAAATCCAGAATGGAATGGAGGGCTGATGTTTAATGATGTCTTGGCACAACCACAGGTAATCAAGGGGAAACAGCTTGGCATAAAAAAACCTGACCGTTTAGCCATCAAGGTCAGGTGTTATCGTGCGTGCCATTGGCCTTAACAACCATCACAGGGATCACTGTGACTGTCAGGCGGCACACGCGCCGCTTGTTTTTTAAACAATTGCTTAATACGCAAAATTTGCTGCATGGGATAACCGCTATGGCCGTAACGTGTCCAATAACCATTACTATTGCTAAAGCGATGATTGCGTTTAGTCAATGCATTACGCCCCTGACGCACCTCAGCTCTCGCGTCGCGGAACGAACTCACCCCAGCTCGAAACAATACTGAATTTAATTCACTTTTTTTCATTCTGATAACTCACAGTCGCAAAAAAGGCTCGCCATTATTTGATACAGCTTAAAGAATTAAGCATGGGAATAACTTAAAAAATGTTAAAGAGACAGAAAAAACTTAAGCTGCTTGCCATTTTGCAAAATAACGGCAAGAATTCTCTATAAGAACACTTCATTGTTTTCTATTTTTAGCAGACGCAGCAACGCCCCACTTTTTTCTGGCTTGCTAGACCTTTATGCTGGAGGAGCATAAAGGAATCAATATGTTAATAAATCGGCCTCGGCATCATTTGTGCTATGGCTTGAATATACAAAGAACATTCCGTCAGCGTGTATACGCTGCGCTCACTCAACGGCATCACCACCTATGTTGGACATAAAACGCGATTTACAAAATGATGTATTGCTACTGGGGCCGAATAGTTGTTTTACAGTGACACACTACGAACAACCCTTGCTCGACTTCAATCCTGACACTGCGCCTAATGTTTTCACGCCTCCGCCTTATGTGGGTTTGTCCTCATTCACTGAGCAGCAAACACAGCAGTTTTTTGGTCGTCAGGCATTAATTAGCCAGTTATGGGAAAAATTCCGCCAATTGCATTTGCCACAAGCGCATCAAAAACGCACTTTGCGTGTATTGCCGCTATTAGGGCCGAAAGCGATTGGCAAATCTTCCGTCGTGCGTGCCGGTTTATTGCCTGCTTTGGCGCAACGACCGTTAAATGGCTTAGAACGTGTGCATGTGTTAGTGATGCAGCCCAGTGCGCACCCTTTGCGCGTGTTAAGCCAATTGCTCGCCCGTGTCTTGCAGCGCGATCCCTTAGCCGCTATCGCCGAGACGCGCTTAATGCTCGATCTCAGCGTGCCAGAGGGCTTAAGCCGCATCGTGCCTGCTTTGTTAGATGACCACGCCGAGCATGTGATCTTATGCGTGGATCAATTTGAAGAATTATTCAGCTTGTGTCGAGATGAGGAAGAACGCCGTTTATTCATCGACAATTTATTGTTAGCTGCTGCTGATTCCAGCGCTAATTTCTCGCTGGTATTAACTTTAGACAGCGAATTTTTGCCTGCTGTTCAGCAACACCGCTTGTTATATCAAACCTGCGCCCGTCAAGGCATGTTAGTTACCATGTTGCGGCCTGAAGAATTGCGCGAAGCGATTACCGAGCCTGCGCTGCAAATGGGGCAACCCTTGCCGGTAGAAGTGGTTGAGCAGTTGTTAAGCGAGTTTAAAGATTTAGAGCCGAGTTTTAGCTTGCCGATGTTGCAGTTTACTTTGGTGCAAATGTGGTTGTTACAGCAGCAAGGTTTAAATGCTGAGGAAGCCTTACAGCGTTTAGACGGCATTTCGGGTGCTTTAGATCATGCCTTGCAAGATTGTTATGCCCAGTTAACGCCAGAGGAAACGGAGCGTTTTTGGCGAGTGTTGCCGCGTTTGTTGCAGTTGAATGATCAAGGGCAATGGGTGTGTCCGCGTGAGACGGTAGAGGCGTTAAGCAGTCGGCAGGATCGGCAGAGTGAGATTGTCGAGTTATTGCAGCCGTTTGCCCAGCTTGAGACGCAGATTGTGCGCTTAACCCAGAGTGAGCGCGGTACGATGGTGCGCTTAGTGCGTCCGGTGTTGTTGACGCAGTGGTCTTTGTTGCGTACTTGGCAGCGGCAACAGCGTGAGCAGGCGTTGTTCCAGTTTTATGTCAATCAGTCCGCCCGCGAGTGGGAGCGGCGGCAGCGTCCACCGGGTTGGTTGTGGTCGTCAGGTGAGTTGTCTTTGTTAGCGCGTTATCCTTTGGGGTTTAAACAGCGGTTGTCGGCCTTGCAGTCTACTTTTGTGGAACAGGCGCAGCGGCGGCAGCAGCATTTTACGGGTTTGAAATTTGGTTTGTGGGGCATTTTGGCGGCGGTGGTGGTGGCTTTGTCGGTTGAAGTGCATCAGTTGACTTTGCAAGTGGGTGAGATGCGTTCGGCGCAGCATTCGGCCTTGGTGTATGCAGAGCAGATGAAGCAGGATAGGGATTTTGCTTTTGAGCAGGTGTATCAGACGCAGGTGGCAGGGCAGTTATTGCATGAGGAGTTGCAAAAGGCGCGTTTGCAGGTGACTGAGGCGCAGTCGGCTGAGGAGTTGGCGTTGCGGGCGTTGGATGAGGTGTTGGAAGCGCGTTTGAATGGTCGGAAGCCACCAGCGCGGGTGTTAGCAAAACAGTGTCAGGTGTGGTGTGAGGCTGAACCGGTGGAGCCGTTACCGCCGAGTAAAACGACGACTAAGCCGACGGGGAATCGTAATGCGGCGGTTGAGGCTACGACGGTTGCACCAAGACAGGGGACAGTTTTTTGATCCCGTTGGGATCGCTTTTTGGGTTTCTTTCGTAGATACCGTCTCTAAAGTCAAGCCTTCTTGTAGCAAGGAAAGAAAAAAACGAGTTAACTTTAGCTAAGTTGTGGACAATATTCTGTCTGCTTGTTCAAAACAGCAAAACAGATATGAATAAGCTTGCGCATACAAGCACATA
>QKBZ01000075.1 GCA_003245895.1 Beggiatoa sp.
ATAAAATTATATTATTTATTAACAAAAGCAATGCAAAAAGTCATAAGAATTAGTTTTTGTGGGTAATAGTATTAAATATATCAATGACTGTTTACAACAAAATTAACTCCTCTTATGATGCACTGGCTTCTTGAGTATAGAGCGGATTAAACAGACGGCTCTAACGCACCAACAACAACTAAAGGAGATTACCAGCCTTATGAGTCAAGCCACCTCTGCCGGTGCACGTTTCCGCACCGCCGTTGCCGAAGAAAAACCATTACAAGTTGTAGGAACCATCAACGCCTATACCGCCTTATTAGCAGAGCGTGCCGGTTTTCGTGCCATCTACTTATCTGGTGCTGGGGTTGCGAATGCCTCCTTTGGTTTACCTGACTTAGCGATTACTACCTTAAACGACGTAGTGACTGATGCCGCTCGCATCACTTCTGCGACTGATGTGCCTTTATTGGTTGACATCGATACCGGTTGGGGTAGCGCGTTTTCTATTGGTCGTACTATCAAAGAAATGATTCGCGCTGGTGTTGGTGCGGTTCACATTGAAGACCAAGTACAAGCAAAACGCTGCGGTCATCGTCCTAACAAAGCCTTAGTGTCTCAAGACGAAATGGTTGACCGTGTAAAAGCAGCCGTCGACGCGAAAACAGATTCTGATTTCGTGATCATGGCACGTACTGACGCTTATGCTAGCGAAGGCAAACAAGCTGCGGTTGACCGCGCTTCTGCTTACGTTGAAGCGGGCGCAGACATGATTTTCGCTGAAGCGTTACACACCTTAGAAGAATACGAAGCCTTCATCAAAGCGGTGAACGTACCTGTATTAGCCAACATCACTGAATTTGGTAAAACTCCATTATTCACTGTGGAAGAATTACGTGATGTAGGCGTGGGCTTAGTGTTATATCCATTATCTGCTTATCGCGCGATGAGTGCAGCGGCAATTAAAGTGTATGACAGCATCCGTCAAGAAGGTAGCCAAAAATCTGTTACTGACATGATGCAAACCCGCGCTGAATTATATGAAGTGTTAGGCTATCACGATTACGAAGCCAAATTAGACGCTTTATTCAGTCAAAACAAAAACTAATAGTTGCACAGCCAAGTTTTTTAACACGCAACAATAAGATCAATCCAATAAGGAGTACTCAAGCATGAGTGAGGCTAAGAAAGTTCAAAACACAGCAGGCTTACGTGGCATGACTGCTGGTCAAACCAGCATTTGTACTGTAGGTAAAGAAGGCATCGGCTTAACTTATCGCGGTTATGAAATCGGCGATTTAGCTGAGAAAGCGTCTTTTGAAGAAGTAGCTTACTTACTGTTATACGGTAAATTACCAACTTCTACTGAGTTAGCGCACTATAAAGAGCGTTTACGCAGCATGCGCGGCTTGCCAGCAGAATTAAAAGCGGTTTTAGAAAAAATTCCAGCAAGCGCACATCCAATGGACGTTATGCGTACTGGCTGTTCTGTGTTAGGAACCTTAGAGCCTGAAGATAGCTTTGACCAACAACACAAAATTGCAGACCGCTTATTAGCGGTTTTCCCTGCAATTTTATGCTACTGGTACCGTTTCACTAACTACGGTCAACGCATCGAAACTTATACCGACGAAGATACCTTAGGTGGTCACTTCTTACACATGCTGCACGGTAAAGCACCTAACGAAATGCACCGTCACTGCATGGACGCTTCTTTAATTCTGTACGCAGAACATGAGTTCAATGCATCAACTTTCGCCTCTCGCGTTTGTGCTGCAACTTTATCTGACTTCTACTCTGCAATCACTGGCGCAATCGGCACATTACGTGGCCCATTACACGGTGGTGCAAACGAAGCAGCAATGGAATTAATCGAGCAATACCACAGTGCTGAAGATGCACGTAAAGGTTTGTTAGAGAAATTAGCACGTAAAGACAAAGTCATGGGCTTTGGTCACGCGGTTTACTCAGTGTCTGATCCACGTAACACTGTGATCAAACAATGGTCACAAAAATTAGCGCAAGACGTTGGCAACATGAAATTATATGAAATTTCTGAAGCCATCGAGAAAGTCATGTGGGACGAGAAAAAATTATTCCCTAACTTAGACTTCTACAGCGCAAGTGCTTACCACTTCATGGGTATTCCTACCCTGCTGTTCACGCCAATTTTCGTTATGTCTCGTATCACTGGCTGGGCTGCACACGTGATGGAACAACGTGGTAACAACCGTTTAATCCGTCCAAGTGCTGAGTACATCGGCGAAGACAACCGTCCATTTGTTTCAATGGAAGATCGTTAATTCGATCTTGAGTACCTCGTTCATCATGTCAGGATGCAAGTGAACGAGGCTGCTCCTTAAAGCGATTTTTACACGCTTTTCCCCTTTTGTTCCTTCCGGCTACACAGAGCAACAGGCTGTGTAGCCTTTTTTTGCCTGTTGTTTTGGCAATACTTCGTACAGTTTTAAAAGAGAGCCAGATAACTGGATAATGTAGTTTCCTACAACAACATTCTCCAACTACAGGCTCTCATGGAAACAGTAGAAACGGTTTTGCAGCAAATGTCCACTGTCAGCAAACCTCAAAAGAAGTTTATGCAAGTGCTACTGATTTTGCTCATGAGTTTTAGGGGACGCGCAAGCTTTCGCAATCTCAGCCGATATAGTGATTACCATGAAAAAACATTCTCTCGCTGGTATCGGCGAGAGTTTAACTTTGTCGAGTTTAACCAGTTAAGCTTGCAAGCAATCTGCGGAACAGAAACCACCTTGATTGCAGTGACTGATTGCAGTTTCATACCTAAAAGCGGCAAGTACACCGAGGGACTCGGCAAGTTCTACAACGGTGTAAGCGGCAAAGCTGAAAAAGGTTTAGAAATCTCGACTCTGGCAGTGGTGAATGTCACGGAAAATACAGCCTACACTCTTTCTACACGCCAAACGCCCTCGCCAAGTAAAGACGATGAATCTTGTGTCGATTCCTATCTCAAACATTTGCAGCAAGACCCGTACTTTATTACAAGGCACGTTTTCAGGTTGAGTTTCTATTCCGTGATGCCAAACAGTTTCTTTGACTGAATCATTGCCAAGCACGTTGCGGCGAATCCTTGCATTTCCATTTTAATACTTCGATGATCGCCCTAAACTTGCTCAAGCTTGAAGATCGACAATATCACTCTGGGAGCAGCAAAGTCATCTCAATTGCCAGTTGGAAAATCCGTAAAACTAATGCTCACCTGCTTGAACGATTTTCTTCTTACTTAGGGCTGGACTTCAGTTG
>QKBZ01000446.1 GCA_003245895.1 Beggiatoa sp.
AGGACTCTGCTGCAATACTATAGTCTATCTTAATCTTGGTTATTTTTGTCCAATTACTTAGCAGGATAAAACACGGGATCATTGCAGATAAAATGCAAATTATCCGTTGCAAAATTAGGGATTAAAATCGTTCCTCTTTTGGTGGGTGTATACTGCATGGCTTACCTTAAAATCTGCTTCATCTCTTTCAACTGCACCTGCTCTGCACCATGCTGCAACAGCGTTTCCGCATCTTCTAGCGAAAACCCTTTTGCCAACAAAACCCCAAGCGGATTAATGGGATAAGAACTGCCATTTGGGTCTTGCCACTCTGAACAATAATCATGCGTATACTTAACCAACTCCCAACGACTTTTCCCGCCAAACTCATCAAAAATAGCATCTAATATTTTGAGTTCTGAACGACTTAACTCATCTAAATCATCTATTGAAATATGCGGCTTTATAGCTACTTCATAATTAGCTTCAGACGCAATAAAATTTTGCCAATAATTATTTTCAGACTGGATTAAATCATAAGTGCCAGACATCACAGGGCCATGTGGCATAGACACAAACTTATCGCCACTCATAGAATCGCCCCACTTGGCTAAAGCCTCACGCTCTGCTAAATATAATAGTTTCAACAGTTTGAGATAAGACATTCTGCCGCCGCGTTTTAACAGCAGATATGAAGCCATGTGTGTCACTTTCTCTTCTGAAAACATTTATTTACCCTCAAGGTATTCAACACAAATCGCGATGTAGGGTCATTCCACCCATGAAAAGCAACAAACAACGCCGTCAAGAAATCAAACAACACCGCGTGCAACGCGCCAAAAAACAAGCCCAAAATGCGGCACATACCGCCATCCCTAAAAACGCCCTCAAAGCCAATCACGCCGCACTCAGCCACAACACCACCTACAGCCCGTTCCCGCTTTACTACATCGACAAACCCTTCACATGTAAAGACTGTGGCAAAGCAGAAGTGTGGACAGCCGCGCAACAACAATGGTGGTATGAACAGGCTAAAGGCTGCATCGACTCCACCGCCGTTCGCTGTCGCGCCTGTCGCACACAAGAACGCGCCCGCAAGGCTGCTGCACGAGAACAACACCTTGCCGGACTTGCGCGTAAATACGGATCACTCCCAAGGCAATAAATCGCCGCCGGAAGTCTTCTCAAAATCTTTTAAATCCTGCTCCAAAGCCGCCAGCAACTGTTGCATATCCTCTGGCATCGGCACTGACCACTCGACAAACTCACCTGTGCGCGGATGCTGAAAACCTAAACGCTCCGCATGCAACGCCTGACGATGAAAACCGCGCAAAGCTGCCTTAAACGCCTCACTACTCTGCGGCGGCAAACGCAAACGCCCGCCATACAAGGGATCACCGACTAACGGATAACGCGCATGCGCCATATGAACCCGAATCTGATGCGTGCGCCCTGTCTCCAACTTCGCCCGAATATGGGTATGGGCGCGGTAACGCTTCGCCACTCGATAATGCGTCACCGCAGGCTTACCGCCATGCACCACCGCCATGCGCGTGCGCTGACTTGGATGCCGTGCGATTGGCTCATCCACCTTACCGCCTGCCACCAACACGCCACACACCACCGCATGATACTCACGCACAAACAAACGCGCTTGCAACTGCTCCACCAACTGCGTATAACCCAATGGCGAACGCGCCACCGCTAAAATACCGCTGGTTTCCTTATCAATACGGTGAATAATGCCGCCGCGTGGCAACTGCGCTAACTCCGGCGCATGATGCAGTAAGGCATTCACTAAAGTTTTATCAGGATTACCCGCCCCTGGGTGAACCACTAAGCCCGCAGGCTTATTAATGATCAACACATCCTTATCTTCATATAAAATGTCTAGCGGTAAAGACTGCGCGACCCATTCCACTTGATCGCCTAAATCGGCGGTTAACTCGATCTCCTCCCCACCTTGCACTTTATCCTTAGCGCGTAGCGGTACGGAATTCACCCGCACCAAACCATCGCGTATCCACTGTTGCAAACGGGCGCGGGAGTAATCGGGGAATAACTCCGCGAGTGCTTTATCTAAACGTAAGCCTGCCATCTCTGGCGGAATTTTCGTGCTAAAATGCGTTTGTGTTGTCATTGTTAATCTTCATACGAGAAAAAAAGCGTGTGCTAGAGAGTGGCGACCTTGCAAAAAACAAAGCCGTGTGGCGTAAGAACGCAACGCCTTGCCCACTCTACTTGCGAACGAAAGAAACGATTATGCGAATTATTACCTTGTCATGCTTATTGCTGGCGTTAATGCTTAACGGCTGTGCTACTGATCCTAAAGAACAAACAATAGGTTGGTCTGCTGACCAAATGTATGCAGCAGCTAAAGAAGCCTTAAAAGACGACGATTACGGTACGGCAATCCGCTATTATGAACTGTTAGAGGCGCGCTATCCATTTCAGGCGCACGCGCAACAGGCGTTGCTAGAAAGCATTTATGCGTATCATAAATTTAACGAGCCTGAGTCGGCGATTGTGGCAGCAGACCGTTTTATTCAACAATACCCGCGCCACGAACATATTGACTACGCCTATTATATGAAAGGTTTAGTGAATTTTCAGATGAATGAGGGTTTATTAGATCGTTTTTTACCGTTGGATAAAACCCAACGCGATCAAAGCGTCTCCGCGCACGCTTTCCAAGATTTCTCCGAATTAATCCGCCGCTTCCCCAATAGCCAATACGCCGAAGACGCACGCCAACGCATGCTGTATTTACGCAACAGCACGGCACAATACGAAGTCAACGTGGCACAGTTTTACATGGTACGCGGTGCGTATTTAGCCGCTGCTAACCGCGCTAAAAATGTGGTGGAAACTTTCCAACGCACCCCCGCCGTGCCGGATGCTTTGGCGATTATGGTGAAAGCTTACCGTATTATGCAAATGGATGAGTTAGCGGATAGCAGCTTAGCCGTATTAAAACTGAATTATCCTGATTACCCAAAATTGCAGGAAGTGGAAACGGTTCGAGTTGAGGGTTAGTTTAATAGTTTAGTTTTAAGTTTTTGAAAAAGAGCCTCAGTGTTGCAGAACACTGGGGCTTTTTTTTGGTATAGTCATTTTAAAATGCCTGTCTTATCGTGCTTCGGCGATAACCTTAATAAACTCTTTCATTCCAAGCCCCTTGAATGCCCATGTGTGAATTAAACTTTGACCAAAAAGTTAAATTAAAAATAGAACTACTCAAGTATTTTGATATAAATTACTTAAAA
>QKBZ01000035.1 GCA_003245895.1 Beggiatoa sp.
CCACCATCAACTTGGCATATTCCAGCTTCTGCTCTGCTGTGTATGTCTGACGAGGTTTGCGATTTGTCTGATTCATCTAATTTCTCCTAAATGACCAACTTTTGTTGGCTATATTTCTCTTCAAGATTATTAGACCATTACAGGCTTAAAGAAAATTCAGGCCGGTTATGCGTAAACTCTTACATGCAATTCATGCCATGTTTAAAACAGGTAAATCTTTTGACGAAGAGCGTTTTTATCATTTACCCAAAGCACAAACTGCTTGACCCTTGCTCAAACAGTTTGTGGATGTCTTTATATTTTTTATGGGAAAATACTGTTTTTTACTTGACGGGGAACAGAGTATCTACATACATTGCCGTTGTTCACTAAAGGGCAGTCAACTGCGTAACGCCTAAAGTTAAGCATTCTTGTAGGGTGGAATAGGCGTAAGCCGTATTCCATCATGTGGGTTATATTCTGTTTTTACTCAGCTTTTTGCAGAATTCTATGGTGGAATACGCTACGCTATTCCACCCTACAACGCCTGATTCTGACAAGAAGCTGCTTTAAATAAACTTCTTAGACTCCCGACAACAATCCAATAAATCCTTAACAATCTCATCTTGATGCCTGCTCTCATGCCAGCACATCCCTACCGCGCCCGCTTCACAATTGATGTCAATCGCCAGCGGAAACATTAAACCACGATCATAAAAATGCGCTGCGACACGTTCCGAGGCGATAGACAACATATCGGTGTATTGCAATAGCCAAAGATTGCCGACTTGCGAAGTGGATTCGACGCGGTAATAAGGCGGTTTAAGGCCGGAGCGGGTCAAGGCTTCGTCGAGCTTGCTGCGGATCGGCGTGCCATCAGGCCAGACAATCCAGTCATATTGATACAAATCATCCCATGTCAATTTGCTGCGTTGCGCTAAAGGATGACTTAAGCGGGACACCACTAAAATCCGTTCGCTATACAAAATTTCATTGCGAAATTCAGCTTGTGGGCGGTAATTGTCCAAACGCCCCACTACTACATCTAGCTCGCCGAGTGCCAATTTATCCATCAGATCATTCATAGTGCTTTCTCGCACTTCTACCCGTGATTTTGGGTGAATCTGCAAAAAGCGCGAAATTGCCGCCGGTACAAAATAAGGTGCAGAAGCGGGCGAAGTACCGATGGCTATGCTGCGGGTGCTGCCTGCTTGCACTGCTTCTAGGTTTTGTTGCGCCCGTTCTAATTCTGTAACGATGCGTCTAGCATGACTGATTAACATTTTCCCCAAATCAGTTGGCGTAAGCCCTCGTGCATGGCGTTCAAACAAAGCCCCGCCTATATCTTCCTCCAATTCTTTAAGCCAGCGGGACAAGGCCGGTTGTGTCGTGAAAGAAGTGCGCGCGGTTTCGCTGAGGCTGCCTGTTTCTGCCAAGGTGAGCAGCAAGCTCAGATGTTTAAGCTTTAAATGTCGTGTCCAATCCATTTTTGATATACCTAAATTGTTATGGATACATGCTTATATATCATTGGTAATCATAGGTCGCTTAGTCAATACTGTATTCAAGTCAGCGGTTAGCACTGCAAAACAGCACTTTTTTCGCGGGTCTCTTTTCTTATCCATAACTAAAAATCATGGAAGCCTATATGCAACTTTACAGTTTCTTTAATAGCTCCACCTCGTACCGAGTCAGAATTGCGATGGCACTCAAGGGCTTGGACTATGAGTATCACGGCGTGAATATTCGCGTCGGCGAAGAACGCAGCGAAGCCTATGTCGAACTGAATCCTAGCAAAGTCGTTCCAGCTTTAATCGATGACAACGGCCTGTCTCTCGGTCAATCAATGGCCATCATTCAATATCTCGATGACACGCAAAACGGCCCACGTTTAATTCCTAGCGACCCTGTATTAAAAGCGCGCGTGTTAGAACTGTCTAACGTCATTGCTTGCGATATGCACCCCGTCAACAATTTGCGCATTTTGAAATACCTCAGCAGTGAGTTAGCGGTCAGCGATGAACAGAAAAAAGACTGGTATGCGCACTGGGTGGCAGAAGGCTTTGATGCGGTCGAACGCTTATTAGAACGTCATGGCAGTGGGGCGTATTGCTTTGGTGATGAACCGAATCTGGCAGATTGCTGTTTAGTGCCGCAAGTGGCAAACGCGCTGCGCATGGGCTGTGACTTAAGCAGTTTTCCTAAAGTGATGGCGGTGTATGAACATTGCCAGCAACAAGCGGCTTTCCAACAAGCCGAACCTCAACGCCAACCTGATTTTATTAATTAAAAAAGTCTTTCGTTGCTTTTAAAACAAAAAGATACGCAACAAAGCCAAATCACTGAAAGCTCGGAGGAGATCATGAGCAAACAAAAAATTATCGTCATCGGCGGCGGTATCGGCGGTTTAGCGGCTGCTATGGCCTTAGTGCAACAAGATATCGAAGTCTTATTATTAGAAAAAGCCTCCCAAATTGCTGAAATCGGCGCAGGTATTCAGCTTGGCCCTAATGCCTATTCTGCCTTAGATGCGTTGGGCGTAGGTGAAGCCGCTCGCAACCGTTCTGTATTCACTGATTACTTAATCATGATGGATGCGACGAATGCGCAAGAAGTCGCCCGCGTAGACATCGGCGAAAAATTCCGCAAACGCTTTGGCAATCCTTACGGTGTTATCCACCGCGCCGATATTCATTTATCTATCTTAGAAGCGGTTGAAAAACACCCGCTAATCAGTTTCCGCGTTAATACCCAAATTGAAAAAGTGGAAGCCACTGACAAAGGCGTGACCGTGATCGATGCTGAAGGCAATCGTTATGAGGCTGACGCGGTGATCGGTGCTGACGGCGTGCGCTCTGTGGTGCGTGAGCAGTTCGTCGGCGACCCGCCGCGTGTGACCGGTCATGTGGTATATCGTGCGGTGGTCGATGTCGAAGACATGCCCGAAGATTTACAGGTTAACTCGCCCATGTTATGGGCTGGCCCGCGCTGTCACATGGTGCATTACCCCTTACGCGGCGGTCAACAATATAACTTAGTGGTGACTTTCCACAGCCGCGAGCAAGAAGAGTGGAGCGTGCGCGAAGGTTCACGCGAAGAAGTTTTATCCTATTTTGAGGGCATCGACGACAGCCCTCGCCGCTTATTATCCCTGCCTAAATCTTGGAAACGCTGGGCGACAGCCGACCGCGAACCAATTGAAAAATGGGGCGAAGGTTTAGTGACTATCTTAGGCGATGCCGCGCACCCGATGACGCAATATCTGGCACAAGGCGCGTGCATGGCGTTGGAAGATGCCGTGGTATTAGGCCAAGCCATCAAGCACTGCAATCATGACTTAGAAAAAGCCTTCCGTTTATACGAATCCTTACGCATTCCGCGCACTGCGCGTGTGGTTTGGGGCGCACGCGAAATGGGGCGTTTATATCATGCCAAAGGTGTAGAGCGTTTAGTGCGCAATCAGTTGTGGAAAAACCGTAGCCAAGACCGGTTCTATGACGCAGTTGAATGGCTGTATAGCTGGAACGTCAGCAACTGCCTGAATGCGTAGGATGGGTAGAGCGCAGCGAAACCCATCATTTTGCAGAATGACGTGATGGGTTTCGGCAAGCCTCTACCCATCCTACACGAACTGTCTCAACCAGTAAGCAAGCACCTATTTGCCGTTATTGTTCCCTGTCTCCTATCAGCGGCAAATTTTCTTACGGGGCGCAGCCTTTCAAACGTGTTGCGCTGTTAGTTCGTGCTGTTGCTCCGTTTGCTTTTTTGGGCAATCACCAAAGGATAAATTTATGTTGTCTCTCGGTACACTTGAAGAATTACCACAAGCTTATCGTGATAATTTAACCGATTTAAACCTAGTGCCTTTATGGCCTAGCATGCGTGCAGTGCTGCCGTATAAAGTCCCCACACGCAAAACGCAAACTTTAAACTGGCGTTATCAAAACGTGCGCCCTTTGCTGTTAGAAGCTGGTGAATTAACCCCGATGGAAAAAGCTGAGCGCCGTGTATTGGTACTCGCTAACCCTGGTCATGGCTTAGAAAACATGCAGGCCACGCCAAGTATTTATTTAGGTTTGCAATTAATTCTACCTGGTGAAACTGCACCAAATCATCGCCACACGCCAAACGCCGTGCGCATTATCGTCGAAGGCGAAGGCGCGTATACCACCGTTGCGGGTGAGCCTTGCCGCATGGAACGCGGTGATTTAATCCTCACTCCTTCCGGCAAATGGCATGAGCATCACCACGAAGGCCAAGGCCCTATCGTGTGGTTAGATGTGTTAGACCTGCCGCTGATTTATCAATTAGAAAGCTCTTGGGCGATTGAAGGCCAAAATCAGCAAACAACTTTATCGCGTGATAAATCGTTTGCTGAGTACAGTGCTGCCGGTGTAGTGCCGAATATTAATTTCGAGCGCGCGCCAAGCGACTCGCCACAGTTGCGCTATCCGTGGACGAAAACCCGCGCCTGCTTGCTGGAAATGGCTGAGCATTATTCAACAGGCGTGTTGCGTATCTCGTATGTCAATCCTGAAACCGGCGGCAGCGTGTTCCCAAGTTTAGGCTTTGGCGCAATCATGCTGCGTGCTGGCGAACGCTGTGTATTGCCTAAGCGCACTACGCCTTGTGTTTTCCATGCGGTTGAAGGTAGTGGCAGCTTAAGCGTCGATGGCGGCGAGCCTTTGTCGTGGGTGGAAAAAGATACCTTAAGCAGCCCCGGTTATTCGGACATTGTGCTGGTGAATGATTCTAAAACCGAACCGGCGTTTTTGATTACCGCAGATGAAGAGCCTTTGCATCAGCATTTAGGCGTGTATTAAGCCCGTATTTCTCGTTCCCATCGTTGCTGTTGTTTGTAGGGTGGAATAGGCGTAAGCCGTATTCCACCATGAAGTGTGTTCCTGCACCTATTGAGCAATTTGCAGAATGCTATGGTGGAATACGCTGCGCTATTCCACCCTACAAACACAAATGCAACGATAAAAATGATTTTAAACCAAAGAAAGAGAGTTGTTATGTCAAATACTGTATTCCCCGCGCCTGCGCCTGTTTTAGCTGCAATTGAAGGCAGCGATGCCAGTTTCCCCATCAACCGCATTTTCTGCGTAGGCCGCAACTATTTAGCACACGCAGCGGAAATGGGCGTATCGGTCGATAAAACCAAACAAGAGCCGTTTTACTTCACCAAACACCCCAGCAGCTATGTGCCTAGCGGTGCCACTATCGCCTATCCGCCACAAACTGCGAACTATCACCACGAAATGGAATTAGTAGTGGCGATTGGTAAAGATGGTTTTGAAGTGCCAGAAGAAAAGGCGAATGAACTGGTGTTTGGTTACGCTGCCGGTTTAGACATGACGCGCCGTGATTTGCAGTTAAAAGCGCGTGAAAACGGTCGCCCTTGGGATTTAGGCAAAGACTTTGAGCAATCAGCGGTGATGACTGCCATCGTGCCAGTAGAAAAAACAGGCATTATCAGCAATGGCAAAATTGAGTTAGCGGTAAATGGCGAGCCGCGCCAGTCTTCTGATTTAAGTCTGTTGATCTGGAGTGTGCCGGAAATCATCGCGCATTTATCTAAGTTTTATCATCTGCAAGCGGGTGATGTGATTTACACCGGCACGCCAGAAGGTGTAGGCGCGGTGGTCTCTGGCGATAAAATCACCGGCTACATTGAAGGCTTAGCCAGCATTGAATTAAACATTGCTTAAGCCGTCAAGCATCGGAGCTGAGGAGGAGAATTCAGCTCCGTTATTTTCCCCAAAGGATGTGAAAACAAAATCGATAACGTCTCAAATTAGACAAAATTAGCATTAAAAACAGCAATATGTTTCTCGTTCCCAAATGCCATTTGGGAATGCAGTCGTGACGTGCTACGTCACGAGTAGGCTAAATGACGGATTTAGCTTTCTCTTGGAACAAACCCTCGACGCAGCGCGTCGTGACTGCATTCCCACACAGCGTGTGGGAACGAGGAATAGCTTGTTTTTACAGCAAACTTTTGTCGAATTTAGGCCAATAACAAAAATTTTGGAGACAATACTATGAAAATCATCAAGAAAATGCTCGGTTATGCTGTATTAGGCAGCGCGTTACTGATCAGCACTAACGTACAAGCCGAACGCTTACGCCTAGGCCACGTTACCCCACCCAGCCACATCTGGCATCAGGTAGCTGAGCGTTTTAACAACAACTTAAAAACCGCCACTGACGGCAAAGACAGCATCACCATTTTTCCGCTGAGCAAATTAGGCGGCGATAATCAAATGATCGACTTACTGCAATCCGGTGCGATGCAAATGGCGATCTTAACCGCTGGTTCATTATCCAACCGTTCAGAATCCATGAACGCTTGGTTTTTGCCGTACACCTTCACCGATGTCACCGACGCAGCGCAAGCCACTCAGACTGAAACCGCGAAACAATTATTAGCCGATCTCAAACAGCACAAGCTGATCGGCTTAGGCTATACCTTAGCCGGTATGCGCCATGTGTTGTCCTCTAAACCGATTCAAAGCATCGAAGATTTAGCGAACAAAAAAATCCGCGCCTTTCCGAATCAAGTATTCAGCGATTGGTGGCTGGCAATACAAGCAGCACCTACCGCCTTAGCCATTGCTGACGTGTCGTCTTCTTTAACCACTAATTTATTAGATGCGGTAGATGTCGATTTAGACATCGTAGTCGGCATGAAAATGTATCAACAAGCCCCTTACTTAACCTTAACCAATCACATGGTATTCCCTGGTGTAATGGTGGTTTCGCAAAAATGGTGGGATAAACAATCCGCAGCGCAACAACAAGTCATCATGGATGCCTTTAAGGAAGCCGAGGCGTGGGGCTTTGAACAACAAGCCAAGGCAGAAGTCAGCAACTTAAAACTGTTGCAAGATGCAGGCGTATCTGTCAGCCAATTACCTCAAGATAAGCTAAAAGCGATTGCACAGCCGATTGTGAAAAAATACACCGCAGCCAATGCCACAGTCGCTAAGTTCTACACGCAACAAGCACAATAATTCTCCCCCAAATCAGTAGCAAAAGCGGGTCTAGCTCAACGGCTAGCCCCGTCAGAGGTTCTTATGCTTAAACTTCTTGAACGGCTCAACAGAGCGCTTGCCCATGCAGAAATGGGTCTGCTGATGTTATTGATCGCAGCGCTCACGCTTATCCTGTCGGCTCAGGTGATTCTCAGATACTTTTTTAACAGCCCGCTGTTCTGGGCTGAGGAAGTGTCGGTGCAAATCTTAATCTCTTGCACTTTTATCGGCCTGAGTTATTTGACCTATACCGATAATCTGGTGCGCATCGATTTTCTAATTGACCACTTGCCCCCTGAGTATCGCAACTACCTCAACTGGGCATTAAATCTGGTTGGCTTTCTCACCTTAGCCTTGCTGTGTTACCACGCCACAGACTGGATTATGCGTCCTGAGATCAAAGCCGACATCTCACCGACTACTGGCTTGCCGCGTTGGTATAACTATTCCGTGTTAGTCGTCGCATTTTACCTGATGGCTTGGCATCTGTTGGTCAAGCTCATTCTGCATAAAAACTATGAACCTCACCACAGCCATAGCATGCAGTCTTCCAGCGAAGTTGAGGAGAGCCGCCAATCATGATCACCAGCGCTGTTTTTTTTATCGCTTTATTAACAGGTCTACCGATTTTTTTAGCCTTGCTATTGGCTTCATTAGTCTTTCTCTGGCAAGTCGATCTCAGCATTTTAATGAGTTCACTGCCCATTCAACTCTATGGCGCGTTGAACAAGAGCGGCTTATTAGCCATTCCACTGTTTATGCTGGTTGGCGAGTTGATGAATCGCGGCGGTTTAACCAGTCGCTTAATGAATACCGCTGATTTATTTGTCGGTGGTTTTAAAGGCGGCTTGGCTTATGTCAATCTGCTCACCAACGCAATGGCAGCTTCGATCTTAGGTTCAGCCACCGCGCAAATCTCTGTCATGAGCCGTTTAATGGTGCCGACGATGGTTGATAAAGGCTATCCTAAGCCGTTCTCTGCTGCTGTGACAATGGCAGGCGGTTTACTTGGGCCTATCATCCCGCCTTCCATGTTAATGATCATTTACGGTGTGGTAGCTTATCAGCCCATTTCAGATTTATTTATTGCAGGCATCATCCCCGGTATCATTATTTTCTTGAGCTTTGGCTGTGTGGTTTTCATCACGGGTGTGATTGTGGGTTTGCCAAAAGGCGAGCATTTTTCACATAAATCGATGGGCAAAGAGTTATTAAACGGCTTGCTCCCTGGCATGATCCCTATTACCGTGATCATTTGCATTGTCACTGGCGTAACCACGCCCACCGAAGCTGGAGCCATTGCCTCTATCTTATCCTTCATTATTGGCGCGGTGATTTATCGCAGCTTAAAACTCAAAGACTTGCCGCAGATTTTCGGCGCGGTCGCCTTAAACACTGCCACTATCACCGGTTTAATCGGTATCGCCTCGGTACTTGGCTGGGCATTATCGTTTGAAGGCGTGCCTGACATGATGGTGAACGCGGTGACACAGCTTACTGACTCTCCACAACTATTCTTGCTGATCATTTACGGCTTAGTCATCCTGCTTGGCATGTTTTTAGAGAGCATCAGTGTGATGATCGTGTTAGTGCCTATTATCTTGCCTGCTGCTACTGCTTTAGGCATAGACCCCATTCACTTTGGCGTGGTGATTAGTTTGGCAACTTTGGTCGGTCTGGTGACTCCACCAGTAGGGCCGGGGCTTTACATTGCCATGACCGCATCGAATTTGCCAATGGGGAGCTTATTTAAGGCCATGCTGCCCTTTCTGTTCGCAATGTTGCTCAGCATGCTGGTGATCGCGTTTATTCCCCAGCTTTCGCTATGGCTGCCCAGCTTAATGAACGCCAAGTAGCAACGCTAACACTTCCAGTTTTTTAAACCGCCTAGTGAGGCGTGTAGCCACTTGCACGCCCTAGCCTCCTTACGCCTGTTTTTTCTTGTAGGTCGTATAAGCGCAGCATCATACGACATGCGTTATGCAAAAAAATAGGCATCGAGGAGGAACAATCATGATGAAAATTAAATAAATGAGAGTGATGAGGAGAACATCAATGACCACCCAAAAACAACTGTTTTTAGCTTTTATGCTAACAGGACTTTCTTTTAACAGCCTTGCCTTAGATTTAGGCGAATTCGAGGGCATGAAATTCAGCGTTGGCGGCTATGTCAAAGCAGAAGGCCAGTTCAATATGCCAGACGACGGAGATCGCGGTTTTGAAGGCGGTGCACGTCAAACCCGCCTTAATCTCACGGTTGCCAAAACAATCCAATCGCACAAACTTAAAGGCTTTGTTGAAACTGACTTTTGGGATGACAACACGGAAAGTGATAGCACTTATGCGCCCCGCATTCGGCATGCTTATTTACAAGTTGACAACCTAACTATTGGTCAAACATGGAATGGGCATTTTTTCGCTACTGCTTTGTTTGATGTTGAAATGATCGACTTCTGGAACCCTGGTTACGGTTCCATCTCGGCGAATGGCGCGGTAGTGCGTCCTGATTTAGTCGTGCATTACACACACGGCGGCGCACGTTTTAGCCTGCAAGACCCGATTTACACTGACGCAGATGTCCCCGACATGATCGCCAGTTACACCCACCGCATGCCTAGCGGTCATGCCATGAACTTAGCGGTATTTGGACGCGAAATCGAAACTGGCACCGATGATTCTAAATTCGGTGTCGGCATATCTGCTGCCGCCAAGCTCAAATTTGACAATATCACGGTCGGCATGACAGCTTATACCGGCAAAGGCGGCGGCGTGTATGCGGGCTGGGGTTACACGGGGGCGCGTGGTTCTTCAACGGCAGATGCTAACGACAATGGCGATTTAATTACCACTACAGGCTTTTCCATTGGCGCGACCTATAAATTCTCCGAACAATGGCGCAGCACTTTACGCTATGGACAAGTTGAAGCCGATGAAGTCGCCGACACCATGACCGAAGACACTATCCGCATGGCACACTGGAACTTGATTTACACCTATTTACCCAACTTAGAATTTGGGTTAGAAGTGCGTGATCAAAATGCGGCGAGTCGTCCGCCTACTTCTGCGGGGACTTCGGTGCGTCCAGCGGGTCAGCAGGTTGAGTTGATGGCGAAGTATCAATTTTAGGTTGTATTGAGTCGTTCTCGTCTTAAAGTCCTCTCCACTCTGGGAGAGGATTTAGGTGAGGGCTACTTTAAATCAAAAAAAACGCCTAATATCAGATGAATGCCCGACCTTTCGCACTGAGATAATATTTCTGATTACGCGCTCGCGGTGTATCAGGCCGCGTCATTTCGATTAAGCCTTGTTTGAGTGCGGGTTGTAAGTAGTTGTATAAAAAAGTGGGACGGTGGGAGAGTTGTAGCCGTGCCATTAATTCTTTTGTAGAGTGGCTGCCCTTTGCTAGTGCATTGAGTAAGCGTTTTACTTGTTCGCTTTCTTGTTCGGTCAACACGTCTTGGATTGCATCCAGAATCATTTTTAGCATGAATTCTATGAATAGGGTTGATTCTCCTGCTAATATGGCAGTGAATATAGATCGCCTGCGGCTGCCGTTTATAAGGAAAAGCTATGGAAGAGGATTATTTACAGCTTGCTGAGGAAAGTTATCAAAAAGGGGTGTCGTTTTTTTTGGATGGTCGAAATGATCAAGCATTAGAATATTTTGAAAAAGCTGCCAATTATTTTTCTGTCATGAAGCAGAATATAGTTAAAGAAAAATATGTTAACTGCTATCTTTTCATAGGTATGATATACAACAAGAAAAAACAATATAGTGAATCTAATAAAATTCTAAATAAAGCAAGAGAACTTTGTAACACTGAGAATCAGCCACAGCCTATTTTATTCTTTTTTGCTTGCTTAGCATTAGTGGAATGTTATTTTAGTTCAAATTCATCAAAACAGTATGCTAAAGAAATCTTTAATATCCTAATTGCAGAAGGGCTTATTAGCCATACTTTTTTAACTTTTACATTACAACGTGAGTTGACACAGACAGAGTTATCTTTGGCAGAACAAAAACTAGCCCTAGAACAAAGTGAAAAACTCAATCACTTAGGTTTAATGGCAACTGGCGTTGCCCACAACATAAACAACCCTGTTGGCATTATTCAACTAGCTGCTAAACGTGGCCTAAGAAATTTAGACAACCTAACTCCAGAAGCCACCAGAGAAATTTTAGAAAAAATATTAAGACAAACTGATCGCTTAGACAAAATTATTAAAAACTTTAGAAAATTTGCACAAGGTGATCGACATGCACGAGAAATCGTTGCATTAAATCCATTAGTTCAGCAAATAGAAGAGTATTTTAGTAGCCAGTTTGAAAATCATAGAACCCAGTTAATCTTAAGCTTAGCAGCAACACAACCACAAGCTTATGCTAACCAGTTCTTAATTCAAGAAATTTTAATTAATTTAATCACTAATGCACATGACTCAGTAGAACAGCAAACACAAGGCATTATTACTGTTCATACTACCCAAACTAATCAATGCGCTGTACTCACAGTGACCGATAATGGCGCAGGCATTCCAGAAGCACAACAAGCACACATTTTTTCACCTTTTCACAGTAGCAAAGCCAGTGGTACAGGGCTTGGGCTATACTTTGCCTATCAAGCAGCAAAAGAATTAGACGGCAATTTACAATTTACTAATCAAGCAGAAGGCGGAGCTTGCTTTACTTTACTACTACCATTGCATAAAGGAGAAATAGTGTGAAAGATAAACAATATCGCGTTTTAATTGCAGATGATGAACCTGATATGCAAGAAGAATTAGCTGCTATTCTACAAGAAACACAGCAATTTGATATTGAAATAGCCAATGATGGTGAAGAAACTTTAAAAAAATTATTAACCGATGAATTTGATGTTGCCATCATCGACTTAAGAATGCCTAAATTAGATGGTTTAGAAGCGATTCGACGTGCAGATCAGGCAGAGATTGACACTTATGTCATTATTATTACTGGTAAAGGTGATAAACAAGATGCTATTGAAGCCTTAAGATTGCAATCAACCGTTAAAGAATGGTTTGAAAAATCTGATTTAGAACCTGAACGTTTGGTAAAACGTGTGCAAGAATTAGCAGCAGGTATCCCCATCGA
>QKBZ01000329.1 GCA_003245895.1 Beggiatoa sp.
CTTAAGACATCCATTGCGGTGCAGCCCCCTAATCCCATTAAGATCATTTCCATCGGGCGCATGCCAATATTCCGTCCGCCGATTTCAGGTGCTCCATCGATGATAGTGGTATGACCACTTTCTGATTCGGCCATTAAACAAACGTTCTCGATTAACTTAATTCTTGCTTTCATTTCGCGTTGATTTCCTTGTAGTGACACAGTAAGACCGCACCTCATTAAAAAGAGCCTAGGTCTCGCGGTGGTGCGTGATGATATGTAGTTGTTGAACAGTTTCCCTCAGCAATAGCGAAACGGGATAAACGACCCGCAAATTATATACTGCTGACAGGGAGAGGTAAGTAACCATCTGCATAAGATGGCTTGAGATAAAAAATAGGTAATTTCATTTTGACAGGTTATAAATTGATGAGCTCTACTGAAGCGGCTTTTTCAGCCCCCTGTGAAACACCCGCGCAGCAAATTGCGCGTCTTAAACAGCAGATTCAATGCTTAGAGCGCGAAAACACCTTATTAAAACAACAGTTTTCCAACAGTGATGCCTCGCACTATCAAGCCTTAATCAACTCGATGCAAGAAGGTGTGATTTTACAAAACCGGCAAGGCTTAATTTTAGATGCCAACCCCAGTGCGGCACGGATTTTAGGGGTTGAACTCAAAGCCTTAAAAGGCACACGTTTAGGCGACTGGCATTGGCAGGTGATTCAAGAAAATGGTGAGACGGTGCCGCCCTCTGCTTTTCCGGTGCGACGCGCTTTGCGTGAAGGTGTGCCCAATTCTCATACCATTTTAGGTGTTGTTCGGGCTGATTTGCCTATTTTATGGCTGTCTATTAATGCACAGCCTTTGTTTCATGCCAAAGAAAAACGCCCGTATGCTGCGTTTGCCTCGTTTACCGATATTAGCCAAAGCCGACAAATTGAACATTGTTTGCGCCACAGTGAAGAACGCTTTGAACTGGCGATGCAAGGCGCGAATGATGGGGTGTGGGATATTAATTTCCTGACTGACGAGGTGTATTTTTCACCGCGTTGGAAACAAATGTTGGGCTATCAAGATGATGAGTTACCCAATATACAAGATACTTGGCGCGACCGCATTCATCCCGATGATTATGATTTAGTGATGCACACCCGCTCTGCTTATTTGCAGCGCTTGTTGTCGCATTATGAGTTTGTACACCGCTTAAAGCATCGCGATGGGCATTATTTGCCGATTTTAACCCGTGGCATTGCGGTGTGGGACGAACAAGGCCGACCTTGCCGCATGGTGGGCACACACATGGATTTAAGCATGTTGCAAGAAACGCAACGCGAATTGCTGCAAGTGCGCCGCTATATCTTAGATCAAGAGCAGCAAATTCAAGCCATGTTGAATATCTCACCGGATAGCATTGTGGTGATCAATGATAAGGGGGTTATTGAGGCGTTAAACCCTGCTACCGAACAATTATTTGGTTATGCTAAGCAAGACTTGTTGGGTAAAAATGTCAAAGTATTAATCAATGTTGAAGATGCACGTCAGCATGATTATTACATTCAGCGTTATGTCGAAACTGGCAAACGCCATATGAGCAATCGCAGCCGAGAGTTGGCTGGTGTGCACCGCACAGGCACTGTTGTGCCAATATTGCTCAGCATTGGTGAATTTGAAGTGCGAGGGCAGAAAAAATTTGCCGCTTTTGTGCATGACATCAGCAAACAAAAACAAACCGAGCGCGAGTTGCAGCGGGCGCGTGATGTAGCAGAAGCTGCCAATCAGTCGAAAAGTATCTTTTTAGCCACCATGAGCCATGAAGTGCGCACACCGCTGAATGGCATTTTAGGCATGGCAGAATTATTGAGAGAGATGGGTCTCACCGAAGAGCAACAACGATATTTAGACAATATTCGTTTATCCGGTCAAAGTTTATTAACCATTATCAATGATATTTTAGATTTCTCCCGCTTAGAATCGAACCGTTTATCCTTACATGCCACTGATTTTAAATTATCGACCTTGGTGCAAGAAACGATAGATGTGTTTACCCCTTTGGTGGAAGCCAAAGGGCTGCAATTCAATTTAGAGTTTGACCCGCAACAAGATTACACCGTTTGCGCCGACCCTCAGCGTTTAAAACAAATTCTCAATAATTTTATTAACAATGCGCTCAAATTCACCGAACACGGCAGCATTATGCTACGTGTACAACTGAAAAGCATCACCAGCAATCAATTAGATGTGTTATTTGAAGTGATCGATACTGGCATTGGTATTGACTCCAGTGCATTACAACACTTATTCCAGCCCTTTAGCCAAGTAGACGACTCCAGCACTCGCCGTTATGGCGGCAGCGGCTTAGGTTTAGCCATTTGTAAGCGCTTGGTCACTATGTTTAACGGACATATTGGCGTTGACAGTGTGCCTAGACAGGGTAGTCGGTTTTGGTTTCAAATTCCCTTGTTATATCGCCACAATCAGGTAGGTGCAGAACCCGTTACATTATCCGCCATGCCGCAAATGCAAAACCTACGCTTTAAACGCGGGGTGCATATTTTAGTGGCTGAGGATAATTTGATTAATCAAATCTTTATCCAAGAGATGTTACAACGCTTAGGTGCTAAAGTGGTGGTGGCAGAAACCGGCTTAGAAGCCTTAACGCTGTTACAACGCGGTGGTTATGATGCAGTGTTAATGGATTGCCATATGCCGGAAATGGATGGTTTAACCGCTGTAGAGCAATTACGGCAATGGGAACAAGCGCAACAACGCGAGCCTATTCCAGTCGTTGCTTTAACCGCAAATGCCATGAGCGGTGAACGAGAGCGCTGTTTAGCCAGTGGTATGAATGATTATTTAACCAAGCCAGTGTCGCGGGATGTGTTATGCAATACCTTATACACTTGGCTTGATGAGCATATGACGGTGGTGGATGAGGCAACGCCCGCCTTTCAGCCAGTGGTTAAGAATACGCCAGACACGGCTACACCTGAGATAGATCACAGCATATTGGAGTTGTTACGTGTCGAGATTCGTCCGGCGGGGGTTAATCGCTTAATTGACTTGTATATAAACGAATTACCCAATTACTTTAAGCAATTACAGGATGCTATTGAAAAACAAGATGCGGAAGCTTTATATTTAGCTGCCCATAAGTTTAAAGGTGCCAGTAAAAATCTTGGCGTGCTCAGTGTGATCCATGCTTGTGAGTATATGGAAGCCTTGGCGAAAACAGCGCAATTACAACAAGCACAACATGAATATCAGGTGTTGTTAGACAGTTTGGATGAATTGCGTCCGTTGTTATTAGCGGCAAAACAACCGGTTTAATGGAATAACTCGTTCCCAGTTGTCACACTCTTGTAGGGCGGATAAGGCGTAAGCCGTCATCCGCCGCAAGTTTCAACTGTGTTATGTCGGATGACGGCTAAAGCCTTATCCGACCTACAAACACGCTTAACTTAATGGCAGTGATCGGGACGATGGGAACGAGAAAAAACGATTTAAAAAACGAGACAAACAGGATTATTAACTTTGAAACGACGTGCTTGGGGACTGTGGTTATTATTAAGCGTATGCTGTTTAACAGCATGTATACCGACACCTACACGTATTGAGGGTGGCACAATGGGCACTGGCTATGCTGTCGTGTTGCCACATTTGCCCCTTGGTATGAGCAAAGAAAGCCTACAGCAAGGAATAGAAACGGTTTTAAAGCACGTAAATGATGTGATGTCGACTTATCAAGCTGACTCTGAACTATCCTTGCTCAATAAAAATCCAAGCACTGACTGGGTTCCTGTGTCAGCAGAGTTAATGACCGTATTGAAAGAAGCGCGGCGCATTAGTGAATTGAGCGGCGGCGCGTTTGATGCCAGCGTAGGGCCTTTGGTGAATTTATGGGGTTTTGGCCCTGAATATCATGATTTAGTGGTACCTGAACCACAGAAGGTTGAAGAAATCCGCGCTTATGTGGGTTATGAAAAATTAGAATTGCGTGATGAACCTCGCGCCGTGAAAAAAGCCCATCCCAAGATGGCCATTGATTTATCTGCGATTGCCAAAGGCTATGGTGTAGATCAAGTAGCCGCGTATTTAGAAAGTTTGGAAGCTAAACATTATTTAGTTGATATTGGTGGCGAGTTGCGCACCCGTGGTCGAAATGCACGCGGTGAGCCTTGGACGGTAGCAATTGAAAAACCCGTCCCTGAAGGACGTTTTGTGCAACAATTAATACATATCAGCGATACTGGCGTGGCAACGTCCGGCGATTATCGCAATTATTTTGAACAAGATGGCAAACGCTATTCGCATACCATTGACCCAACAACTGGCGCACCGATTACGCATAACCTCGCCTCAGTGACGGTATTGCACCCGTTGTCGATGACGGCTGATGGTTTAGCGACGGCATTAACCGTATTAGGGCCAGAAAAAGGGCTAGCATTAGCCGAGCAGAAAAAATGGCCTGTATTAATGTTAGTGAAAACGGAAGATGGTTTTAGTCAAAAAATGACTTCTAGCTTTGCCCCTTTTATCTTGCAACAGGCACACTAAACTTAAATTGTAATCTTGCTCGTTCCCACGCGCCTTGCGTGGGAACCCGTAGCGGCGCGCCTGCGCCGAGTTCAGGTACAAAAGCAGACAGATTCGTGACGCAGGCGCGTCAAGACTTGCTCCCACGCAAAGCGCGTGGGAGCCAGAAAATGACAGGTTATTAAAATGAGTACTTTTTTCGTTACATTTTTTGTGATGTTACTGGTGGTATTTGCCATGGCCATTGGCGTAATTTTTGGTCGCCCCAGTATCAAAGGCAGTTGCGGTGGTTTAAATAATGATGATAATGCGGCGTGTTCATGTTCAGCGCGTAAGCAAGCGCGCTGCGAAAAACGCCAACAAAAATTATCGGCTTCTTAAAGCCCCGATTTGACATGGAATGCGATTGAGGAGAAAGCACAATGCCTTTACGGAAAGTTACGGTTAGGGATTACATGTCCGCAACCCAGTTGTTGTTAAAACCGGATATGGACATTTTACAAGCCATTCACCAATTAGTTGGCAAACATCAACCGGTTGCGCCTGTGGTGGATGAACACGGCAATTTAGTCGGCATTTTGTCAGAAAAAGACTGCATGAAAATCGCCTTACGTGCGGGTTATCATGAAGAATTAGGCGGACGTGTTTCTGAATACATGCAAACCAGTGTGGAAAGTGTAGACGCAAACACAACCATCATGGAATTAGCAGAATTATTCGTCAACAAACCTTATCGCTTTTATCCTGTGGTCGATGACGCAGAAGTGGTGGGACAAATATCCTGTCATGAAGTGTTAAAAGGTTTAGAGCAAATCTGGTAATTTAAATGTAGGATGGGCTGACGCAGGAAGCCCATCAATCGCGCCAACTGATTTAAGTCAGCCCATCCTACTACATCACACCAAGGAAGCTGCGTGCACTCATTATTTTCTGCATTACCTCTCCCTTACAGCATCTACGCCCATGCCTTGCAATTGGCAGAAGGCAAAGTGATCGCCTTACATTACGGCTTGGAGCCACAGCGCGATAACTTGCACACCGCGCAACACCGCGCCACTGATTACCTCTTAAAACACCTCCCCCCAGCGCCCGCTAAACTGCTGCAACTCAGCCCCGTATTCGGTTACACCGCCAGCCGCTTACAACAAGCAGGTTATGACTATACGGGCTTAGTAGCTACAGAAAACCAGCTTACACTGGCGCAAACGCACTGCCCTGACGCGAATTTCGTTGTAGATGCCTTAGACAAATATGCGACAGTCACTGAATATGATTGCATCGTGTTACAAGAGGCAGGACACCAGCGTTTAAACGCGGAAGCCCGTTTGCAACATGCCGCCCGCTTATTACGTTCCAAAGGTCAATTCATCATTATTGATGAAGTGGAAACCGATAAACTGTCTGGTCTGCTGCAATTAGCACAACAATACGGTTTTCACATTACCCAACAAGCCGATTTAACCGCCCGCGCTGCGCCGACCTTGAGTTATTTAATCGATCTCTTATATCAACAGCGCACTGCTTTATTGCGACCTGAAACCATTACCAGTTTGCAATTAACCGAATTGTTATACCGCTTAGAACTTCGCCGCCAACAGTATGTACACAAACAACTGGCTTATATGCACTTTTGTTTACAACGTGCGACATGATCATGTTTAACCTTAGGTGTGTGTTATGACCGCTTATATCTTACGCCGCTTACTGCTCATCATCCCCACCTTGTTTGGCATCATGTTGATTAACTTCATCATTATCCAAGCCTCCCCTGGTGGCCCTATCGAGCAGCAAATTTTTAAATTAAAACACCAAAGCAGTGAAGTCACTTCACGTTTTAGCGGAGGTGGGCAAGGGGAAAGCAGTACCGCGACCAGTAGCGCATACCGTGGTGCGCAAGGGGTAGACCCTGAATTAATTAAAGAATTAGAAGTGATGTATGGGTTTGATAAACCCGCACACGAACGCTTTTTTAAAATGCTGGGCGATTATCTCACGCTGGATTTTGGCAACAGTTTTTACCGTGACCGCAGCGTGATTGATTTAATTGTTGAGAAAATGCCGGTTTCCATTTCGTTAGGGCTATGGACGACCTTATTAGTGTATTTAATTTCTATCCCGCTCGGCATTCGTAAGGCAGTACTCGACGGCAGTCGCTTTGATGTGTGGAGCAGTGCTGTAGTCATCATCGGCTATGCCATCCCCGGTTTTTTATTCGCCGTGTTGTTAATCGTGTTATTTTCTGGCGGCACTTTTTTTAGTATTTTCCCCTTACGCGGTTTAGTGTCAGATAACTGGGATCAATTAAGCCAATTCGGTAAAATCCTTGATTATTTTTGGCATATTGCTTTACCTGTTGTGGCAATGGTGATCGGTGGTTTTGCTACTTTAACCATGTTGACCAAGAATTCATTTTTAGACGAGATTAATAAACAATATGTGATGACCGCCCGCGCCAAAGGGTTAACCGAAAAACAAGTGTTATATGGTCATGTGTTTAGAAACGCGATGTTGATTGTCATCGCCGGTTTTCCCAGTGCTTTTGTCAGCGTGTTGTTTACCAGTTCGCTGTTAATTGAAGTGATTTTCTCGTTAGATGGTTTGGGCTTATTAGGCTTTGAAGCGACGGTAAATCGGGATTATCCGGTGATGTTCGGCACGTTGTTTATCTTTTCGCTGTTGGGTTTAATCCTGAATTTAATCGGCGATTTAATGTATGTGCTGATTGATCCACGTATTGATTTTGATAGTCGCGAAGTATAGCCATCCTACAATAGCCCATCTCAACACAAGGAGTGTTTTGCGTGTTGTCTCTCAGTCCACTTAACCAACGCCGCCTGCGCAACTTTCGCAACAATCGTCGCGGCTGGTGGTCGCTCTGGATTTTCCTACTGTTATTTGTGCTGAGTTTAGGCGCAGAATTCATCGCCAACGATCGCCCCTTGCTGATCAAATTTCACGATCATTATTACAGTCCGGTGCTATTTGACTATACCGAGACCACTTTTGGCGGCGATTTGCCCTTGCCCGCCAATTACCGTGATGAATATTTAGCGGAGCTAATTAACGCAGAAGGCTGGATGCTTTGGCCACCGATTCCTTATAACTACAACACCATTAACTTTAACTTGCCCGTCCCAGCCCCCGCGCCACCTTCAGCAGACAATTGGCTAGGCACAGACGACCAAGGCCGCGACGTGTTGGCGCGTTTAATTTACGGCTTCAGAATTTCTGTGTTATTCGGCTTAATCCTCACCATCACCAGTTCCTTAATCGGCATCGTTGCCGGTGCGGTGCAAGGTTACTTAGGCGGCTGGGTCGATTTGCTATTACAACGCTTTATCGAAATCTGGTCAGGGCTGCCCGTTTTATTTTTAATCATCATCTTATCCAGTTTTGTCGCGCCGAATTTCTGGTGGTTATTAGGCATCATGCTGTTATTTAGCTGGATGGCCTTAGTCGGCGTAGTGCGTGCCGAGTTCTTACGCGCCCGCAACTTCGACTACATCCGCGCCGCACAAGCACTAGGGGTCAGCCAGCGCGTGATCATGTTCCGCCATACTTTGCCTAATGCAATGGTGGCTACCCTGACCTTTTTACCCTTCATCCTCAACGGCTCGATCACCACCTTAACCTCGTTAGACTTCTTAGGCTTTGGCCTCCCACCGGGTTCACCGTCATTAGGCGAATTATTGGCGCAAGGTAAAGCCAACTTGCAAGCCCCGTGGCTAGGCATGACCGCGTTTATCGTGTTAGCCATCATGTTAAGCCTGCTAATTTTCATCGGTGAAGCCGCCCGCGATGCCTTCGACCCTAGAAAAACCAGTGGCGGCGGATTAATCGGTAGCTTTGGCGATGGCACAGCAAGCAACACGGTCACGGCAAGCACAAGCACTTTGCCGACTTCAGAAGCCATGTTGCAAGTACATGACTTGTCAGTGTTATTCCGCCATGTACAACCGCCAAGCCTCGCCGTCGATCACATTTCATTCAGCTTAGAACAAGGGCAAACCGTAGCCTTAGTGGGCGAAAGTGGCTCCGGTAAATCCGTCACCGCCTTATCTATTCTGCAATTATTGCCTTACCCCTTAGCCAGCCATCCGAGCGGACAAATTCGCTTCCGTGATAGCCAGTTAATCGGCGCACCGCCCGTGGTCTTGCGCGATATTCGCGGCAACCGCATCAGCATGGTGTTTCAAGAACCGATGACCTCGCTTAACCCACTGCACACCATCGCCCAGCAAATCGGCGAAGTATTATCCTTGCACCGTGGCTTAACCGGCAAAGCCGCCCACGCCCGCATTATTGAATTATTGCAATGTGTCGGCCTCGGCGATGCAGAACGACGTTTAAATGCTTATCCGCATCAATTATCCGGCGGACAGCGGCAACGGGTCATGATCGCAATGGCCTTAGCCAACGAACCTGATTTACTGATTGCTGATGAACCAACTACTGCCTTAGATGTCACCATTCAAGCGCAAATCTTACAACTGCTCAAGCACTTACAACAGCAGTTCAACATGGGCTTGCTGTTAATCACCCATGATTTAAACATCGTGCGTCGCATCGCGGATCAGGTCTGTGTGATGCAAGGCGGCAAAATCGTCGAAGCCGCACCGGTTGCAACCTTATTCCGACAACCGCAACACGCCTACACCCGCCAATTGTTAAACGCAGAACCGATACCGAAAACCCATTACACACCCGCAGCGGAAACCCCATTGCTCAAAGTCGAGCAATTAAAAGTCTGGTTCCCCATCAAACGCGGTGTCATGCAACGCACCGTGGATCACGTTCGCGCCGTGGATGAGGTCTCGTTAACCTTGTCAGCAGGGCAAACCTTAGGCGTAGTCGGCGAAAGCGGCTCTGGCAAAACAACCTTAGCCTTAGCCTTACTGCGCTTAATTCGCAGCCAAGGCGAGATTTATTTTCAACAACACGCCTTACACAACTTAGATCGCCGTGCCATGCGTCCGCTACGCCGCGAAATGCAAATCGTATTTCAAGACCCGTTTGCCAGCTTAAGCCCGCGCTTATCCGTAGGACAAATCATCGGCGAAGGCGTGCGCTTGCACCGGTTAGCTAATACCGCCGCCGAGCAAGAAGCCTTAATTATTCAAGCCTTAACCGAAGTCGGTTTAGACCCCGACACCCGCCACCGTTATCCACACGAATTCTCCGGCGGACAACGGCAACGCATCGCCATTGCACGGGCGATGGTGTTAAAACCGAAGCTAGTGATTTTAGACGAACCGACTTCAGCCTTAGATCGCTCAGTGCAATCACAAGTGATTGACTTATTAAAACACTTCCAAGAAAAATACCAATTGGCTTATCTTTTCATCAGCCATGATTTATCCGTAGTGCGTGCGTTATGTGACGAGTTAATTGTGATGAGAAACGGGCAAGTGGTAGAGCAAGGCACTGCGCAACAGATTTTTGCTCAGCCGAAAGAAGCGTATACGCAGGCGTTGATGGCGGCGGCGTTTGAGTTGGAGGTTGAGGGAGAGAAGTCTTTATAATGACCTAAAAGCAATGCCTTTTACTTAGGCGTTTAAGTCTAATAATAACTTTTCCCATTGCTGTCCGATAACACTGGGGGCGTGATGTTTAGCAATATAGGTTTGTGCTTGGCTAATGTATTTAGGCACTTGCTTTTTATTCGCTAAAGCCCATGCTAGGCCCTCGCTTAATGACTCTCCTAACCATGTCCATTGTTTAAATGGCTGATAAGAAGGTAAAGGGTGCGCAATAACATATTTACCTGCCCAGAGTGCTTCAATTAAACGGTTAGGGCTTTTAACTTGTTTTTCAGCATTATTAAGACTAGGGATAATGACAATGTCAGTTTTCTTCAGTGCTGCAAAAGTTGTTTTTAAGCTCCATGCACTAAAATGCAGTTGTAGTCGAGTTTGTTGTTGATTTAATTGTTGGCAGGCTTGTTTAATGCCGCAATTAGGTGCGCTAACGATATGAAGTGTTAAAGGTATCTGTGTACTAAATTGGTGCAATTCAGGAATAATTGCTTGCAAGCTGTTGAGGTTACTGGGATGTCCAAACCACAGAAGTTTTAGATGGTTTGATTGTGGAGAAAAGCGTGGTGTTTGTTTCAAACCTTCAAAAGGATCGCTAATCAATGTTGCAGTTCGTTTTGTGTGGTATGCAACTTGTTCAGCCATTGCATGTGTACTGACTGTAATGTGGTCAGCCAGTTGAGACATATTGAGGTAGTGGTCGGCAAGTTGAGGATGGGTATAGTGATTGTCACAAACATCGAACAAGATACGACAATTAGCTGCTTTAGCTTGCTTGGCAAGTTGTTCGTTGAGTGGATTAGCTGTTTTGGAAAAAATCAGGGTGTCAGTCTGTTCAAGGTTAAACTCTGATGGAAGTTCTGTCGCGTCAGCACTTACACAAATGAATTGGATGTTGTGATTTTTTTTCAGCGTTTGAGCAGGAATAATGACACGATAACGCGCAGAGGCGAGATCGGAGTATAAAGTTTTGTTGTGGGTTTGTATGGGGGTAAAGGTAATCCACGTCAGGTTCATGGGCTTTAGGCTTTAGATTTTACAATTGTTGTTAGAAAATCGAGGTAAAGATGGCTTTTCGCTGATAAAGTAAACTGTTCAGAAACTTGTTTTTTGGCATTGTTTGCGATGTTTTGTCTTAAGTGCTCATCTTTAATGAGTTTCTCTAACGCCTTGATCCACGCAGCGGGATTGTTTTTGGCAAGCATGCCTGTTTCAAGGTTAACAATAGTATCTTTATAAGGAGAGACTTCTGAAAATACCGCAGGTATTGCTAATGCAGAATATTCAAACCACTTAATTAAACTAATACATTCATTAAACTCAATTCCTTTAAGTGGCACAATACCAATATCTATTTGCAAATTAGCAAGCCTATGAGGCCATTCAAGATAGTTGAAATTAAAATCTAAGAAGGTTGTATTTTTAAGTGCTTTTAATTTTTCAGTAATGCAACCAACAAATATAAAGTTAAGTTTATCACCGTATTTTTTATTAAGGCTCAGTAAAGCAGGTTCTATAAGCTTAATATCTTCAATGTGACCACGACTGCCATAAAAACCTATAGTAATAATATTGTTAGATTTTTTATTTGTTTCAATATTCCATTTTTTTTCATCGATTAAATTAGGTAAGATATAAGTATTAGGATTTAGCGTTTGATAATGTTTTTTTAGCGTTTCAGTAGCGACAGTTATATAGTGCGCTTTTTTGATAAAGGCTGTGATATAAGGTTTTATTTGCTTATAAATAGGTTTGTCATGAGAATCTGGTATTTCGGTTAATAAGTCATCAGTCTCGTAAACAATCGGCTTACCTGATTCAAGCATGAAATCAAGGACTTTTTGGGTTTCGGCACGAGGGAAGCCACGTTGTACTAGAATTACATCGGCTTGTTCAATAATATCAACACTGATATTTACAGCAGTACCTGAAAAATTGACTCCGTGGAGCAGTTGAATACTCAAGTAACCGTAGGGTTCGATAACTCTTAAACGGGGAGAGGGGAAGCTTGGATAATCGAGGGCGTAATAGGCAATAGTAAAAATAGATTCTTGTTT
>QKBZ01000339.1 GCA_003245895.1 Beggiatoa sp.
AGAGCATCCTTTTGGCACGATGAAAACGCAGATGGGCTGGCGGCATTTTTTGCTACGCGGTTTGGAGAAAGTGCGTGCTGAAATGAATTTGCAAATGTTGAGCTATAACTTTAAGCGAGTGTTCAAGCTTGAGGGGATAGTTGCATTTAAAAATCATCTAAATGCACGAGCTATGGCATAAAATGGGCAAAACCCCGCTTTATATCCTCAAAAAATGCCTAAAAAATAGGATTTTTTGAGGATTTCAGAAAATCTGAGGCGGTTCTTTTACAGCCTCAAAGCGCGTGGGAACCAGAGCAAGCTATGCCCAAAGAGAAAGCATTTTTACAAATTCACTGCCTCGGAATAACTCTGCATCTGCATAAGACTCGCCGTATTATTAATACTGGCTAAACACGCTTCAGCCCGTTGTTCAGGAATAGAGACCGCCATTTGAATTAAATATTCATCACCTTCTAAATTCACCAATTTATCCGCCTTCATGGTGACAATATTGGCTTCATACTCCACGAGTACTTCAGTTAAACGGGTCACCAAACCCGGTTGATCTTGGCCACGCAACACAATGCGGTGGGTCACTTTGGCATTCGCGCCATGTGTTAACGACCATGTGAAATCAGAGACTTTAATGTCCGCTTCTTGCAAACTGTCTAAGGTGCTTAAATGCTCTTTTAACTCCTGCGCACTGACTGGCGTAGAGGGTTCACAAATCGCGGTGAACTCTGCGCCTGTGCCCAGAATGTTAAACGTCATATCGCCTAAGTTAATCCCTAAATCAAATAATTTAGCCGAAATTTCAGAGACTAAACCGGCGCGGTCAGCGCAAACAATTGACACTAATAAGGTTGTACTCATGCAAATAACTCCGTTTGCTTAAATGATTAGGCGGCTACTTGTGCAGTGAACACATATTGCTCTGCCAAGGTTAAACGCAACTGATCCGCAGGCTGTAAATCACCTACCCCCGCAGGCGTGCCTGTCAACACCACATCGCCTGCTTGTAGAGTGAAATAGCGTGAGATATACGCTAATAATTCAGGGATGGGTAATAACATATCGGCGGTGTTGCCGTCTTGGCGCACGGTATCATTAATCTGTAATTGTAAGCGTAATTGGGTAGGGTCTTGAATCGCTGACGCTTCTACAAACGGCGATAACGGACAAGATTGATCAAAGGCTTTTGCCAATTCCCAAGGATGCCCTTGCGCTTTCAACTGGTCTTGTACATCACGCACGGTTAAATCTAAGGCTAAACCATATCCCGCCACTGCTGCTAAGGTCTGACTGGCATCAGCACGGGTCAGCGTTTGACCAATTAATAACGCCACTTCTAGCTCATAACCACAACGCGCCCCGTGATTTGGCAAGGGAAATGGCTGTGATAAGTCAGTCAGCGCGGTAGAGGGTTTCATGAACAGCAAAGGCTGTGCAGGCACAGGGTTATTTAACTCGCGGGCATGCGCGGCGTAATTGCGCCCTACGCACACCACTTTGCCGACTGGGTAAGCTAATGCTTGTTGTTGCAGATTTTGATGAGACGGATAAGCCATAGAAAAATTCCTTATGAATCAAGCACAGTGCAGAGAAACGCGGTGTTAAGCGCATGATTTAGCGCGTTTAAATGGCGTGATAAATCAGCTAAAAATACCCATTAATTATTTTACAATACAATGGCTTACAGGCTTTATTTCAGGCCACGCAAACCCCATATATATGCTATAATGTGTTATTTTTTGATTCATTTCACGCTGCAACACTAAGGACAGTCAAGTTACATGGGTCACTTTGCCAAAGAAATCCTGCCAGTCAATATTGAAGACGAAATGCGACAATCCTACCTCGATTACGCGATGAGCGTGATTGTGGGACGGGCGTTGCCTGATGTACGCGATGGCTTAAAACCCGTACACCGACGGGCGTTATATGCCATGCACGAATTGAATAACGACTGGAACAAACCATATAAAAAGTCCGCCCGTATCGTCGGTGATGTCATCGGTAAGTATCATCCGCATGGTGACTCAGCCGTTTATGACACAATTGTCCGTATGGCGCAGCCGTTTTCCTTGCGTTACTTGTTAGTCGACGGTCAAGGTAACTTCGGTTCCGTCGATGGTGACGCGCCTGCTGCGATGCGTTATACCGAGATTCGTATGGCGAAAATCGCGCATGAAATGTTAGCGGATATTGAAAAAGAAACCGTTAACTTTGTGCCTAACTATGACGAATCAGAGTCGGAGCCAAGCGTATTTCCTACCCGTTTGCCGAATTTGTTGATCAATGGCACTAGCGGTATCGCGGTGGGCATGGCGACTAATATTCCGCCACACAATTTACACGAAGTGATTAACGCTTGCTTGCACTTAATCGAGCAGCCGAGTGCTAGCATTGACGAGTTAATGACTTTACTGCCCGGCCCTGATTTTCCCACCGCCGCCATTATCAACGGTGCTGCTGGTATTGATGAAGCGTATCGCACTGGACGAGGCCGCATTTATATCCGCGCCCGTTCTACTACCGAAACCGAAGAAAATGGGCGCGAGCGGCTCATCATCACGGAATTGCCGTACCAAGTCAACAAAGCCCGCCTGATTGAAAAAATCGCTGAGTTGGTGAAAGAGAAGAAACTCGAAGGCATTTCTGAGTTGCGCGACGAGTCGGATAAAGACGGTATTCGCGTGGTATTAGAACTGCGTCGCAGCGAGATGCCGGAAGTGGTGTTGAATAATTTATATCAGCACACACAATTGCAAACCGTGTTTGGCATCAACATGGTGGCATTGGTTGATGGCCAGCCGAAGTTACTGAACTTAAAGCAATTGCTTGAGTATTTCTTGCGCCATCGCCGTGAAGTTGTCACCCGCCGCACTATTTTTGAATTGCGTAAAGCCCGCGAACGTGCGCATATTTTAGAAGGCTTAGCGGTGGCATTAAGTAATATTGATGCCATGATTCAATTAATCCGCGCCGCCAGCACGCCAGCAGAAGCCCGCGCGGCTTTGTTAAACGGCACTTGGCAAGCGGGCATTGTGTTGTCGATGCTGCAACGCGATGACGCGGCGATTTCTCGCCCTGAAGACTTAGCAGCGGAGTTTGGCTTACACGCGGAAGCCTATCGTTTATCTGAAGCACAAGCACAAGCGATTTTAGATTTACGCTTACACCGTTTGACCGGCTTAGAGCAAGATAAATTATTAGACGAATATCGGCAGATTCTGGAACGGATCATCGAGTATTTGAATATTCTGCGCAATCCTGACCGCTTAATGGAAGTGATCCGCGATGAGTTAATTGCCATCCGTGATACTTATGGCGATGACCGCCGTACAGAAATCATTGCTGCACGTCATAACTTAAGCTATGAAGATTTAATCACCGAAGAAAATGTAGTGGTGACTTTATCGCATGAAGGCTATGTTAAATCGCAAGCGGTGAGCAGTTATCAAGCGCAACGGCGCGGCGGTAAAGGTCGCAGTGCTACGGCGATGAAAGATGAAGATTTTATCGATAAATTATTCATCGCTAATACGCATGACACCATTTTATGCTTTACCAGTTATGGCAAAGTATATTGGTTAAAAGTGTATGAATTGCCGCAAGGTAGCCGCATCGCACGCGGTCGCCCGATTGTGAATTTACTGCCGTTAGAGCCAGATGAGCGTTTAAACGCCATTTTGCCAGTGCGCACTTTCTCCGAAACGGATTATGTGTTTATGGCAACGGCAAAAGGCATTGTGAAGAAAACCCCGTTAGTGGATTTCTCACGCCCACGCAGCAGCGGCATTATCGCGATTAACTTAGATGACGATGACCGTTTGATTGGCGTGAATATCACTGACGGCGAACGCGATGTGATGTTGTTCTCGCGCTTGGGTAAAGGCGTGCGCTTTAGCGAGCAAGATGTGCGGGCGATGGGACGTACAGCACACGGGGTGCGTGGTATTCGCTTAAGTGATGAAGACCAAGTGATTGCCTTGTTAATTCCTAACGATTCTGAAGCGACGGTGTTAACGGCGACAGTGAATGGTTACGGTAAACGCACCCGTTTAGACGAATACCCACAAAAAGGCCGCAATACGCAAGGCGTTATCGCCATTAAGACCTCTGAGCGTAATGGCGAAGTGGTTGGCTCGGTGTTAGTGCAAGAAGAAGATGACGTGATGTTGATCAGCAATCGCGGCACTTTAGTTCGTATTAAAGCCAGCGGCATTTCTGTGTTAAGTCGTAACACACAAGGTGTAACCTTAATCAACTTAGCCGAAGATGAAAACTTAGTGGGCTTAGAGCGCATCGAAGACTTAGGCGAAGAAGAAGACGAGGACGGCGAAGGCTTAGAAGGCGCAGATGATGCACTCAACGCTTCTGATGAAGTCGCGGACAGCAGCGGCGACAATGCTGAGCCGGACGAAGCCTCATAAGCGGAGACGGTTTTTAGCGGTCATGACAAGGTACTCGCTAAAACACGCCGCAAATTGAATGTTAAAAAAACCTGATCGGCGTTACAACCTTTCAGGTTTTATCAATTTTGTCAGTGGGAAAAGCGGTTGCTTAGTAGGGTTTGCGCCGCGTCCTTTTGCGGTGCGAACGCGGAGAAGTTTGCTATTAGACATGCACGGTTGTAGGGTGGAATAGGCGTAAGCCGTATTCCACCATGCAGCTTATAATCTGTTTTTGCTCAGTGTTTTGCAGAATTTTAAGGTGGAATACGCTGCGCTATTCCACCCTACAACGCATGGCATGAACGGCGGATGACGCTTCGCTTATCCGCCCTACAATAATGCGATGGCAATCCAACCGACACGGAATTCATCATGATCATTGACATGGGGTAAAATAAGCACGACTTGGATAGCAGCGTTTAAGTCAACCCCTCACACTTTCAGGAAGCCTACATGTCTGTACTTATTTGCGGTTCATTCACTTATGACACCATTATGGTGTTAAATGACAAGTTTAAATTTTTTAACCATGCTTTGGATTCTGGATCAGGCGATCTGTATTATGTGATTCCTGATTTACGCCGTCAGTATGGTGGTTGCGCAGGTAATATTGCCTATAACTTAAAAATGTTAGGCGGTCAGCCTTTGCCTATGGCAACGGTGGGCACTGACTTCGCGCAATATGCAGACTGGTTAGACTCACAAGGCATCCCCCGCACCTGTATTCACCAAGTCTCACACAGTTACACCGCACAAAACTTTGTCACCATCGACATGGAAGACAACCGGATTACCGCGTTTTATGCCGGTGCCATGACGTTTTCCAGTTTTAACCATGTGGCAAAAGCGGCGAATAAAGCGACTTTAGGCACAGTGTCTTTAGACCATTCAGAAGCGATGAAAACGCACGCGTTGCAATTTACTGAAGCAGCAATTCCGTTCATTTTCGACCCTGGTCACTCGATCACTGAATTTGATAGCAATGATTTATTAAGCTTTGTCGAGCAAGCAAACTGGATTTTAGTCAATGACAAAGAATGGGCGTTTATGTCAGATACCATTGATTTGACTGAAGAAGAAGTGGCAATACGGGTACAAGCCTTAGTGATCACGCATGGCGCGAAAGGTGCAACGATTTACGCAGAAGGGGCAAAATATCAAATCCCCGCTGCCCGCGCCCAAGCAGTGAATGATACCGCGACCTGTGGTGATGCGTTTTGTGCAGGTTTATTATATGGTTTGTCTAAGGACATCGATTGGGAAACAACTGGACGGATTGCGGCTTTAATGGGCGCGATTAAAGCAGAACATCATGGTTCACAAACCCATTTAGTCACTTTAGACACCTTTAAGGCACGTTTTAAGAAAAATTTTGGTTATGCGTTGATTGTTTAAATTTGTTTTTCTGTCAAGTGCCCTTATAAAAATAATTAAGTAACACCGCTCGTTAAAACGGACGTTATCATCGCTGTTGGGCAGCTCGCCTTAAATCAACTATAAAAGCAAAGGATGCCTATGAAAGTTCACGACTTAATCAAACGCTGGCAAGAACAAGCCGCCGATCCATTATCGACTAAAGAATTTCAGCTTCGCTTACCAGTTTATGACGCGGCACGTATCGCGGCACTGGCTGAAATTTACCCCGGTCGTACCGAATCCCAGTTAATCACCGAGTTACTCAGTGTGATTTTAAATGAGTTAGAAGAAGCCATGCCGTATATCCAAGGCACGAAAGTGATCGGGGAAGATGAGTGCGGCGACCCCATTTATGAAGATGTTGGCCCTACCCCGCGTTTTCTCGAATTAACACAACAGTATTTGCAACAGTTGGATGCAAATCGGGGTAGTAAGTAAAGCTTGTACTAAAGAAGTGAATAAGCACTCGCTTTTAGTGGGTGATTGTTCACTTCTTTGGACTTAGGTCAATTTGAAGACGGGTTTTTCTTACAACTGTTCCCAATACTCCGGCGGCATTTCTAAGCACATTTTCAGTGCACCAATTGCCCCACAATATTCTGCATCTTGCACACAAATTGCTTCACCGCCACCATAAGGCGACAAGCTTTTCTCCAATGCAATATCAATCCCTTTTAAGCGCGAACCACCGCCTGCCACGATGATATTTTGCCGTAAACGCGCCTGAAAATCGGGGTCAAAGCTGCCGACTAATTGTTGCATGGCTTGGCTGATTGGATCAGTTAATTGCAAACAGCATTCGCGTAAAATATCAGTAATTTCATATTCTTTAGGAATGCCCTTTTCAGTCAAAGTCACCACAATCGGGTCAGATTTTTCCGACACATAACCGTATTTTTCTTTAATGCGGCGGATGATTTGCGCACTTAATTGCACGTCAGGGTAACGGGCTAAAATCGCTTGTGTGATTTGCTGATCTAAAAAGTTGCCGCCCACTTTTAAGGTAGTTTGATCTTCGGCTTCTGGCATCGCGCCGTGCATGCGGCATAAGTCGGTTGTGCCTGCGCCGATGTCGATGATTAAGCATTCATCAAAACGGTCAATGGAATATGCAACACTGAATGGCTCGCTGACGATGAGCACTTTGCTCAACACACTGCGGGTTGTGTCGATAATGGCTTTTTTATTGGTGATGCTGGCTTGTGCAGGTACACCAATCGCGGCATAGATTTGATCACCTGCTTTTTTCTCTGGCAACGCTTCATCAATGATGTTTTGCAGAATTAAACTGGTGGCTTCTAAGGCTTTCTCATCTTCACAGATCACTCCTTCTGCTAATGGCCATACCATGTTTAAAGCTAAACGATTGTCTAATGCAGTATCGCCTAATAAAAACGGTTTACCAAAGCGTTTTTGGGCGATGACATCTTTGGCATAACCGACACAAGTGCGCGTGGTTAAGCGTTTGCCAGTAGAGGTTGCAATGGATGTACGACTGGTGCCTAAATCAATACCAACATGAAAAATCGTGCTCATACAGGACTATTCCTTGTTTTGAGGGCGTTATAAGTTTTTGCGTAAGCTGAGATTATCTTCCACCAAGCGTTTTAACATCGCGAGCTTAGACGGACTGGAAGTGCTTTGTGGGCTGGTCGTTGTCAGACTGGGCGGCACACTGATAGCGCGTGCTGGCGTGGCGGTTGCCAATCCAGTTTGCAAACTGCTGATTTGCGCAACGGTTGCCGAGTGTGCAGTTTGTAAGTCTGCCAGTTGTTGTTTTAACTGCTGCGTATCTTTTGCAGTTTGTTTTAAATCGCGTATGGCTTTTTTATCTTGCCAAAGCTGCCACACTAATACGCCACCGATGACTAAGGCCGCGCTTGGCATTAATAAACTGCCAACGGCTTTACCGCCACCTGCTTTGAGTAGGCCATATTCAATCATGGGTTGAATCCTAAATAACTGATTTTGCTCGTTCCCACGCGCCTTGCGTGGGAACCCGTAACGGCGCGCCTGCGCCGAGTGTTGGATACGGTAGCAGGCAAATTCGTGACGCAGGCGCGTCAGGACTTGCGCCCACGCAAAGCGCGTGGGAGCCAGAAGTGGCTTGGTAGCTTGGTTCAAGCTTCAACTGTGTTATGTCGGATGACGGCTAAAGCCTTATCCGACCTACAAATCACTTAACTAACTAAAAAAATACCAGCGCTTTATAGTGGAATACGGCTTGCGCCTATTCCACCCTACCTCAAGCCGATTTCTGCTGTTGCCATTGCTGAAATACTAAACGGAAAAAGCGAAAATCTTTCCAATAGCGTTTGGCTAAATGCTTAGGGTTTTGCAGCAAACGAAATAACCATTCTAACCCCATTTTTTGCATCCAACGTGGCGCACGTTTTTCCGTACCTGCTGCAAAGGCAATCGCAGCACCAATGCCCAACATGACACCAACGTGCAGTTTGGACTGCTCATTTGACATCCAGAATTCTTGTTTAGGCGAGCCTAAGCCGACGAATAAAATATGCGGTTTTACGGCATTAATATTGTCAATAATGCGCTTTTGTTCGTCAGCATCGTGTTCAAAGCCAAACGGCGGACTATACACCCCCGCCACTTGTAAACCATGAAAGCACTCTTTTAAGCGTTTTGCTGCCAGCAAACCAACACCGTCTGGTGCACCTAGCAAATACACACGCAAGCCATACAATGCAGCTTGCTCACATAAAGCGGGTAATAAATCCGCGCCCGTAACCCGTTCAGGCAAAGGATTACCCAAAAACTTAGAAGCCCAAATCAATGGCATGCCATCTGCTACACGCAAAGCGGCTTTTTGATATACCTCACCAAAGGCGGCATCATCAGCTAAACGTACGATGTGGTCGGCATTGGGCGTGACAACCAGTTGAGACTGTAAGGTTTTCGCTAGTGCAATGATACGCTCGACAGCCTCACTAAAGGTGAGGTTATCAATTTCAATTCCATTCAAGTGCAGATTAGGTCTGCTGTTCATCCGTGACAGACTCCTATGACGAGGCAGAGGACGCTAGGGGCGCAGGTTTTCGGGGTTTAATCTGGGCGGGAATGCCGACGGCAATACTGTTCGGCGGTACATCAGTGATCACGACAGCATTGGCACCGATCACCACATCATCACCGATCTTAATCGGGCCTAACACTTTTGCGCCCGCGCCAATATCGACTCGATTACCAATGACGGGAGAACCGCGCACCACAGTATGACGCAAGCCAATAGTGACACCATTACGCAACACCACATCATCGCCTAACACGGCATCGCCACTGATGACAATGCCGCCAAAATGGTCGATACGCACGCGACGACCCAGTTGCGCCTCGCAAGGCAGTTCTATACCGGTAAGAATTTGCACCATGACGTACAAAATCTTATATAAAAAAGAGAATGGCATTCTCAGCCAACGCTGGCGAATGCCATAACGCCAGCGTCCAAAGCGATACACTGCCATCACCCACAGCCCTTGTCGGGAGAGGTGATGGTTATAGGTGTGCCAGTCTTCGCGTAAGTTGTCGAACATTTAACCTTTCACTTCTTCACTGGTGTCCTTCGGCTCTGGTAAAGCTCCCGTTACCACTAAATAGCGCATGCTTTGACCTTCAAAACCGGGTGTAATCATGTTTAAAAACACTACGATATATTGCCGATTATAAACATAAACATCTTGGATTCGATAGGCTAAAGGACAGCCACGGGTTTTCGGAATTTTGCTATCCGTTTGCAACACGGTTTCAGATTGTGTGTCATCGTGGATGACTTTTAAGCTAAAGCGTTTCGGCTCGCCTAAACCAAAGCATTCGGCCTCGCCTTCTTCTTCCGTCAATTGCACAGAGTAAGTGCTATGATTTAACGGTGCTAGTGGTGGGAAAAGCGCGAATTGTGCCAACTTAGGGTCTGCACCGACATCAGAGAATAAATGTGTCACCACATGTTGACCGAAGTTACCCGTTTGAATGCCGTTCTCGGTTAACTGTGCGGTCAATTCTTCTGGCGGTTCGGCGCGGAATTCTTCCAAGGTCTTCTCGCCATCGACATCTTCACGCAAAATAGGCTTGATGGCATACTTATTTTTAGCCACATCAATGACATAAGTATAAGAAAAATGGCTGCCGCTTCCATCCATGGTGCCATATTGCTCAAAGGCTAAATGTGTGCCATCTTCAGAAAAGCCGATAAAGTTCAATTCTGCGGCTTCGCCAGCTTGCGTCACACTCGATACAAAACCTAATAACGCAACCAAGGTATATTTGAATTTGAACACCTGTGACCTCCTAAATTATTAACGTATCAATTAACGGTATGTTTTATCCTCACTGCCATTAAGTTAAGGCTTGGCACTGTCTTGTAGGGCGGATAAGGCGAAACCCGTCATCCGCCATCAGAGGCTTGACTCAAATTTCAAGCGCGTGATGTCGGATGACGGCTACGCCTTATCCGACCTACAAAATTGCTTAACTTAATAGCCGTGATGTTTCATCCTGCTTACTTACAGTGTATATGCGGGATCAATCCAGAAAAATCAGCGTGTCTTACGGCTGAATCGAGCACTTAATTACCACCAACTTGTAAGGAATATGCGTTATGTCAACCGACACTCCTGCCATAAGCGACTTAGATCATCATTGGTTGCCATTTACCGCCAACCGTGATTTTAAACGCGATCCACGTTTAATGGTAAAAGCGGAGGGCATGTATTATTGGAATCATCAAGGTGAACGCATTTTAGATGCGTCTTCCGGTTTATTTTGTTGTGCAGCGGGTCATTGTCGCCCCGAAATTACGCAAGCAGTAACACAACAATTGCAGACATTGGATTATACGCCGCATTTTCAATTAGCCAGTCCCTTGTCTTTTACTGCCGCGCAGCGTTTAGCACAAATAACCCCCACCGGCTTAGATCGCATTTTCTTTTCTGCATCGGGTTCTGATGCCGTCGATACCAGTTTAAAAATTGCTTTGGCCTATCACCGCGCCAAAGGTGACGGGCAACGCACGCGCTTTATTTCGCGTGAGCGGGCTTATCATGGTGTCAATATGGGTGGTACGGCCTTAAGTGGTTTGGTGAATAATCGTTTGGCGTTTGGTTCTGGTATGACTGCGGTTGCCCATTTGCGTCATACATGGTTGCCTGAAAACCGTTTTAGTCGTGGCCTGCCTGCAAACGGCGCAGAATTAGCCGATGACTTGCTGAGAATGGTGCAATTATACGGCAAAGATACTATTGCTGCTTGTTATATCGAACCGATTGCAGGCTCTACTGGTGCTGTGATGCCGCCTGTGGGTTATTTAGAGCGGATTCGAGAAATTTGTGATGAATACGGTATTTTATTGGTGTTTGATGAAGTGATTACCGGCTTTGGTCGTACTGGTAAAGCGTTCGCGTCACAAAGTTTCGGCGTAACACCCGACATTATGACCATGGCGAAAGCCATCACCAATGCCGCGATTCCGATGGGTGCTATCGCGGTGAAACGTGAGATTTATGACACCATCGTGGAACAAGCACCAAATGACGGCGTGGAGTTTTTCCACGGTTATACTTACTCCGGCCATCCTGTCGCCTGTGCGGCGATGTTAGCCACTTTAGATATTTACGAACAAGAACAATTATTTGAACGTGGTGAAACCTTATCACCGTATTTCCTTGATGCGATGTACAGTTTACAAGACCTTCCTGTGATCACGGATATTCGTGGCTATGGCATGTTAGTAGGGATGGATTTCGCGCCGACAGCGAAAGCGGGCGAGCGTGGTGGCTTAATTCAAAAAGCCTTATTCAAAGCGGGTTTGCACGTTAAAACCACTGGCGATGCAGGCATTATTGCACCTGCATTGATTGCGGAACGTGCGCATATTGACACTTTATGTGACATTTTACGCACGGTATTAAAAGACATTTAATATCCACACGACCTGAAGTGTTTTAACGCACTTCAGGTTTAGCATCATGATCATGATTTTCTCTGTGCCTAAAAAAACCACTAACATTTCAGTATTATGACAACTACAATAATAAGAAATGTATTTTTCTCGGTTTGAAAAATCCTACCTTCCTGAGGGTACAGCTTGTTGATAAAGGAATGTGGCAATGCTGTTGTTAAATAGATTATATTTATTGCATGATTAGGTTGCCCTAAAGAGTGCTGTATAACAACTAACCCCCAATCCATGTGGATAAGCTCACA
>QKBZ01000394.1 GCA_003245895.1 Beggiatoa sp.
AACATTTAACATCATCAAGCAACTTGTGTTGACTGCCTAGTAATCTAGGAAAGTCGAGTATTCTATACATCTTAATTCCGCTTGTCAATCTTTATTTTCAAACTAAATTAAAATGTCTTTAATTCGTCCTGAACTTCTTCAGGAAAGCGCAGCATTATACGTTCTTTATTTAGCTTTGCAAGCTTTATTTTCAACTTGCTTTGCTTAATGCTGCTTCACTTTTCAATCTGCTTTCGCGTTTTGTCTGTGAAGGCGTGCATTATATAGACTCCCTCACGACTGTCAACACCTTTTGTCATTTTTCTGTCACTTCTCTTTCATCTAATTGTCATAACAATAATGAAAGCAATATTAAGCTACTTACTAAGTATAGTAAGTTCAACATTAATATTGGGGAAGAACACCAGAAAAGATGGTGCCGATGGCCAGACTCGAACTGGCACGGCTTGCGCCACCGCCCCCTCAAGACGGCGTGTCTACCAATTCCACCACATCGGCACGTATATAAATTGACAGTTTTGGTTGGCATCCCTGAGGAAGCCAACCAAGTGCGATATTGTAGTGTATCGCTAACAAACAGGCAATGCCCTATTGTGCATTTTCTGTTGTTGGAGGTGTTGCTGCTGTACTTTCTGAACTTTCACTTGGAACAACAGGCACTTCTACAGGTACAGTTTGTACAGGTGGCAATTCGGCTGAATTACTTGTGCTGCTGCTTTCAGGCGTAACAGGTACTTCTATTGTAGTTTCAGGTGTTGCGGCAGGTTGTGTTTGTACGGGTAAGCTTTCAACAACACTGCGCTGCTCAACTTGTCCAGTAGAGAAGTACGCTAAAATCAGGCTTAAAATAAAAAAGCCTGCTGCTAAACCTGCGGTAATCCGTGTTAAGAACGAGGCCGAACCTTGACTACCAAACATCGTAGAGGATGCACCACTACCAAATGCAGCCCCCATATCAGCCCCTTTGCCATGTTGTATTAACACTAAGATAATCAAAGAAACACAAACAAAGAGTTGTAAAACAACAAAAATAGTATGCAACATAAATTATTTACTCAGGTGCGCGACAAATCGTTAGGAATTCTTCTGCTTTTAGCGCCGCACCGCCAATTAAACCGCCATCGATGTCAGACATTGCAAACAATTCTGTTGCATTACTGCCTTTGACACTACCGCCATAAAGAATCTGTACTTTCTCAGCAATAGCACTGTCTTCCGCTGCTAATAAGCCACGAATAAAGGCATGTACTGCTTGCGCTTGTTCAGGGGTTGCGGTTTTGCCGGTACCAATGGCCCAAACAGGTTCATATGCAATAACACAATTAGCAATGCTGGCAATGCCTTGTGATGTTAATACTGCACTTAATTGCCGTTGCACGACTTGCTCAGTATGTCCCGCTTCACGTTCTGCGTCAGTTTCACCGACACATAGAATCGGAATCATACCGCCTGCTTGCACCGCAGCAAATTTCTCTGCCACGAGTGCATCAGTGTCACCATACAAACTACGACGTTCGGAATGCCCGACAATCACGTAAGTACAGCCAAAGTCTTGCAACATATTAACGGCGATTTCGCCTGTGTACGCTCCGGCGGCATGCGGCGAAACGTTTTGCGCACCCCAAGCAATACGACTATCTGCTAATTGTGCTTGTGTTTGTGCAAGATAGACAAAAGGCGGACAAACGCCGACTTGACACCGCGTAACTGAATCCATACCGGCCAAGATTTCGGTCAGTAAAGTTTGATTCACCTGACGGGAGCCATTCATTTTCCAGTTTCCCACCACTAACGGCTGGCGCATATTCTGCTTTCTCCCAAGTCTTTATCACTGTTAGTGAAAAATAGACAAAATAGTCATTGTAACGTGTTTTCAGCTTTTGATTAAGCCTTTTATGGGCAAATTTATCGCAAAAAAAAGCTTCCCTTTTGTAAATTTATTGCTATACTAATTCCGTAGCCTGAAAAAAACACTAATAAACTCCTACCCCCCAACCCGACTTTGAGTCTGTCAAAGTCGGGTTTTTCACGTTTAGGGGATTTGAAAATGGGTTATTGTTATTATCCAAGTGTTCTAAGAACAGCAATCCTTTGATTTTAAATAGCCCTCACCTAAATCATCCCCCAGAAGCAATAGCTGATAAATCAAAGCTATATTTTCGCATAGGTCGGATAAGGCGGCAGCCGTCATCCGCCACAAAAGCTAGAAATCCGTCTGAAATTAGCGAATGTATTCTGCTTTCCAGACAGAAAACAGACCGATATACCGTATGCTAGTCATGTCGGATGACGGCTATCGCCTTATCCGACCTACAAGAGACTTATTTTTAATGAAAAAAGCCTGTTACCACACTTGCAGCAACAGACTTTTCTCATACCCATCATACTTATTTATATAACCAAACCCGCATCAAAGATAATAACTTATCAATATCGACTGGCTTGGTTAAATAGTCATTCGCACCAGCCTCAATACACTTCGCTTTATCATCCTTCATCGCTTTCGCAGTTAAGGCGATAATCGGCAGTTTACGGAATTGCTGTTGTTTACGAATCGCGCGCATGGTTTCGTAGCCATCCATCTCTGGCATCATGATGTCCATTAACACCAAATCCATGTCAGGTTTTTCTTTCAATTGCGCTAAGGCTTCCAAGCCGTTATTCGCCACACTGACATCCATATCTTTGTCTTCTAACACGGTCATCAGTGCAAAAGTGTTGCGCATGTCATCATCGACTAACAAGACTTTTTTATGCGCTAAAATCGCTTCTTTATCATGCACCATACGCAGCATTTGCTGCTTTTCTTCCGATAAAGTGTTAGAGATTTGATGCATAAATAAGGTGACTTCATCTAACAAGCGTTCTGGTGAAGCCACTGATTTAACCGTTAAACTGTCTTCATAGCGTTGTAATAACTGCTCTTCTTCTTCGGTTAAATCACGATTCGCGTATAAAATCACCGGCACTTGTGCCAGTTGTTCGTCAACTGCCAGCTTAGGCAATAATTGCAAGCCTTGTTTTTTCTCCACATCCACATCTAACACAATGGCATCAAAGGCATTGGTACGTTGTTTTAGTTGCGCTAAAGTGGCACTGACCGTTTGACACATAGTGCGCTCAACATCATTGCTTTCAATAATTTTATCAATCGCTTGCTGATGTTGATCATTATCGACTAATACCAATAAATGTTTAATCGATTGGCTGATGACTTCTTGCAGTTTTTCAAAGGCGTGTGTTAACTCGCCCATACTCACCGGTTTCAATAAGTAACCGATTGCCCCCATGCGTTTTGCATCACGACCTTCATCTGATCCTGAGATGAAATGCACTGGAATGTGGCGAGTAGCAGGATTGTCTTTAATCCGTTCCATCACGGTTAAGCCATCAATACGTGGCAAGCCCACATCTAAGACAATGGCATCCGGTTTAAAGCGATCCACTAACTGCAAGCCAGTATTGCCATCTTCTGCCCAAATACATTTAAAGCCTTTCTCGTGCGCTAACTCCATTAACATGCTGGCAAATGCCCGATCATCTTCCATGATCAAAACGGTCTTATCTTGTGGGTGCAAGATTTCCCGATCATCATAAGAAGAAACATCCATGTGATCACGTTCACTAGAACGGCTAGTACTTGGCTCAGGCGCACGATGTCCCACAGATGCTGAAAAAGGCGTACTGCTCATATCAGGCAAATGAGTGAACTCAGAATCCGCATCATCACTGGCACTGCTTCGACTGTCCTCGGTAGTCGATGCCACAGTATTGGCTAAAGAAGCAACAGAGGTTGTCGAAGGCATCACAATACCTTCTACATAAGTCAGCAAAATTAAGGTAAAGGTACTGCCTTCGTTTTCTTTACTGGTGACAAATAAATCGCCACCTAACAAGCGTGATAACTGCCGCGAAATGGCTAAGCCTAAACCCGTACCGCCATAACGACGACTGGTCGTACCGTCTGCTTGTTGGAAGGCTTCAAAGATAATGGCTTGTTTATCCTCAGGAATACCAATACCACTGTCTTTAACATGAATCACCAGATAATCGTTCTCTGGCAGATTTTTCTCTTTCAACAGTTCAGCCGATGGGCGCGTGATAGTGATATTGACTTCACCTTTATCGGTAAACTTAAACGCATTGGATAACAAGTTATTGATAATTTGTTTCAAGCGTTGTGGATCAGTATGAATCACCTCAGGCAAGCTGCCTTGACGTACAATATTGAACGACAAGCCTTTATCTTCCGCCACATGACGGAATTTTTGCTCCGTAGTGCTTAGTAACTCTTCTAACGGACACGGTTCACGATTGACTTCAATATGACCCGCTTCCACTTTAGACAGGTCTAAAATCTCGTTAATCAGCGTTAACAAGTCCGCGCCAGCACTGTGAATGGTTTGCGCATACTCTAGTTGTTTATCGGTTAAGTTACCGTCCGTATTGCGTAACAATAACTGCGCTAAAATTAACAAGCTATTCAACGGTGTGCGCAATTCATGCGACATATTGGCTAAGAACTCAGATTTATAGCGACTGGCTAACTCCAACTCTTGTGCTTTTAACTCAATAGCCGTCCGCGCCGATTCTAAAGAACGGTTTTTCTCTTGAATCGATAAACGCTGACGCTCTAATTCCACAGTACGCGATTGCAACTCGTCGTTAGCTTGGCGTAACTCTTCTTGTTGCGTTTGCAGTTCTTCAGATTGGCTTTGCAATTCTTCGTTGGCTTGTTGCAATTCCGCTTGTTGCCGTTGCAACAGCTTAGTTTGCTCCTCCATCTCATCAGCTTGCAATTGGGTTTGCTCCAATAAAGCCTTCATCACGGTACGAGAAGTGGCAGAGTTCACGGCAATGGCAATGCTGTTTGTGACTTGTTTCAGCAACTCAACTTGTAAGTCGGTGAACGGTGTCACAGAGGCTATTTCTAATACCCCTTTCAATTCACCTTCATATAAGAAAGGCGAAATAACAATGCTTTTCGGTGCACTGCTACCTAAACCGGTTTGAATATACAGGTAATCATCTGGCGGCTCGGCAATCACAAAGGTTTTGCGCTCTAAAGCCGCTTGGCCCACTAAACCTTCACCGACTTTAAACTCATGAGAACCATGTTTACGCCATGTATAGGCATGGCTGGCAATCATTTTTAAGTACGGTTGCTCTGAGTCTCGATCATAAATCAGATACACCGCACCCACTTGTGCATCTAAATAAGGCACTAAGAAATTAATGACGTGCTCTGACAGACTAATGACCGTTTGCTCACCACTTAAACGGGCGTTTAACTCCGTTTGCCCTGTTTTTAACCAATCTTGTGATTTAGTCCGTGTCACCGCAGATTGCAGATTATCCAACATTTTGGATAAGGCTAAGCCCAACTGATCATCTTTTGATAATAATTTGATTTCGCTACTATAATCGCCTTTTGCAATCGATTCTGCTTGACCAATCGTATCTAAAATGCTGCTTTTTAATTGGTGGGCGTATTTGACTAACTCGGCGATTTCATCGTGACCACGATAATTAATATCAGAACAACGTGAAGGCTGGCCTTGACTTAATAATTGCAAATGATCGCGCACATTGCGTAAAGGCTGTAACAAACGGCGGGTTAACACAAACATCAGCAATAACGCTAAACCCACACCAGAACCACCAATCAACATAATGGCCCAAAATGCTGCGCGTGCTTGTGCATTGATTTCGCGTATTGGGATATTAACTGAAACCATCCAACGCGCTTGATTATTGCCAATTTCAATGGGGAAACCTGCTGATAAAACAGGTTCATTTAAAAAGCTAGAATGCCATGTCAGCGTGAAAGTCTCATGCAACATGATCTTTTCATAATAAGCACGCTCAACTTCTAAATCTTTTAAATTTCGACCGATGTTATGGCGTGTGCCATTGCTGCTAGTACCGACTAATAAACCTTTTTCTGAGTACAAGGTGACATAGGCTTTGTCAAAACCTTGAATACTCAAATGCTCAAAGGCATCAGCCAATTGGGAAATCGATAAATCAATGCCGACAACACCTAAAAAACGGCCATCAGAAGTCAACATCGGCACGATTAAAGAAGTCACTAACACCACTTTACCTTGCATTGGATGCAAGTAAGGATCAATGATTTCAGGCACATGGGATTGTTTAGGTAAACGATACCAATCGTCTATGTCATAACCGACTAAAGGCTCTACCGCCAATTGCCCCTTCATGTCACGAGACCAATAAGGCACAAAGCGGCCGCTATCATCATGTCCTGCTAAGTTAACAAATTCTCTATCTTTACCATCAAACGCATCGGGTTCAAAGGCTAAGGCAACCCCGACATAATTCTCATGTTTTTGCAAAAACGTGCGCAAGACCTTATTCACTTCACGGCGTGAAATGACAATATTCGGGTTGTTAACAAACTCAGCAATCACATCAGCGAGCAACTCTGCATTATTTAATGCTTCTTCTAAGCGTGCATCGACAATATTGGCGTAAGCATGTGCGACTTGTTTAGAAACAGCGGTGACTTTTTGTTGAGTCAACTCTTGAATACTATTATTCACCACCAGTGAAATGACCAGTACCACTAAGGTAATCAAAATGCTACTGGCGAGCATAAATTTAGAACCAATTTTCAGACGATTTAAGCTGACCTTCATTATCGCAACAACTTCCTGTATCTAAGGTGGGCAGAACAGCATAGACAACGGATAGCACTGTCTTAACAGTATTTGTTTATTATCTAGCACAATGGATGAAGCGAAGTCACGTCCTGAATGAATCTTCAGCCTTTGCATCCATTTCACACACTACTATAAAAAGGCTCTGGTTCCATCGCTTCTTGATAAGACAATTCCATCAACTGTTCCGTACTCAGTTCAATCATATGATGGATTTGATCCACCACTTGATCATATGGATTTGCCTCTTTTTGCAGCACAGTGGCAACCGCTTTATTCAAACTCGCATACTCTTCCATGCTTAAAGTACGCGCTGTTAATACCAGCACGGGAATTTTGCGCAAGAATTCATCTTCTTGCAAATGGTTTAGAAAATCAAAGCCATTCATCACCGGCATATTCAAATCTAACAAGATTAAATCCGGCGTGTTATCTTGCAATAAATCCAAGGCTTCTTGCCCATTTTCCGCTTCTAATACTGAGCAATTTTCGTTCTCTAGCAACATGCGGATACTTTCTCGCATGATGTACTCATCGTCAACTAACATCACTTGTTTAGGCGTTTCTGGATTACCGGATAATTTCAATTTTGCCAATACTTGTGCCAGTTGCTCACGGCGCACAGGCTTGGTTAGACAATCTGTTGCGCCTAAAGCCACGCCTTTTTGCCGCTGTTCTTCTAATGACACCATAATCACAGGTGTATTGCGCAAACTGGCACTATTGCGTAAGTTGGCTAACACTTCCCAACCACTCATACCCGGCATTTGTGCATCTAGCAAAATACTGTCCGGTCTGAGTTTTTGTGCCAAACGCACACCTGCTTCGCCATCACTTGCCACAGCCACCGCATAACCTAAACGGGTTAAATCGCGATATAAACGCTCCCGCGAATCTTGGTCATTGACGATAATCAACACCACTTGATCGCTAGACGGAGCAGGATTAATAGTGGTAATGGTAGATTCTATCGGCAATGCAGGCGTAGGTGACTCTGCCACCACTTGCTCAACGGTGACAGGCAAGCGCAGTTGAAACGTGCTACCCTCGCCAAATTGCGTGCTTAAATTCACTGAGCCGCCCATCATTTCGGCAAATTGCTTACTGATGGTTAAACCTAAACCAGTGCCACCATAACGACGGGTTGTTGAAGAATCTGCTTGGGTAAAAGGTTGGAATAACTTTTTCTGTTGTTCTTCCGTCATACCAATGCCATTATCGGCCACTTGAAAACAAACCCACTCTTTTCCTGCTTCAATAAATTTTTGCACTTCTAGGGCAATCACACCATTTTCGGTAAACTTCGCCGCATTACTCAATAAATTCAATAAAATCTGGCTTAACTTGGTGCGATCTGCATGCATCTCGCCTAAATCTTCTGCCCACGATAAATCTAAACGATTTGCTTTTTTCTCAACCAACGGATGAACGGTGCTCACCACATCATCTAACAAGGCATTAATGTCAAAGTCTTCAAAAAAGACTTCCATCTTACCGGCTTCAATTTTTGATAAATCTAAAATATCGTTAATCAAACCCAATAAATGGCGACCTGCCGCAAAGATTTTATTTAAATCATCTAAATATTCATCATGCCCTGCTTCTTCAGCCTCTTCTTTTAACATTTCGCTATAGCCAATAATGGCATTTAAAGGCGTGCGTAGCTCATGGCTCATATTGGCTAAAAATTGGCTTTTGGCTAAATTTGCCGACTCTGCGGATTCTTTTGCCCATTGCAAGGCTTTCTCAATGCGTAAACGTTCAGTAATTTCAGATTCTAAGCACTGATTAGACGTTAATAATTCTGCCGTCCGCTCTTGTACTTTTTGTTCTAACATGCGGCTATATTCACGCTCTTGTAAAATAAAGCGCAAATACACTTTAATGCGACTAATCAATTGTGGCGCATCAATAGGCTTAGTGAGGTAATCGGCAGCCCCTAAGGCAAAGCCTTTCTTTTGAAACTCTTCTGACTTATAAGCAGCCGTTAAGAACACAATCGGAATATGACGGTTTTTCTTACGTGCACGCACCATTTGTGCCGTCTCAAAGCCATCCATTCCTGGCATTTGTACGTCAAGAATAATCAAGTCGATACGCGTTTTTGCGAGTATATTCAAGGCGAAAGGGCCTGAATCTGCTTCAAAAATCTCTACACCGGAAATATACTCTTCAATCAAATTGCGTAGCGTGAACAGATTATTTTTGTTGTCATCAACAATTAAAATGTTGAGAGGTTCCGCTTTATTCATGTTCTATCTCTAATTTAAATTGTTTTATCAGCGCCCTGAAAGACAGCTTTTATATTAGACACAATGCAGATTTGCTTAAACACAGCCTGCAAACCTTGGTTAATGCAAATGCTCTGCATTAACACATGAAAACCAGCAGCCTCATCTGTGCTAGTTTCATCTTGGTCTCTCCTCCATCTCCTTAGATACAACAATCACCTAGTTAAAATAGGTGCTTGTCTTGTCTTATCCTAGTGCAAAACGGCTCCGTTGACGACCGGCAGATTTGCATAATACAGACAAATGCTTGCCCGCACAGGCTTGCAATTCCACACATTTCAGATAAAGCTTACAACACTTAACTAATGGTTCCGCCTCATTCTATCTATTGATCACGAGACTTCGTTATGTCTTTAACTGCTGCCGATTGGCTACACAAAATTCATGAATTACCACTTTCTGAACCCGTTAAGGTCATGAATGTATGTGGTGGACATGAACGCTCAATTACCATGGCAGGCTTACGCGCCGCATTACCTAAAACTGTCGAATTAATTCCTGGTCCTGGCTGTCCTGTTTGTATCTGCCCAGAAGAAGATGTCTATGTGGCTATTCAGCTTGCATTGCATGAAGCTGTTATTGTTGTTGCATTTGGCGATATGTTGCGCGTGCCCGTTAATGTGGGTAAACGAGACATTCGCTCTTTAGAACACGCCAAAGCAGCGGGCGCCGATATTCGCCCGATTGCCTCACCTTTAGAAGCGTTACAGATCGCAGAACAAAACCCACAGCGTCAAGTTGTGTTTTTCGCTGCGGGATTTGAAACAACCACTGCACCTGTGGCCGCACTCTTAATGCAAGGCATTCCTGATAACTTATCGCTATTGCTATCAGGTCGTTTAACATGGCCTGCTGTCGCCATGTTGTTAGAAACAGGTCAAGCGCGTTTTAACGCACTAATTGCCCCCGGCCATGTCGCCACGGTGATGGGTGCACAAGAATGGCAATTTGTTGTGGATCAGTATCAAATGCCCACTGCCATTGCCGGTTTTACCCCTGTTAGTTTGCTCGCGGCTTTATATTCTTGCCTACGACAAGGTTTAGAACATAAACCCTTTTTAGATAACTGCTATCCACAAGTGGTCACAGAACACGGCAACCTCACCGCACAGCAATACTTGCAACAGACAATGACCGTACAAGATGCCCCATGGCGAGGCATCGGCAACATTGCACAATCGGGTTTTAGTCTTCGCAACAGCGAACATGATGCCCGTGTGCGCTTCCCTGACTATGCAGAGCCTGCACGCAAACGCGCAGGTGAAATGCCTGCTGGCTGTGACTGCGCCCGTGTGGTGTTAGGGGCAATCTACCCTAATCAATGTCGGCTCTATGGCAGTGCTTGTACACCGCGCCATCCGATTGGCCCTTGTATGGTATCGGATGAAGGTGCTTGCCGTATCTGGTGGAGTAGTGGCGTGCGCACCTTTGAGCCAAGTTCTGCTGCTTAAGCAGCAATCTCAACAGTCTGTTTGTAAGACCATTAAATTAATAGCAAATAAATCAACTAATTAACAATAAATCTTTTTACTAGACTAGGATAAAACCATTAACAATGGACAACACACACAGTTCTCAAGCAATGCCTGCTCATGACACAGAGTACTGGCAAGCACTGGATCGCAGTCATCACTTACATCCATTTTCTGATCCTAAAGCCTTGAATGCAGAAGGTAGTCGTGTGATTACACACGCAGAAGGCATTTATTTATGGGACTCAAACGGCAATCAAATCTTAGATGGCATGGCAGGCTTATGGTGTGTCAATGTGGGGTATGGCCAACACACGCTTGCCGAAGCGGCTTACCATCAATTGCAAACCTTGCCGTTTTATAACTGTTTTTTTAAAACCAGCCATCCGCCAGTCATTGAGTTAGCACGACGTTTAGCTGAACTCGCCCCCGCGAATATAAATCATGTTTTCTTTACTAATTCCGGTTCTGAAGCCAATGACACCGTGATTCGTATGGTACGGCGTTATTGGGATTTACAAGGCCAAGCTGACAAAACCGTCATTATCAGTCGTCATAATGCTTATCATGGCAGCACCATGGGCGGCGCCAGTTTGGGCGGTATGGCCTTCATGCACCGTCAAGGCGGTTTACCCATTCCAGACATTGAACATATTCAGCAACCTTACTGGTATGGCGAAGGTGCTTCACTTAGCCCCGAAGAATTTGGTTTACAAGCCGCTCGCGCTTTAGAAGCTAAAATTCAAGCCTTAGGCGAACACCGTGTCGCGGCCTTTATTGCCGAACCCATTCAAGGTGCGGGCGGTGTCATCATTCCACCAGAAAGCTATTGGCCTGAAATCAAACGCATCTGTGCGCGTTACGATATTTTATTAGTCGTCGATGAAGTCATCTGTGGATTTGGACGCTTAGGCCATTGGTTTGGCTCACAATACTACCAATTAGAACCTGACTTAATGCCTTTTGCTAAAGGTGTCACCTCGGGTTATTTACCGCTTGGCGGCGTGTTAGTCAGTGACAAAGTGGCGCAAGTGCTCACCGAACACGGTGGCGAATTTGCGCACGGCTTCACATACTCAGGTCATCCTGCGGCGTGTGCTGTTGCCTTAGCCAATTTAGACTTGTTACAAGGGCAAGGCATCATTGAGCAAGTTGCTAATGAGACAGGGCCTTACTTGCAACAGCGTTGGCAAAGCTTTGCCGATCATCCGCTGATTGGCGAAGTACGTGGTGTGGGCATACTAGCTGCCTTAGAACTTGTTAAAGATAAACCCACCCATGCCCGCTTTGGCAAATTAGGTGATACCGGCACACTTTGCCGTGATATTTGCTTTAAAAATAATCTCGTAATGCGTGCCGTGGGTGACACCATGATTATTTCACCACCGTTAGTCATCACCCGTGATGAAATTGACTAATTATTTAATAAGGTTGAATATTGTCTTAACGAAACGGCTAAACAGTTAGGTGTTTCAGTCGATTAGTTTTACTTATTAAAAACCTTATTATTTGTGACAAATAGATGACCACGCTTTACTTAAACTCAATGATAAATGTTAAGTTTAAGTAAAAAACGATAAAAATTCTCAACGGCAGATATTACAAGGTGAGCGTGGT
>QKBZ01000430.1 GCA_003245895.1 Beggiatoa sp.
TGTTTATAACGGTTTCTGTTGATCTTTTTATAATCAATAACTTAGGATTACAATATAGCAACGCTATCTTATGTCAGTAGCCTTTTAAAATCAGAAAGTTACGAAACTTCCTGCGATAGATATTGGTGCGATCAACAGAAACCGTTATAAACAGAAGAGTTCAGTCTCCATAGCACTACTATTACAGGACTACCCATTATCCTGATGATGAGACGCGTCGGTTGCTCTGTAATCGTGCTGTTGAGGAGAAACATGAATTTCCACGTAATATCGCCTTAGAAGCACTGATTCAGTACTGGCCTGATGATGAAACTTGGCAACTTTTCACAACTCGTATATCGATTGATGGTTTCGTAGCTACGTGGCATGCAGAAAAACATTCTAATTTTGGAAGAATTATATTTACACGAGATTTAAATGGCATTTCTCCTCACCTTTCTCCAAGTATTCCCATCCCACAACAATACTTAGAAAAAGCGGCCAAACAAACTAATATCCCTCCTGATCAACTCGATGCCACAATAAAATCCCTCTCCGAACACATGGGCTGGGACATCACCAAAGGCAGCCAAGCACACTTAAACCAAGACCTAGCAAACACCGCTAACGAAGAATAAGCTTTTTCTACTAATCACAGTGGTCAATACTTTTCCCATACTGACCACGAATAACAACCCTCCTCTCTCAACGTAAACACTCAAAAATAGGGTCAAGTCTTTTATAAAACTCATCAAAAACTCGCTGTCATAAATCCCCACCCCCTTGACGAAAAACAAACGCTATCCACCCCAGCCAAACTACGCCAATCCATTGATTTAACTGAAAAACCACACACGGAACACATCTTGCTGTAGTCAAAAGCAAAACAAAAAATTACTTTTAATACAAAGTGATAGAAAATTTATGTCTGCTTCTACCGTGTTCTCGACCCTAGGCTTTAACGCGCTGCGGCAACCTACAAAGCCTTCTCATGTGGATTTGACTACAGTGAAAATTAATCCAGCCTTAAAACAAACTTGGCGACACTGGCAAAATGCACCTGTGCTTAGCGCATTGCTACTGGCACAAGTCGTCTTTTTAGCCGTGTTCTGCATGCGCGTGGCTGGCTGGTTAGAACCGCTAGAACTCAAGCTTTATGACACACTGCTACAACAACAAACTGCCACCCAAGCGGTTGACAAACGCATCACCATTATCTGGGGTACGGATGAAGACCAACGGCGTTGGGGCTGGCCGCTGACGGATAAACAATTAGTGCGCTTGCTCAACACCCTTTTAAGCTATCAACCCAAAGTCGTTGGCTTAGACATTTACCGCGACTTGCCGGTGCCGATGAGCCAAAGCAAAAGCTATGACGAATTAATGACGCTATTTGCACAACACCCGCATTTAATCGGCATTCAAAAATTAGTTGATGAACAAGGCGACCGCGTAGACCCACCGCGTTTTATTGAAAACACTAATCAACTCGGCATTAATGATGTGATTGTGGATCAAGATGGCGTGATTCGACGTGGCTTACTGTTCGCAGATGATGGCAAAACCGTTTACTTTAGCCTTGCCATGCGTTTGGCGACCGAATATTTAAAACAACAAGGTATTTTCTTAGATGGTAAAGGTGTCTTTCAGCCTACACAGCAAACTTTGCCACCGTTATTAAGTCATAACTTTGGCGGTTATCAAAACGCCAACATGGGCGGCTATCAATTTTTAATGCGCTATCCAGCTGCGCCGCAAGCTTTTGACAGCTTAACCGTCACCGACGTGTTGCAAGGCCATGTTGATCCAGAATTATTACGGGATCGGATTATTATCATTGGTACGAATGCCGAAGCCACCCCCGACTTTTTTTACACACCTGTAACGCGCTCAGATGATTTCCGTATGGCAGGCGCGGCACTGCACGCCTATAACACCGCGCAAATTTTGCAACACGCTTATAAACACGCTAAACCCGTTTCCAGCCTACAAGAATGGCAAGAGTTGACGATTATCTGGCTTGCCTGCCTAACAGGCGCAATTCTAGCCTTAGTCGGGCATTCTATTTTACGCTTTGCAGTTTTATTAGGTGGCGGCGTGTTGTGCTTGCTAGGCTTAGCTTACTTAGGCTTTCAAGACAATTGGTGGTTGCCAATGGTCGCACCTATCTTAGGTTTTGTCCTCGCAATGATTTTAGTCATCGCCTATTCTTCTTACCTAGAACGACAACAGCGCACCATCTTGATGGATTTATTTAGCTCGCATGTGTCCTCCGATGTGGCGCGCGTGATTTGGCAAGCGCGTGAGCAATACTTAAACAATGGTCGTTTAATGCCGCAACGCTTAACCGCTACTGTGTTATTCACAGACTTACAAGGCTTTACCACCGTGTCTGAAAACATGGAGCCAAATGCTTTGCTAGAATGGTTAAACGACTATATGGACAGCATGGTGCAAATTGTTGAGGCGCATCACGGGCAGGTGAATAAATTTATTGGCGATGCGGTAATGGCGATTTTTGGCGTGCCGATTCCCAGCGAATCGGCAGAAGACGTGGCGCGAGATGCGACCAATGCGGTGAACTGCGCCTTAGCGATGCGCCGCGAAATGGAACGCCTGCGTCAAGATTGGCGGGCGCGTAATCTGCCAGAAATTCGTATGCGGGTAGGCATTTATACTGGCCCTTTGGTTGCAGGCAGCTTAGGCAGTCGGCAACGGCAGGAATATACCGTGTTAGGCGATACGGTGAACACAGCTTCTCGCTTAGAAAGTTTTGATAAAAACCTAGATTCACAAAGCCCTTGCCGCATTTTAATCGGTGAGAGTACCTTAAGCTTATTGGGGAATCGTTATGAAACCCAATGCGTTGGCAAGGTGAATTTAAAAGGCAAACGCGATGCGATCACCATTCACCGCGTCACAGGCCGTACCTTATTGTTCACGCCTGATCCGCCTGCTGCAAAACATTTAACATGGATATGATATTATTCGCAATTCTTGTCAAGACAATGCCTGTCATTTGCATCCTTGAAAGTTTCCTTTCTATAATGTTGTCCTAGTGATTGATGTGCGCTTGTGTCAAAATAAATGTTATCAAAATTTCTCAATTGTTAGGAAGCAAGCGTTATTGGTGTTAACAAGCTAGACGCAAAATGACTTGACAGACTTGTTATAATCAAAGAGTTTTTATCAGTGCAGTTTTGCTTTGCGGATATGATCTATGAGCTTTA
>QKBZ01000200.1 GCA_003245895.1 Beggiatoa sp.
CTGGCAAGGCGGGTAACTCTGTGTTCACAGGCTTATTGAGCAAGTTGGCTAAATATTGACTTAACATCTCACGCCCGCGTTTCAATTCAGTTTGATAGATTTGCTCAAATACCGCTTGCTCAGGCAAACAACCTTCTAAAGCATAGCTAAAATAAGCACTTAAAGTCTTGCCTAGCGCGTAAGTCACCGCAGCAGTGTAAGCAGAACTGACCACCGAGCCATATACCGGAATCAGCTTAATTAACTCACGCCCACCTAAGCCCAAGGCATAACTAATTCCCAAGGTACTGCCAATTTCAGCAAAACGACGCGCATTCATTTCTTGCCCATAAATCGAGGCAATAGTGTGACACATCTTGGCTTGAATGCTGAGCACTAAAGGTGTACCGACTAATGGCACCGGAATCGCACCTGCACCACCGGCTAACACTGCATAAGCAATAATGTGAGGATGTGCTGCCGCGCTATAGACATCGCTTAATTGCTGGCGATGACAACTGGCAATCATACTGCGCAAGCCCATAGGCAAAGCCGTTTCGATGGCATCCCACAGTGCATCAATGCCGTAATCTTCCGGTGTGTAACCATCTTCCGATAAGGTGAAATCGATGGGCACAAATTGGATTTTGTCAGCATTGGGTAAATTGCCAAACAAACTGCGTTGATGCAGCAAAGAGCGCACTAAATCTGACGGTAAACCGGTGGGAAAAGGCGTGTTTTGATAAGGATAAGGTAAGGCGTGTTCTGTCGTTGCATTAGGATAGCCTTCATGCAAACAACTTTGTGCCACGATAACTGGCCAATGTGGGCGGGCGCGTAAAATTTCTTGCAAGGCTGCTAAAATGCGGTGTTGTGCGTGATCTGTGGCCTTCATGGTCACAATCAACACATGCGCCTGCTCTTGAAACAAGGCAAGGTCTTCACTGGGATCATAATCCACTTCACCTAGACCGCGCGTGTCTAAAAAGCGAATTAAGCAATCTTCAGGGGTAGGAAATTCGTATTGGCGCGCGGTGCGAGTACAGGCTTGGAAACCATTGCCGATTTCTGCATCACTGCGTCCTGTTAACGTGCGGATAATTGAGGTTTTACCCGACTGGGTTTTGCCCAACAACCAAAACACGGGCGTGGGCAACTGTTGGCGCAATGCTTGTAACTTTTCGGTTAATTCTTCCTCGCTGATACGCGGTGAAAAAACAGCATTGCTTAACTGCTTCCAAAACTCACTCATTCAGCCTCCTGCACGGCTTTAAGCATTATCAGCAGGTGAAGCTGAATCACCTGAGTCATCTGTTTCAGGTGGTGCATCATCATGCAAGATGATGAGTTCTGAATAGGCAATTAATTCTTTAGCAATCGCGTCCCGAATGCCTTGGCGGTCAGTCGGCGTTAATTGGTAGCGCTGCGCTAACATCTCATAATCTTGTTCTGATAAGGTGACTGTTAAGCGGGGGCGCTTGGGTTTTTTCGGCTCTAAGCCAATAATCGAGCGAATTTGATCTGAAGGGCTAATGCCTTGGCGGGTAGCCTCGTAGCGGATGGCATCGGCAATCGATTTATTAAATTCAAATGCCAGTTGCACCGCACGAATACTGCGATCAGAAGTTCTCCATTTGTCCGGTAATTGTTTCATGGTCGGTACACTTAATGGTTAAGCTGATGCCGAATTTCCAGCAGGTTTACAACATCAAACACTGCCATAGTCACTCGTGTGCGGCGTGGCGGTAGTTAGCGTCCCCTGAGAGAAAATCTCATCAGGGGTAAGTCACAAACAGTTACGACTTATTATAATGCGCGTCACTGGATGAACCAGAAGGAAAATATTGTGGCTCACTGCTAGAAGGTAAGCTCTTAGGCGGTTGACGCTTAGCACGTAAACGCTCTAATACATTGCTAGTCGATGAATTGCTTTTCACAATACCGGCATCACGTAAGCGTGATTGCAAATCGCCACCGGCTTCTTCTTTTTGCAACTCTAACGCGGCTTTCATTTGATCTGAGCGTTGTTGTTGCCGTTGTTTAATACGTTCTAAAGATTCTGTGGCAGAACGTAACGCAGAGTTAGTGCCAGAGAATTTAGTCGCTGCCGCCGCATTGGCTTTTTGCACTTTATCAGTGGTTTTAATCACATTAATTTCGCGTTCCATCGATTTGATGTTGCGCTCAGTGCTGCGGATGGTTTGTTTTAAGTTACCGATGTTGCTGTTATAGCCATCTAATACGCTTTGTTGCGCTTCCAACTCGTTTTCTAAATCGGCAATTTTTTCCGCAATTTCAGCAGCTAAATTGTCATCGCCTTTATCTAAGGCTTGTATAGCGTAATCTTCATACTCACGCACAGAACGTTGCAGCTTTTTCACTTCGCGTTCTACGCCCATTTGCTCAGCCATTACCTTAGCCAAGTTTTCTTTCGCTGAGTCTAAATGCGTTTTAGAATCACGAATTTCTTGATCTAAGATGCGTAAGGCTTGCGTATCTACAATAGCTTCGCCTGCTTCGGTCGCTGCACCGCGAAAGGCGGTAAATAACTTACTGAATAAACCCATTTCCTAGCCCTCCTAATTACTTAACGGTCAGGTAGTCAGCCATTTCTTCAATGGCTGTCAGTGTGTTGTCACTTAATACGCTGACTTCTTCGATCATCTCATCGATAGCGCAATGGGTAGAAGTTGCACCAAAGATAATATACTGCTTGCCAACGATAGAGAAAGAAGACAAGGGCATAGAGACATTCATCGCCAATAAGGTTTCCAGCAAAGCAGTGCGCTTTTCGCCAATTACTTCGTCTTCAGTCCACAAATGCGTAATGGATAAAATTTGACTTTCATCCACTGTAATGTAAATCGGAAACTCCTCACGATCTTGCACAGTGATGACCAACACATCGACATCACCTGCCATCACCTCGGTAGCCAGCACTAACCCACTCTCAGTGGTTACGCCGTTGAGACCAACTGCTAATTCATTCAGTTTTTCTTCGGGGGTCATAAAAGATTGCTCCTAGAATTAAGGACTCCTGCGATAGAAACAGTATCAAGAGATGGGGGATAGACATAATATGTCAAGCAATGTTGTCTATAATTTTTATCGCTAGTTATGGGAGTGACTAAATTTGTTCACAAGTCTTGTGGATAAGTTTGGTGGTAAAAAAGTTGGGGAGGGGAAAATTAACTGTTTATAACGGTTTCTATTGATCGCACTAATATCT
>QKBZ01000134.1 GCA_003245895.1 Beggiatoa sp.
AAGCCGTCATCCGCCGCAAGTGGCTTGGTGCAAGCTTCGACTGTGTTATGTCGGATGACGGCTACGCCTTATCCAACCTACAAAATCGCTTAACTTAATGGCAGTGACACGGCGTGTGTGAACGAGAAACCAATTGTTTTTACAACAAATATTTCGTCGAACTCAGATCGATTCAGCCACATACCCCTGCAACTCAGGAAAAAACGCCTGAAAATCACGCTCAAAAACTTCATACTCATGCTCTAACACAACAATTGCTCTACTCAACTGAACCGACCGCAGCAACTGTGCATCCACATGCTTTAGTGTTATCGCAATGCCTGAAATAGTGGCATAACTACATAACCTGTCATCTCGTCGCATATAGCCTAGCGTTCTTAAAACCTTAGTCGGCAGTGTTACGGCTAAATCATCAAAGGAGGCATAAAGCTCATGCGAAAAATCAGAAAGCGTTTGTGCTGAATATAAATGCCAATCACGCGCTAAAAAATGGTCAAAGAAAATATCGACTAGCACGCCACCAAAACGCCGAAACTCAGGTGGCATTTGTGTAATTCTAGCGCGGACAATTGGGTGAGTATCAGTAAATGCATCAATCTTGCGGTGTTGCGTGATACCGCGTTGAACTTCTGGGGGAAAGTCAGTTAATGCACCGATGGGTAACATATCTGGCAATAAGTTCCCGATGCGATACTCTGAGTTGGGTTCAGAAAGGTATAAATGCGCTAGCCAGTTCATGCACGGATGCTTACTGAGTCTATGGAGAGTGACAATGTGAAGCCACATCTAGCATTAAAATGCAAAACGCCCAATGAGGTTCATCGGGCGTTTTGACAATAACCTGTGTCAACGGATAAAGCGTTGATACAAACTTAAGCGACAGCCACTGCCGCCTCAGTTTCAGCCGTCGCCGCAACTTGTTTCCAAGGTGCTGGCTGACGTACCGCAGGCCAAATAGGGCTTTCAATCGTTAACGCTAATTGACGCACTAATTCCAGCATACCCTCATAACCTTCATAACCAAATTCACGTTCTTGGTTAATGTCGAGGAATGGGATTTTCGCTTTTAACGCGGTGTACATATTCCGACCACCCGCGATTAAAATATCGGCGCGTTGTTCGCGGAAAGTGTTTAATAAAGCGCGTGGGTTGCCGTCTTCGATCATCTTGGCATCTTCGCCCATTAACTCACGAATCCGTGCTTTATCTTCTTCGGTCGATTTCTTAGTACCAGTTGCAACCACAACCATACCTAAATCTTGCAGCGCAGAGACCACAGACCACGATTTCACACCACCTGTGTATAACAGAACACGTTTGCCTTTTAAGCGTTCGCGCCAAGGCTCTAAGGCTGCACGAATGCGTGTTTCTTCAGATTCAATCAAGCGTTCAGTACGCTCGGTTAAATCAGGATCATTGATCACACGGGCAAAATCGCGTAAAGCTTGTGAGGTGTCGCTGATACCGTAGAAACTGCCTTCAAACCAAGGCGTGCCAAAGGTTTCTTGCAGTTTACGCGCGACGTTTAACATCGCTTTAGAACACACCATCATAGTGGCTTCAGCGCGGTGCATGGTTTGCACTTCGTGGAAACGCGCATCACCGGATAAGGTGCACAATACGCGCAAGCCTAATTTATCCAGTAACGGTAAAACGTGCCAAAACTCACCGGCAATGTTGTATTCGCCAACTAAGTTCACATCGTGAATTTTAAAAGGTGCGTTGGCAGCGGCTTCTGGTAATGGGTCTGGCTCGCGTGTGCCGACCACATATTTAACCATCGCTTCCCCCGCAATGCGGTTGCCGAGGTTTTTCGTGCCGTAGAAGCCTGCGGAATCGACCGGAATCACTGGCACTTCCCAGCGTTTTTCAGCGGCTTTACACACAGATTCGATGTCATCACCGATTAAGGCAGGCACACACGTGTTATAGATGAAAACAGCCGAAGGGCTATAAGTCTCAACCGCTTGTTTAATGGCATGGAATAAACGTTTTTCACCGCGACCCATAATGATGTCATTTTCGGTCAAGTCGGTGGTCATGCCTAAACGGTATAAAGTCGGGCCAGAGGAGCGCGTGCCTCGGTTGTCCCAAGAACTGCCCGCGCAGGCAATCGGGCCATGCACAATATGGGCAACGTCAGCAATGGGCAATAAAGCGATTTGCGCACCGTCAAAAGAGCAGCCACCGGCAGTCGCGCCAGGTTTTGGTTTGGCACAGCCTGATTTTGCTTTCTTGTTGTGTTCGCAAGCTGGCTCGTCCAGTAATTGTGCAATGTCTTTAGCCTTCATTGGGCAACCCCATAGTTGTTGGTTTATCCTAAGGTTTGAGTGATGTCAGCAAAAGCCGTACCATAGAATAACCTATTGAAAATCAAATAAAAGAAAGTTTCTATGTTTGTTATAAAGGACACAAAAACCTTACTTTGTCAGTGTGTTTTGTCAACAATAGTACGGTTAAGCGTTATAAACTTTGCATTAACTGACCCATTCGTGCGTGTTCGCGTGCCAGCAACATTGTTAATGCTTTATTTAAGACTGAATCCACATAAGTACAAGCCCTATTTCCCCTCACACTCCGCCGTCTTCTGCGCTAACAAATAATTCGAGCGCATAATTTCCTGCAAATAATTCGCTTCTTGCCACTGCGCTTCCTCTAACTGTTGTTGCAAGGTTTGCAGTGTTTTCACTTGTGTCATGGCCTGACTGCGTTCTAGCTCACACTGCTTTTTTAAGCTGTTATGTGCTGTGCGTACTTGGATCAAAGCGGCATCTAATTGTGCCGCATCTGACTGTGCGGCAGCTAACGCATTTTGACACTGTTCTACCTGTGCACTCAGGCTGTCCACCGTATCGCCTTTATCTTGCAATTGTGTTTGCAAATTTTGCTGTGCTTGTTGCGTAGCTAATTGTTTTGCTTGCTGTAAAGCCTGCTCATGCGCTTGTTGTAACTGGTTTAATTGCTGTGTATGCCGTTGTTGCAACTCTTGATACTGCGTTTGCAAGTTGTTTAAGGCTTCGCTGTGTTCTTGTGACTGTTGCTGTGCACTGCTTAAGCGTTGCTGTAAATTACTTTGCTGCTGTTCGCAAGTAGCTTGCTGCTGGCTTAAGCTGCTGCGTAAATCGGCTAACTGCAATTCATACGCAGTTTGTAAAGTCTCTGTATTCGCGGCGAGTTCTTGCGCTTGTTTAAAACGATTTTCAGTATCGATTTGCTGTTGTTGCAAGCTTTGATGACGTTGCTCAAGTTCTTGCAATAAACGGGTTTTAACGGCTAACTCTGTACGCACTTGTTCAAGTTCTGCACTTGGTACAGCCGCAGCCTCTACTTGTTGCCGTAATGTTTGCAGTTGCGTCGTTAAGTTTTGTACTTGCGTTTGACTATCGCTTAAACGGCTTTGTGCTTCAGTTTGGCTTTGTTGCCAGCGATTGACTTCAGCTTGTGCATGTTGCAACTGTTGTTGCAGGCTTTGTCGTGTGCTATCAGCGGTTTGCTGGCCTTGCGTCCACTCATTTTCTGCCCGTTGATAATCATCCCGCAACTGCTGAATTTCTGCATCACAATCGGCTTTTAATTGACGCTGTTGCTGTTGAATTTTATCTAATTGCTCACTGGCTGTGAGCAGTTGATTTTGCAGTAATAAATTTTGTTTTTGTATCGCTTCAACTTGCTCAGAAAACTGTTGTTTTAAATCCGCAAACTGCGTGTTTTGCTCAGCTAACTGTTGCTCAAGTTCTGTTGTGCGTTGTTGCGCGACGACTAAGGCTTGCTCCGCTGTCACCTGCTTTTGCTGTGCATTTGCTAACTGCTGTTGCCAATCGGCAGGCGCGTCAACAGCCCCCGTTTTGTCATTTGCTTCAGGTGTTTTGCTGGCTTCTGATGACGGTGCAGGCACGCCATGGTACTGTTCTGCCTGTTTCTGACAAGTTTGCAAGGCTAACCAATGGCTTTGTTGTTGTGCTTCAGCTTGTTGCAATTGACTGGCTAAGGCGCGGTGAATCACTTGGTTTTCTGCTTGAACCTTGGCTAGCTGTTCAGCATGTTGTTGGCTTAACAATTTGCGTTCGGTTTCGGCGGCAAGCTGTTGTTGCTGTAAACGCTGTTGTGCTTGTGCTAATGCCACGGCATGTTGTCGTTGCACCGCGTCAGCTTCTGCATGCAATTCATCTAACACCTTAGCGTAAGGTTGTTGCATTGCCTCAACGGTTTGCCGATGTTTTTCTGCTTGTTGCTGCAATTGTTGTTCAGCCTGCTGTGCTTGTTTTGCTATTGCCTGCTGATGTTGCTTGGCCTGCTGTTCTAGTTTCGCTTGCAAGGCTTGTTCTGCACGTTGTGCAGTCGCTTGTTGCTGTTTGGCTTCTTTAGCTTGTTGTTGGCGTTGTTGCTCGGCTTGGCTAAGTTGTTGTTGCAGCGAGGTTTCAACATCGAGGCGTTGTTGTTCAAGCTGAGCCACTTCTGTGGCATGTGTTTGAGTTAAATTAGTGATGGTGGCTTGAGCATCTGCTTCAGCTTGTTGACTATTGGATAAGGCAAGATGTTGTAAAACAATCACGCATAGCAACACAGCAAAAGCGACTGCTAAGAAAATTTTATGATTTTTCTTCATAACATTGGATTGTCGTTGAGCATTGGCAGAAAGTGAGTCTAGCGAGGCAACCAGCTTGTATGCGAACTGTGCGCAACAAGTGGCATAACGGATTAAGGTGTGATGACCTACCCCAAACCTTAAAGCTATGGCTTATGGCAGCGAGTATAAACGATTGCCGCTGAACTCTCAGCAGTTGTTGTGTTGTTCAGGGAGAATACAAGGTGAATATTGGCTACTGGTAGGAATGACAAAGCATCGTAGGATGGGCTGACGGAGGAAGCCCATCAGTCGTGCCAACCCATTAAATTAAGGGTTAACACCGTCTCGTAGGGCGGATAAGGCTTTAGCCGTCATCCGCCGCAAGTGGCTTGGTGCAAGCTTCGACTGTGTTATGTCGGATGACGGCTGTCGCCTTATCCGACCTACATGTGCTTAACTTAACGAGGGTGCTGACGATAAACGCTATCAAATTCAATTCGCCAACACTGATATTACAAACAATCTTAATATTAACGCAGACTATTTAAAACTGCTTTATTAAAAGGATTTTTGCCTTTTTCTAAAGTCTTTATCCATGCTTGACGTTGGCTAATCATTTCTTCAGCCAGTTCATCATCGGACACATGCTTAATATAAAACTGAAAATCTGCTATTGCGCCGTTAAAATCGCCCGTTAAGGCTCTGGCCAGCCCACGTGCATCGATATAATCAGCATTATCGGGTTCTTTTTTAACGGCTAACTCACATAACTTTAACACTGATTTAACCTGCTGATTCAGCGCACCTTGCCAACACAAATGGGCTAATGATGCCGCCTCTATCGTCTCAATATTTAATTGCAAAGCTTGCTCTATTTTTTGCACTATTTCATCTGCTTTTGTTTCAAAACTTAATTCTGTTGCCTGCCCTATTAACATCTCAGCCTGAATTTGCTTCAGCTTTTCTTTAGGATTAAACGCTAAATTAGGCAGTAATGTTAACGCTTGCTTAAATTGCTCAAGTACAGGGATAGGATGATCTTGTTTAGCTAATACCTCTCCTAAAAGCAGTTTGCTCTCGACATGCTCAGGTAACACTTTTAACTGAGTTTGCAATAAGGCAACGGCTTTATTGAGATTCGGCTCATATTGCGCCAATTCATCTTGTGCAAGTGTATACCAATCCGTCGCGCTTGCTTTTAATTCCCCGATCCCAAGTGCTAAATCATGTCTAAACTCGCCTTCCCACTGAGTTCCATCCGCCCATGTATAAATGCCATGACCATGCTTTAAGCCTTGTTTAAAACCCCCTTTGTAGCGATGGAGACCTTGCGACTCGCCTTGTCCATGTGCTTTTTGCGTGCTTAAATCAAACTCACCTTGATATTCACTGCCCCGAATATTCTCATCCGCTACTTCAGCACATCGCTCAATAAAATCTAAAAAGTAACTCGCGCGTTCTTTACACAATAAGCGACTGCCTAAAAGCTGCGCTGCACCGACTGCATTGCGATGCTTAGGCAAGAAATTTTGGGCGTGTTGCACCATCTCGGTTAAAGAGGTTGGCGTTAACCAAATACGGAAAAAGCCATTGCCCGATGCCGTCACCAAATGCGTGCCGGATGTGCTATATCTGACAGAGTTTAACTCCGCTTCATGCCCGTCAAGCGTCGCCAGCACTTGCCCCGTCGCACTTTCCCAGAGATAAAGTGTGTTATCAGAGGAAACTGTGATGATATGCGTACCGTCTGGACTATACACGGCTGATAAAACAGGGTCGTCATCCCCGCCAAAGCTGTTTAATAACTGACCGCTTTCACCATCCCAAATCCGCATTATTTGATCATCAGCAACGGTCAGAATATATGCACCATCAGGGCTATACGCGGCAGATTTGACCCAATTGTTATGCCCTTCCAAGGTGTTGAGCAATTGACCGCTTTCACTCTCCCAAATCCGCACTTTTTGATCATGATCTACGGTGACAATGCGTGTTCCGTCAGGGTTGAAGGTGGCGGCTAAAGTAGACTCTAGCCCTTCATTCAGTTGAATCAGCAATGCGCCCGTCTCACTGTCCCGTACTTGAGCAATGTTATCTGTTACCGTGACCATTTGACGACCATCAGGGCTGAACGCCGCCTCACTAAATGCCCCATCCGCTAATGTGCGCAGCAATGCACCCGTGTGGCTATCCCATATCCGCGCCGTTTCATCAGCAGACACCGTGACAATTTGCTTACCATCAGGACTGTATGAGGCAGAATAAACCGCACTTTCATGCCCGATCAGCACAAACTCTAATTCCCCTGTCACGCTATTCCAGACACTGGCTGTGCCATCATCAGCGGCAGTTAAAATATGTGCATCATCAGGGCTATACTGGGCGGAATACAGCGCACTGTCATGTGCTTTATGTATGGCTAATGGCTGACCGCCATCACTGTTCCAAACCCGCGCAGTTTTATCTTTCGCCGTGGTGATAATGTAATGACTATCAGGACTATAAGTTGCTGATAACACCTCATTGCTATGCCCGCGAAGCCAGAACAACATCTCGCCCGTCTCACTGTCCCATACCCGCACATGATTATCGCGGGAGAGGGTTAAAATATGCGCACCATTCGGGCTGTAAATGGCTGAGGTGAGCCAATTTTTATGGCCTTGTAAGATGTGCAATAACTTACCTGTATGGCTATCCCATATCCGCGCACTGGTATCATCCGAGGCAGTCACAATGCGCATGCCGTCAGGGCTATAACTTGCACTGATCACCCAATCATCATGACCCTTAAGCGTGGTGAGTAATTCACCGCTTTGGCTATCCCAAATCCCCGCCGTGTTATCCGTCAATGCCATCACTATTTGGGTACTGTCAGGACTGTAAGCAGCGGATGATATATAACTGTCTTGTCCATCAAGCGTGGTCAACAATACCCCGCTTTGACTGTCCCAGATACGCGCCGTTCTATCATCAGAAACCGTTAGAATGTGTTTGCCATCGGGACTGTATGAAGCCATTTTCACCGCATCGCTATGCCCTTCAAGCGTGCTGAGCAATTGACCGCTCTGACTATCCCAAACCCGTGCAGTCGCATCATCTGAAGCAGTGACAATGTTTTGACCATCGGGGCTGTACATCGCTGAGTTAAGCCAAGCACTATGTCCTTCGAGCGTGGCTAAGACTTCTCCGGTGCGACTGTCCCAAATGCGGGCGCTGTGATCATGCGCAGCAGTGACAATCTGTGTTCCATCAGGGCTATAGTTGGCGGCGGCAATATTGTCACTATGCCCGCTGAGCATGGTCACTTGCGCCCGTGTGTTCACATCCCACACGTAAACCACATTGCCGCTATAAGTTAAGAAAAACTGATTATCAGGGCTAAAGCCTGCGCCAGTGACCGCCTGTTCATGCTCAAAAATACCGAAATACTGCTGATTAATGCTGTATAGCAGGGGCGAATACACTTCATCGACTAAGGCTCTATCAGGGTAGGTTTCTGAAGTCTCAGGGGTGGCTTCTAACAACAGCCGCATAGCCGTCAGTGGCAAATTATTATTCACCGTATGCTCTGCTTCTTTGGCTAAAAACAGCGATTGCCCTGAGAGTGCGCGGTTTTTTTGATACTCGGCTTCCTGCGTTTTTTCTTCCGCTCTTTGCATTTGTATCCACGCAAATCCGGCAAAAATCAGTGCCACCACAAAGCCCAATGACACAGAGGTTAATACCCATTTTTGACGGCGTTTCTCTTGTGTTTGTGCGGCGATAATGGCGGCGCGACTGCTTTGGGTATAGTGTTTTTGCAGTTGAGTGGGGGCAGGTTGTTTATTTTTATTAAGCGCGACGGTTTGCCACGCTTCCGCTTTAGCACAAGCGGTGTTATTCAGCAGAAAATCTGCGCTGTGCTGGTTTTCTAACCATTCCAAGGCGCGTTGTTGCAATACCGTATGCTGGGCAGCATGTTCGCGGTCTAAATCTAAGGCTTGGATTAATTCAGCAAAGGATTTATCAAACGGTGTGTTTAAAAAATCTATCCAATTAATGGTGCGCAAGGCGGCGGGCAGCGTTTCCGACTCCACTTCTCGACATAATAAGGTAAAAATGCGTTTGCCTTGGCTTAGCGCATAATTCACTTCATCTTCACAATATTCTGAGGTCACGGAATCCGGCGACAGCACAAACACAAAGTTATCTGCGCTGTTAATGCCTTTATACAACTCCGCCTCAAAGTCCATTCCAGAGGCAATACTCTCTTGATCAAACCAGACGTTTTTGCCAGCCGCTTGTAGGCTTAAGTTTAATTTACGGGCAAAATCGGCATTTTTGCGTGAATACGATAAAAAAACCTCGGTGCGTAATCTGCCCTTAGCCGCTTCTGAGGCGGTAATCAGCTCTTTATGCAGGGCAAGCGGGGCATGTTGCTCCCGTTCTTGGTTTAAGCGTAACCACGTTTTTGCATTTTCTAAGTTGTGTCCACGCAATAAAAATGAGCTTCTTAATTGTTGTCGCTGCCAGCGCAGGGCTTGTACAAGCAATATTTTATGGTGTTGGTAATAAGTGGTGTCTTGGCGCACGATATTTAAAATTTCGGCAATATCGCGTTCATAATCTTGTTGGTATCGATTATCGGTAAAATCGATACATTGCAAACTGCGCACACTTTCCGGTATTGTCTCAGCCGGTGTGTCTGTAATAATCAGAGGAATCAGTCGTTTATTATATTGCTGTGCGTGTGCTAATTCGCGCAGACAGTGCTCAGACTGCACCGAATGCGGCGAGACAAAAAACAAGACATTATCTGCCCCTTCAATGCCTGCTGCTATCGCCTGTTCATAGGTCTGACCTTTTTCAATATCTTTATCATGTCGCCATGTGGTCACGGTGTAACGCGCCAGTGCCTGAATCACGGCATCTCGTGCGGCTTTATCTTGATGTTCATAGCAGATAAAACAGTCTGTTAAACGGTTTTCGCCATTTTTGCGTGATTCACAGATAAAATCGCACAATAAGGCATTTGGCTCACACGGTGCTTGCTCGCCATCTCGGAATGTTTGCGCCAGCCATGTTTCTGCGGCGTTGCGAGCCTTGCCCACTAGCAGATAATGGTTTTCATATTGATTGTGTGACCATGCTAAGGCTTGTCGCATCAAGTCGGTGTGTTGCGCGACATAGGGTTTGTGGCGTTCTAAGACAATTTGGATGCGTTCAATAATGCTGTTAATGCTGTCTACTAATTGCCCAAATTGTGGTAAGTCGAGCGTGCGTAAGTAGTCTAAATCGTCGTGTTTGTGCCAGACGTTTTCATAGCCTTGCGCCCATGTGTATAAGGCGTTGCAGTCTTCTGGTGTCAGTTTTTCTTTGCCGTCTAGCCAGTCGGTGCGACCAATGACGGCTAGGCTACGGTTTAACACTTGTTGTGCGGTTTCCAGTTTTGGGTCGGCGAGGCCGTAGCGTGCATAAAAGTTTTGTAATAGGGTTTTATCGCCTTCGGAGAGTGGTTTGTCTTCGGTTTGGAAAATCACCATTTGGTTAATGGGAATGATGCGTTTACCGAGATAGCGGGCGTATTCAATTTCAACTAAGCAATAGGGGGAGCAGAGTGCGCGGGGAGCCATGACATAGACAAAGTTATGCGCAGATTCAATGCCGTGATCAATGCGTGCCGCGTAGTCTTCACCGTCAGGAATGTTGACCTTATCAAACCATGCGTCATAACCTGCGAGTTTTAAGCGTTGGTGTAGTTTTGCCACAAAGCCTAGGCTTTCACGGCGACCGTAGGAGATGAATAGGTCTTTGTATTGGGTGGTCATGAACATTCTTTCTATCGGGTAGTGGATAATAAAAAGCCGTCAAGTACGCGAGGTACTTGACGGTTTTTATATTAAGTAACAAGATTTAATTAAATGATATTTTGAAACTGTAGAAATATAGCAATATCAAAGCTATAGATTTCGCATAAATTTGTCTAATTACTTAACGCAGACGGTTTAAGACTTCTTCAGTGAAAGGGTTTTCGCCGTTTTCTAGGGCGGTTATGAATGTTTGGCGTTGTTTAACCAGTTCCTCAGCAGCGGAATTAGCAACAAAAAAACGAAAATCTTCTATTGCGCCGTTAATGTCGCCGGTTAAGGCGCGGGCGAGTCCTCTGGAATCTATGATGTTCTCGTCACTGGGGGCTTTTTTAACCGCTAGTTCACATAGTTTTAAGACTTCTTTCGCATGTTGCTTAACTGCACCAAGCCAACAGAACTCATTCAAAGAGTTGGCATCAACCGTTTCAGCATTTAACTGCAAGGCTTGTTCAATTTTTTGCAAAATTTCATCCGCTTGCCTTGCAAAATCTAACCGGTATGCCTCATGAATTAAAGCTTCAGCCTGAACTTGCTTCACTTTAATTTCAGGATCAAATGTTAAATTAGTATCTAATGCCAATGCCTGTTTAAATTTTCCAATGGCTTGCTCAGTTTGATTTTGTTTAACTAGGATTTCTCCCCACAACACAAAACTGTTTGCATGTTTAGGCAGAATCTTAAACTGGAGTTGCAATAACGCGATAGTCTTATCCAAATCTGACGTATACCGAGCTGCCTCATACCAACTTGTTGTACTGGCTTCTAATGCACCAATGCCCATTGCTAAATCATCTTTAAACTCCCCTTCCCATACAGTGCCATCCGCCCATGTATAAACCCCATAGCCATGCTTCAGACCTTGTTTAAAACCACCTTTATAATGATTTATACCGTATGTTTCGCCTTGTCCGTGTGCTTTGCCCGTATTGGCATCAAACTCACCTTGATACTCACTGCCACGAATATTCTCATCCCCAATTTCAGCACAGCGTTCGATAACATCTAAAAAATATCCCTTTCGTTCCTGACACAGTAAGAGATTACTAGAAAGTCCTTCTGCCCCTGTGGCATGTCGTTTTTTGGGTAAAAAAGCTTGAGCTTGTTTGCTCATATCTTCTAGGGAGGGAAGGTTAATCCAAATGCGGGCGGTGTTATCAAAAGAACTGGTGACAATGTGGTTTCCATCGGGGCTGTACATCGCTGAATAGACAGGATTTTCATGCCCCTTAAGCGAGACAATCAGCTCGCCGCTGTTGCTGTCCCACACGCGGGCAGTTTTATCCTCAGATGCAGTGACGATGCGGCTTCCATCGGGGCTGTACCTCGCTGAATAGACAGGATTTTCATGCCCCTGAAGCGTGACAATCAGTTCTCCGCTGTTGCTGTCCCACACGCGGGCGGTGTTATCATAAGACGCAGTGACGATGCGGCTTCCATCGGGGCTGTACCTCGCTGAAGTTACATCAGACTCATGTCCCTGAAGCGTGACAATCAGCCTACCGCTGTTACTGTCCCACACGCGGGCGGTGTTATCATAAGACGCAGTGACGATGTGGCTTCCATCGGGGCTGTACGTCGCTGAAGTTACACTATCC
>QKBZ01000155.1 GCA_003245895.1 Beggiatoa sp.
CTTTAGATGGCTTAAAAGGCATCAACCGTGATCAAGACGCAGGTATCGACATCGCTCGCTTAGCAATGGAAGCACCTTTACGTCAAATCGTTGCTAACGCTGGCGGCGAACCTTCAGTTGTATTAAACAACGTAAAACAAGGTACTGGTAACTACGGTTACAACGCAGGTACTGAAGAGTACGGCGACATGGTTGCAATGGGTATCTTAGACCCAACTAAAGTAACCCGTTCTGCATTACAAAACGCTGCTTCTGTATCTGGTTTAATGATCACTACTGAAGCAATGGTTGCAGAAATTCCTAAGAAAGATGAGCCTATGGGCGCACCTGATATGGGTGGCATGGGCGGTATGGGCGGTATGGGCGGCATGGGGATGATGTAATCAGCCTTTTATTATGTTATTTTCTTTGAAAACCTCTGTTCAGTCGTGCGACTTAAACGAGGACAATACATGGATTATAGATTGGCTAAAAAGCTTTTTTATAAAACAGAACTGTGTGACAGAGATAAAGAAAAAGAAGATATAGAAACATGGCAAACTGCCATTGAAGCAATAAAGATGTATTTAGAAGATGATGCTCCCCAAAGCAAGAGTCGAGTTCGTAAAATTCGTGAGTTGTGGAGGAGAGCCGATAAGTCTCTTAATAAGCTTGTAAAGATGGAAAAGTAAGAGCAAAACACAGAACCTAGTTGATATAAAGTAATATCATTCCGCACGACTGTTCGTTAAGAGGGAGGCCACATTTTAAATGTGGCCTCTTTTTTTTGACTACAGACTCTACCAACAAATTTTTCTCCGTAAAGTGCAACACCACATCTGCAATATGACTACTCATGTCGTCAACATTGCCAATTTTGCGTCAATTTGCGTTTGTGTAAGATCGTCCTGTTGCATCGCCCACTCGCCTAATTCAAGTAGTATTTTACGGCTTGGATACTTCATGAGCTTAAGATCAGTTGCATTGACTTGTGTATGTCCACTAAAACGGCGGAAATAAGTATCTACTAAGCTGGTATTTAAAAATGTTGCCAAGCCCCATGCCAACGGCTCAGCCAAAGCTTGTTTATTGTCATGAAACAGGTTTAAGTGGTTTTCAAACCCTAAAACAGATGCATCGCCAAAAAACTTAGGATCAACCACACTGGCTACAATTCTCCGCTTTTCTTCCTTGGACGAAAAACGTCGCACCACACAATAAAAACCCGTTGGATAAAGCCATTTTTGCGTATCTGAATTGTGTGCAATCGCATTGGGCTTTTTGCAGCCTTCAATAGGCCATGTCGTTTTATCACCACTAAAATGAATGGGATAGAGTAAAGGTATAGTCTCTGGTGTAGGCATTTGGCGCAGATGTGCGCGCAAACGAAAATCTACCACTGGCCCTGTTGAGACTTTAAGACCCAAGTCTTTGAGTGTATGGCAAACATTATTTGGTAACTCAAGGGCATTGTGTTCAGGAGAGGAAGGAATATGGATAATTTGTTCTGAATCATCCGGCAATACAATACGATCAAAATTGTATTCATGCTTTAACAAGTCGCTAAACAGATCATCAGTTGAGGTTGAAATTGTAACCGAGCCTTGTTGTACACCGCGTTGCAAATGAATAATGATATTTTCTTGTAAAACACCATCATCCTTAAATGCTTGATTTCGTGATTCAAATAGATGAATGTGACGAATAACCGCATGTTCAAGCATAAATTTGCGAAAAGGCCGATAATAAAGCCCATTACAAAAACTGCGCGGAATAATGGCAACAATTTGTCCATTTGCTTCAGTCAACGCAATGGCTAATGCAACAAATGCTGAATATAAATTTACTGTCTCAATGCCGACGCGGCTTAATGCTTGTCGATGAGCAGAGTTGCGATTAATTTTTTTATAAGGTGGGTTTAAGATGACATGCGTGTAAGTGGCTAAAGACTTAGTAAATAAACTACCTGACAGGGAATCTACCGCAGCATGAATGAAATCCGTTTGGTGAATATTCACTGCAAAGTTATTTTTATTGTATTTTTCGAGTGTTTGAGCTAAATCACTTATTAAAACAGAATCAATCTCAACAGCATCTAATGTTACTTGTTGAAACTGCAACCCACCCTCTTGCCATCTATCTAAAAAAGCGGCGGATAAGGAGCCAATGCCTGCCCCTGCATCTAATAAACGACACTTTCCCTCGCCATTTTGAAACAGATTCGCCATAAAAATAGCGGTCGTTTCTGGTGTTAAAAACTGACCAAGCTGTGATTTTTTCTGAGCTTCCGTAGTTTTAGAGCGTTGTCGTCTTTTTTGTTCAATCACCGATAACAATGCAACGCCCTCTTAACAACAAAAAACACCATTGCGCTAAGCAATTTAACTCGTAGGATGTAGCTTATACATTAGCACATCCCACTCTTTACAATCCTCAAGACGACCCCGAATCATCCCCACCATCAGAATGATCATCCGATTTATCATCGTGTGGTTTAACCTCCCAATCCGTTTTTAACTGAATCCCGCGCCGTTGTCCGCCTTTACGCGCTTTTGTTCTCACTAGCGGTGTTGGGGAAGACAGTGGCAAATCGACGGAAGGTTCTGGTTTTTTAGCGGCTTCTGTGTCATCTGCAACAGTTGGAATGCTACTTTCTGAGGCGACGTTTTTTGCTTCAGGTTCTATTTTTTCTTGAGTGCTAGCAGGTGTCGGCGCATCTTTGCTTACCGTTTCAGTCGGCGGTGATGCTTCTGTTGCGGTAGTTGTGGGCATTTCGCCAACAGATGGCTGTACGTCTGCAATAACAAGTGTTTCAACAGATTGACTTGCTGTATTTGCACTCGCTTCTGTTGCTGCATCTGACGCAGATTTATGCACTGGCGACGGTGTTACCGGTGCAGGTGGTGGCGTAACTGGTTTAGGGCGTGACCACAGGCGTTTCCATAAAGCAGTGAGTCCCATCCATAACATGATGAAAATTGCCCGCACGGCGTAAAAACTTAAAGTAGCGATTAAACTGATTTTCGCCCATAAGTTTGACCAGAAACTAGGTTTCTGTTCTGTTGTAACCGCTGCACCGCCGGAACCATTATTGCCCGAAGGCGTTGGTGTATTGTCATCAGAATCATCGTCATCCTCTAAACCGTTAGCGCATAAGGCTTCAGGGCCGATGCTGATGCAGCCTAATGGAATCACAACCAAAGTTAACAAGGTCGAGACTAATACGCCGAACAGCAGCGATATTGCCATACCTTGGAAAATGGGGTCGAATAAAATTACGAAGGAGCCAGCGACTAAGGCAAGGGCGGTGATCATGATAGGACGGGTTCGCGTTTTACAGGCTAGAATTACCGCGTCTTCGATAGGCGTGCCAGATTTCACTTCGTGAATGGAGTAATCCACTAATAAGATTGAGTTGCGCACGATGATACCGGCTAAGGCAATCCAGCCGATCATTGAGGTGGCGGTAAATTCTGCGTCTAGCAACCAATGGCCGGGGATGATGCCTAATAATGTCAGTGGAATCGGTGCCATGATTACAGCAGGCACAATAAAATTGCCGAATAACCACACTACTAAAATATAAATCAACACCATTGCCACGCCAAAGGCTAAACCCATGTCGCGGAAGGTTTCATAAGTGATCGTCCATTCGCCTGTCCATTCAAAGCCTGAACGCCCGTCGGCAGGCGGTGGCCCTAGATAATAACCGCCGGATAAATTCACGCCATCAGGGGTCACGTAATCTTTCAGCTTGTCCTCAACTTCAAACATGCCGTAAATTGGTGCGCTTAAGCGGTATTCGTTATCGCCTTGATAAATACCCACTGAGTCACCGACCACATATTCCATTGGACGCAAATCTTTTTGATAAATGATTGGGTCTTGTGGCACTTGCTCAAAGCGGCCTAACTCTGCCAGCGGAATGGTGCTGCCTTGTTGCGTCGGTAACGGTAAATCATATAAACGGCTTAGCTGGGCGCGGATTGACAGCGGGACTTGAATCACAATGTATGTCGGTTCTAACACCGTGCCTTGTTTCACGTCGCCAAGTTTAAAGCCGCCTAAAGCCATCGCTAAATTCTGGTTGATAGTATCGACTGAAATGCCGCGCCGCACCGCTTTTTCCGTATCCACCACAAAACGCCAAGTGTCATAAGGCTTGGTCATGTAGTTATCGACATCGCCTATTGTTTCCGATTGCTCAAATACATTGCTTAAATGCTGCGCTACTGCGCGTCGTGTTTGAGCATCAGGGCCATAGACTTCTGCCACAATCGATTGCAGCACTGGTGGGCCTGGTGGCATTTCCACTACGGCAAAACGGATGTCAGTGCCTTGGGTTAACTCGCTCAACACGCGGCGCGTTTCGGTGGCAATTTCATGACTGCTACGGTGGCGGTCTTTTTTATCTTTTAACTGAATATGAATATCGGCTTGCCACGGTTCTTCACGCAAATAGTAATGGCGCACCATGCCGTTAAAATCGTAAGGCTGTGAAGTGCCGACATAACTGACTAGGGATACCACTTCGGGAATTTCGCGCAGTTTTTCCACCATTTCATAAGTCATATTGGCGGTAACAGGTAGCGCCGTGCCTTCTGGCATGTTGATAAACACGGAGTATTCCGGTTTATTGTCCAGCGGCAGCATTTTGACTTCCACCAGCGTGCTGTAAAACATCGAGCAGGCGGCGAAAAACAACAGGATTAAGGACAGCAAAAAGCTCCAGCCTAATATGCTGCGCGTAAACAAGGGCGGTAATAATTTGCGGTAGAAACTTTCTAAACGCTCATTCGTTTTATGCTCGCGGGCTTCAGCACGATGTAAACCGGCTAAGGACGGGCGAATGCGCATTGCTAGCCACGGCGTGAAAATAAAGGCCGCGAATAAGGAAAAAATCATCGCCACCGAACCCAGTGCTGGAATCGGTGCCATATACGGCCCCATCATGCCGGAAACAAAGCCCATCGGCAGCAAGGCGGCGACGACAGTGAAAGTCGCCAAAATAGTCGGATTGCCCACTTCGCGCACCGCATCGACGGCAATTTTAGTGTCAATGCGCCCCGCCAGCAGCCAGCGCCGATAAATATTCTCAATCACCACAATTGCGTCATCAACTAAAATGCCGATGGAGAAAATCAGCGCGAATAAGCTCACGCGGTCGATGGTAAAGCCTAAAATCCACGCCGAAAACACGGTGATTAAAATCACCACCGGAATGACTAGGGTCACGACGATGGCAGGACGAATGCCTAAAGTCAGTAATACCAAAATGGTCACCGCACCTGTGGCAATGAACAATTTTTTAATTAAATCATTAACTTTATCGTTAGCCGTTTGCCCATAATTGCGCGTCACGGTGACATGCACATTGTCGGGAATTAACTGCTCTTGCAGGATTTTGACTTGCTTTAACACTTGCTTAGCGACACTCACGCCATTAGTGCCGACTTTTTTCGCCACGGCAATCGTGACCGCAGGCGCACCATTAATGCTCGCCGCAGAGCGATCCGTTTCGCTTTGATATTGATAGGCGGGGCCGGTGAAAAAATTAACCAGTTGCTTCGGTTCTTCAGGGCCTTGGGTGACGGTAGCGATGTCGCGCACATAAACCGGCGCGTTTAAATGCGTGCCGACCACCAATTGCGCGACATCTTCAGCCGTATGCAAAAAAGTGCCGGTGTACACGGTAAAATGGCTGTTTTCCATTTCAATATGACCGGCTTGCAACTCGCTGTTAGCGGTTTGAATGGTTTGTGCCACTTGCGCCAGACTAATATCAAAACCAGATAAGCGCTCCGGCATCACCTCAACCCGCACTTGCTCCGAGCGACCGCCGACGATGTAACTCGCCCCCGTGTCGTCGATTTCTTTTAAGCGTTGCATCACATCCAGCGCCACGGTACGCAATACGCCGTCGTCTACATCTTCAGACCATAAGGTCAAGGCCACCACCGCGACATCATCAATCCCTTTCGGTTTGACTAAGGGCATTGCCACACCCGGCGGGATTTTGTCTAAGTTCGACTGCAATTTGTCGTGGACTTTAAATACAGAGTTTTCCATCTGCTCGCCGACTTCAAATTGCACCGTGACCATACCTTGTCCGCGCATTGCCGCCGAGTAGACATGTTTCACACCTGGGATTTCTGCCAAAATGCGTTGCAGCGGGTCTAGGGCAAGGCTAGACACTTGTTGCGATGAAGCACCAGGGTATTGCAGAAATAAATCGACGATGGGGACGGAAATCTGCGGGTCTTCTTGTCTGGGGGTAAACATTAAGCCCATCACGCCCATGAACAACATGGCAAAAAAGAATAGGGGCGACAAAGGGGAGTGGATGTAATCGCGTGCCATACGCCCAGCGATGCCTAAGTGGCTGGGCTGGGATTGGCGAGGGCTGGGCGTTTGTTGTTCGGTCATCATTGCAAAGTTATGATTGTGTGATGAGGCTCATTAGGGCTTGGGGAGGCGCGTTTTAAATTATTGTGCAGGGGGAGAAACCCAACCTGAGGCCGCGCTGGGCGAGGGATTGACTTCGATCACATCGCCTTGTTTTAAACCACTTAACACACTGACGTGTTGTGCATCCATATCGCGTCCGAGGCGTAATAAACGCAAGCTACGACGCTCACCGTCTAATACATACACCCCTGGTAAACTGCCACGCCAGACGAGGGCTGCTCGTGGAATCACAGGCGAGGTTTGTGCGTCTAACTGGGTATCGGAAATTTCCACTTGGGCATATTGACCAGGCCCTGTGCGTGTGCCGATAGGTAAGTCAAATTTCACTGTCACGGTGTGGCGTTGTGGATCAGCAACGGGGAAAATTTGCGCCACGCGCACTTGTACTGGTGTATTTAACACATCTAATTTGGCAGGCATAGTCATGCCAATATTTAGGCTCGGCACTAAGCGGGCAGGCACTTCGACTTGTATTTGTAAGTAGTCGGTGTTGGCAAATTGCAGCAAGGGCATACCGGCTTGCACAGTGTCACCGATTTCCACCATTTTGCGCGTAATCACACCGTCAAAGGGGGCTTTACCCACGGTGTCGCGCAATTTAGCGTCAATTTGTTCAATTTGCGATTGGGTGCGCAACATAGCATTGCGGGCTTGCTCGATTTGCGTACCATAGCTGTGTAATTCGGCTTGGCGATCTAACACGGAGTTGCTTTGCCCAAAAAACTCGCTGGCAGGGCGCGAGAAAAACTGATCAAATAAATTGGGTAAACCCATGCCACCGGGGACTTGCATTTGATTAGGCGTGTTAGGTGAATATAATTCGCGGGAATACTGCATGCTGGCATTGCGCAATACGGCATCCGCGTTCATCATTTCCGCAAACGCGGCGCGGCGTTGGGCTAATAATTCGGTATCGTCTAAAGCGACTAAGGCAGCTTCTTGGTTAAAACGGTCACCTTCAGTACCGGCGATCATCTCGATACGTCCTGATACTTGGGCTGCTAAGGTAACTTCTTTATAAGGCACCACGGTGCCACCAAGCATGATGGTGGTGGGGATGCTATAGGTTTGCACTAAATAGGTTTGTGGAGCGGCAGGCTGTGCGGTGGCAGTGGCCGTGACCAGTAGCCCAAGCAGTACGGCACTGAAGAACTGTTTGAACATAATGAAAACCATTCGGTATCAGGAGAACACAACAGCCCGATGGGTATCGGGCGGTGATGACTAAACGGAGACACGCCCCATTACAGAGAAACTTTTAATGAAAGGGCCTGCCATGCGAGGGTCTTTGATCATGGCGGCATAGTCGCCGACTTTAAATTTTAACTTACCGCTGACGAAGGCCATGCCTAAGCCGGTCATGCCAATGCCATCTTTGAACCATTTTTGCCATTGTTCGGGCTTGGCACGCAAGTCCCAATCTAAAGCTTCACCTTGATAAGCTGTTGCCTTGACCGCTTTACCAGCTTCAACCACTAATATACCGGCTGCTTGATTTGCATCAGGAAAGCCATAACCAATAACAGAGTTAAAATCGATTTTTGCCAGCGCGTCTGCCAATTCGGGTTCTGCATTCCATGCTTCTTTGAATGCTTGCATCCAAGCCTCTGAAAATAGCTCAGCCATATAACCTCCTTCTTGAATGTTTACAAAACAACGGTTTAGTATAGTGGTGTGTGTTCAGTGAAACTGCGCAAGTGCGTTGGCACCGTTCAGTCATGAAGAGGGTGGTCAATGATTTTTTCACTAAACCGCTAGCTTAACACTTAAAGCTACGTTTAACATGGGGGTTGGGTCAAAACAGATTCTAATTATAAAAAATCATCTCCCCCCATCAAGGCATGCTGATTAAGCAATATGGGTATATTACCTAATGCTTATACCGGCAACAAGTGTTTAGCCAAGATAGGCAATATTTCCCCATTGCGATACCTGCTAACTGCATGGGGTAATTCACGCTGCATCAACATCAATAACGTATTGCATTGAGTCGCAGTTATTTATTTTACTGCATTATTAAAACTGTCTTGAAGTGAAAGGCAGATAGGACAAAAACAAATGAATTTTATTACCGCTGGAAACGCCGTTGGCTGCACCATTAACTCCCACCGTAGAGGTTGGGATGGCAGTATTTGTCGCAATGCTGAAACGTGGAACTGCTCGGCAAAACAGCAATTTCGTACCGATTATTGTCAACAAGGCGACCCGCGTTGTTATCACATTCACGTCTTTGAATCAGGCACACCATATTGCTTAATTGATGATTTAGGCATCGGCTGGTTATTAGAACAATATCCCAATGCATTAGATAATCAAATTATGCTGTTTTGGGGCAAAAAATATCAGGAACCACGAGGCATTAGTGAATTAAATACCCGCAGCAAAGATTACATTTTTGGTGCTTATCGCGTGCAGCATGTGGAATGTGTGCGTATTAATGATTTTAAAACCATGTGGAAACTTGTCCCCTACCCTGATGGCTGGGTGCGTTTCCAACAACCACACGCCTTAACGGTTTATTATCGCACCATCCCCGAAGGGCCTTATTTAAAAGAAATTAACCGTGTTGCCGTCGAAAACTTATTTAAAACCGCTGAACAAACCGTTGGCCCTAGCTCAAACTGGTTTGAACCGGAAGATGAAGATCGTTTTGCGTATTTTCATGCCCATTTAGGCGATTGGTTTGAGCAAGCACGCATAGAAACCCAAAAAGTCAAACAAACTATGCTGTCCAGCCAGCAACAGCAAGAAACCACATGGGCTGCTGAAAATACCGTGATTAGCACACCTAATACAGAGTTATTACATAGTCCTTTTGAACAGTTAAAACATTTAGAAGTGCGTAAAGTGCCGGAGCAGCATCCCCCTGTGCTAGCAGACCTGAAACGCTTACCGCCCTATGGATTAATTGAAAAAGAGTCAAGCCAAGAAAAAATTCGCTCGGTGTATGGTAAAGATATATTAGATTCATTATTGGCAGTCTCGATCAGTCGCAATATGCTGATTTTAACCGGTAATCCGGGGGTGGGTAAAAGTACCTTAGCCAATGAGTTAATCGATGATAACGAACGAAAATTAATTGTTACCGTGGGATCAACTTGGCGCGGTCGAGAAGATTTATTAGGTTATGTGAATCCGATCAGTAATGAGTTTGAGCCAACCGAATTTACCCGCTTTTTAGCCCGCGCTGAAGCTGCATGGCGCAAAAATGATCGCCGGACTTATTTAATTATCTTTGAAGAATTTAATTTAAGTCAGCCGGAATACTGGTTTGCCGATATTTTAGTGCGCTCGCAATACCCTGAAGAGCAAGAAAAGTTAAGAACTTTAGAGTTAGGCGGCAAAAGTGTGCGCGGCATTCCGAATAGCCAAGGCAGTCGCATTTTTTTAACCCCCGCTTTGCGCTTCGTCGCCACCATTAATAATGACCATACTACCTTATCCTTGTCGCCACGGGTGTTAGACCGTGCCGCCATTGTCGAGTTGACGCTGGAAGCACGCACCACTTTAGATCGTGCCAATTTAGAGTTAGAAGAAAAGCAAATCATGGCGATTGAGGAGTTAGAGGAACTGCTGAAATATAAAGATGCCATGTTCTCCTTGCGGGCGGCGGATTCGCTGAAGCGCTGCATCGAACACCGCGATCAATTGAACTTTAACAGCATTTGGGACGCGCTAGACATCGTATTGCTGCAACAAGTGTTAACCAAAGTACGCTTATTAGTCGGCGATCCGTCTAACGATGGTTTATTACAAGGTTTAGAAGAATGGCGCGAGAGTTACGGCAAGAATCTACGCAAATGCGCTAATTTAATCAGTAGTTGGGGCGAAACCTTAAAAGATGGTCGGGATGTTATCCAAGCATGAGCGCGTTTCTCACTCAATTGCTAGAGGATTTAAAAGCCTTTTCTAGCGAGTTGCTTGCGCCGGGCTTGCAAACAGGACAAGCCTTAGTCGGCAACACGGCCAGCACAGTGGCGGGCACTTCTGCTTTATTTCAAGCCATTGATTGGTTAACTAATTTAGTCCCCGATTTATTGCAAGAATGGCAGCAAGAGAATAGTGGTTTAGCGGCGGGTCACTATCACAGCCCTGTGCCGAAACAAGGCCAATTCTCGCGCCGTCCGCGTGATTATCAGCAAGATTCGGCGCGTCGTTTATATCCTGTCCGTTGGCAACGCCCGCTGATTCGTGAAGCAGGACATTTGCCGCCTTTGCGCTGGTTACTGCATTTGCTGGAGTTGCAAGACATGCAATTGCAGCAAGTCATTACCCAAATGAGTAAATATATTGATGAGTCCTTACAGCATCAAAGCAGCCAATCGGATTACGCACAACACGACCGCAGCACGTTGCTGGCCATGCGCACGCGCTTATATAACGCACAAGCGAAGTTAAATCATGCTCGTTTAAGTTTATTTCGTGGTGCACAAACACGTTTGTTACCGACACCAACGCCGCCAATGCCGTTTCCACGCACACGGCAATGGCAACGCTTGCGGCAATATGCGCGTTATCTACAACAGCCAAATGAGGGATTGCCTAGCTTTTTATACCGTGTGTTGCATGAGACGGTGGAAGTTGCTGACACGCCTTATTTATATCAACGCTGGTGTGGCGTGCATTTGCTGCAAGGTTTAGCCGATTTAGGTTGGTTATGTGAAGACGATCCCTTAGGTGCCTTGTTTTTAGGTGGTCATATCGTGTTGCGCAAACGGTCGTTGCAAATGAGCTTATGGGTAGAACCGCGTTTTGTGCGACATGAAGCGCATCAAAGTGGCTTCCAATGTCGGGAAGTGTTAGAAACCCACCCTGATTATATGTTTGTCACCCCCGGCCCGCATGGAGTCGATGCCTTTATTATTGATCCGACGTTGACCGCAGATATTGAGATTCGGCGCAGTAAAGGGCGTTATTTAGATACCTTGGAAACCTTTGCCAGTATCGCTGGCGTACCGGTAACGCGCACACCTTTGCGGGCATGGTCAGCAGCTCCTATTCATCGCCCACATTGTGAATTAGATGATCCTAATGGCTATACCGGTACTATTCCCATGCACCCATTGGATTGGAGTTCAACACCGTTATTAGCGTGGTTACAAGATATGGATAATCATGCTTGTGCGTGGGGGCAGTTGAGCGTGGTTTAGTTGTGCGGTTGTATGAGTACAGTGCCATACGACATATCGGCGGATGACGGCTAACGTCTTATCCGCTTATGTCAGAATCAGAATTCAGACAATTTTCTCGTTCCCACACGGCGTGTCACTGTCATTAAGTTAAGCGTGTTTGTAGGGTGGAATAGGCGTAAGCCGTATTCCACCATGCAGCTTATAATCTGTTTTTACTCAACTTTTTGCAGAGTTTTATGGTGGAATACGCTGCGCTATTCCACCCTACAAAAGAGCTTAACTTAATGGCAGTGACACGCCATTTGAGAGCAAGAAGCATAACTTTTTTTGTCTAATACTTAACGTATTAATTTACCTTTCTATCCTAACTGTATTCAACAGTTTTCAAAAACAATCAT
>QKBZ01000281.1 GCA_003245895.1 Beggiatoa sp.
AAAAAGTCACTTGTCTGCTCAACCCCCTTCATAAACTCAACAAAAACAATATGAAAAAGTCTTGAAAAATCAAACTCATAACAAAAATATCCGTAAATAAAAATTATGAGGAGGTTAATTAAAAATAATAATAGATAAACCAGCCAAGAAAGTGCTTTCATATTTTCCTCTTATTAATATTTAATAAACAAACTAATATTAATTTATCAGTGGCTCACTCTGCAAGCTGATTTAATAGAAATAAAAGAGGATTTTATTAAAATGATTCGTTAATGCTTTTCTACATACTGAGATTATCAAAAAGTTGCTTGCCAGAATCAGTTCGTAGGATGGGCTGAGGTACGAAGCCCATCAATCGCGTCAACATCGCGGTAAACGATGGGCTTCCTTCGTCAGCCCATCCTACGAGAAGGTAAATATATAATGCCTAATTTATTAACGCCCTAATACTTGCTTTAATGCTTCAATAAAACGAGCGTTTTCGTGGCTTAAGCCAATGCTCACCCGCAAATGATTAGGCATTTCATAAGCTGCCACCGGACGTACAATCACACCTTTACGCAATAACCCCTCGTAAATGGGCGCAGCAGGCTGTCCCACATCCACAGCGATAAAGTTACCCACAGAAGGAATGTAGCCTATACCTAACGCCTCTAATTGCGCGCTCACTTGCGTTAAGCCTTCTTTGTTTACGGCAATAGAACGCTGTAAGAAATCCTTGTCGGTTAACGCCACTTCAGCCGCAAGTAAAGCTAATGAATTGACATTAAAAGGCTGACGAACGCGGTTTAAAATATTGCTCACATCAGGATGTGATACTGAATACCCTACGCGCAAGCCTGCTAAACCATACGCTTTAGAAAAAGTGCGGCAAACAATTAAATTTGGGTGCTCATTAATCCATTCAATGCTGTTAGGGTAGTTGGGATCATCGACGAATTCAAAATAAGCTTCATCCATGACAACCAACGCATTGTCAGGCACGGCTGCTAAAAAGGCTTTTAACTCGGTTTTATCTAAGCAAGTGCCGGTAGGATTGTTAGGGTTTGCAATAAAAACAATCCGTGTATCTTCACGAATCGCCGCTAACATGGCGTTTAAATCATGTCCCCAATTTAAGGCAGGCGTTTTAATCGCTGTAGCACCGATGGCTTGGGTGACAATGGGATAGACTGCAAACGCATGTTGTGAAAATACAATGGAGTGTGCGCTAGTGGCAAAAGCGCGGGCAATCAGTTCTAACACATCGTTAGAGCCATTGCCTAAAGTAATCATATTCGGGCTAACGCCGTCTTTTTCTGCTAAGCCTTGCTTTAAGCGAAAACCGTTACCATCGGGATAAAAATTTAACTGTGGTAAAGCCTCTTGTAAGGCGGTTGCCACTTTAGGCGAAATGCCGAGCGGATTTTCATTAGAAGCCAATTTGATGGCATCTTTAATCCCATATTCACGTTCTAATTCTTCTAAAGGTTTACCGGGTTGATACGGTTGCAGTCCTTGCACGCCTTGGGTGGCTAATTGAAAAAGATCACACGACATAACTATTTCATCCATTACGCAGCATCACAGACACTGAGTGACTGCGATGCATGAGGGTTAAATCATTTTTACGCGATAGCGCGCGGATAAGAACCTAAGTTTTTGACTAAGGACGCATGTTCGCTTAAGGCTTGCATAGCGTGCACGACTTCAGGGTCACTGACATGACCTTCTAAGTCGATAAAAAACACATATTCCCAAATGTTTTGCCGCGAAGGACGCGACTCAATACGGGTTAAATTAATATTGTTGTCCGAGAAAGGCTGTAATAAATGCAGTAATGCACCAGAATGATTAGAGCGGGCAGCCGATAACAATAATGAAGTTTTATCACGTCCGGTCGCAGGCACATCTTGTTTGCCCAACACCGCAAAACGGGTGGTATTGTGGGCATTATCTTCAATGTGTGGCACTAAGATGGTCAATTGATATAACTCAGCAGCGGTTTCACCTGCAATGGCAGCCGCATTTGGGTCTTCTGCTGCACGGCGTGCCGCTTCAGAATTGCTATTCACTGCAATGCGCTCAACACGTCCTGCATGGGTATTTAACCAGACGCGGCATTGTGCCAAGGATTGCTGATGAGAATAAATGCGTTTCACCTCGCTTAAATCCGCTGCGCGAGACATTAAGCAATGGTGAATAGGTAACTCAATTTCGCCACAAATGGTTAAGTCGGTCGCCATAAAACAATCTAAGGTTTGATTCACGCCACCTTCTGTCGAATTCTCAATGGGCACTACCCCATATTTAACCCGATCAGCTTCTACTTCATGAAACACTTCTTCAATGGTTTGCGTGGGGCTTAAGCGTGCGCCATGACCAAAATGCTTTAAGCTCGCGGCTTGCGAATAAGTACCTTCAGGGCCTAAATAAGCAACGCTTAATGGATTTTGTAATGCCAAGGAGGCGGAAATAATTTCGCGGAAAATGGCGGTTAATGAGGCATTCGGTAATGGGCCATCATTGCGTGCAATAACACGTTGCAAAATATCGGCTTCGCGTTCAGGACGGTAAAAATTAGGATCGCTTTCTTCCGCAGATTTGGCGCGTGCCACTGATTCAGCAATGCGGGCGCGTTGCGTGACTAACTGTTGGATGTCTGCATCAATTTGGTCAATTTGGGCGCGTAATTCGGGTAAGCTTGGGGTAGACATGCTGCGAGTATCATTAAATTGATGTGAAAAAAAGAAAAGATTTATTCTAGCATAGATATATGCTAAAGCTTGCGCCACACCACAGAATCTATTGCTGTGGTTAACAAGCGGCATCTTAAAGTAAGAGAGTAGGGAAAGGACTTAAGGAGAAAAGTGGGCGCGCTCTGTGAATAGTGAGCGAAATTGGAGACACTCCGGTAAGCAGAACACGCCCAAAAATACTACATGCTACACATCATACATACTACAGGTGATTAGTATGCCTGCTGTTATTTGCAAATGCATGACAATGGCGTGTCCAGTTGATGACACGCCACTGTTTTAATCATTTTCTAGCAAGGATTAGAATTTAACCCGTGCGCCACCCATAACAATGAAGATGTCTTCTGGGTCAACGCCAGTGTCACGATCTAACTGGAAGCCTTGGTAGTGTAAGAATAATTCAGTGCTAGCTTTGTCGATTTTTTGCACTAAAGATGCACCATAGGTCATGTACTCATCACCTGCGCCGTATTCGATAGAAACCGCAGTTTTACCAACAGGTAATGCGCTGAATTGATAACCTAATTTACCCCAGTAGCTGATAGGCTCATCACGGTTTGATTCAGCATTGTCATCAGTGATGTCATTAACAACGTCGTCAAGAACGTCTGTTAAATCGCTGAAGCTTGAAAAATCGGTAGTACCACCAGCGAAGGTTAAGCTTAAACCGAAGTCAAATAAAGCAGAGATAGAACCGTTGAAGATGCTATCGTAGCCTTTTGATTCAGCAAGTGTACCCATGTCAGCGTAAGAAATAGCACCTGCTAATTTCATGAAACCGAAATCGTTGTCATAACGTAAAGCAACGTCATATTTTTCAGCAGTAGAAGCAGAAGCAGATAACATGAAGCCCGCTAAGTTAGGGGTATCATAACGGATACGGTCGTCACGGCTTAAACCGTCGAAGTTGTCGGTTACGTCATAGATGCGTAAGCCATCTAATTCGCTACCGTCAGCATTGCGCCAGCGTAAGTTGCCGCCTGCGCTACCAGTTTCAGAGTAAGAAACTACTGAAGTACCAGATAAGTCAACTTCTGAAGTACCGTTAGAAGCAGTGTCGCCTTGGCCTAACCATAAACGACCTAAAGTTTTGCTGTCGAAGTACAGTTCTAATTTACGTTCTGCGAATGCATTAACAGAAGTTGCGTCACCTGTTTGGCCGATGTAAACATTGTTACTGGCGTTAGATTGGTGTTCAACTTCAAATTGGCCGCCTACAGTCACGTCAGCATTTAAAGCGTGTTTTGCGTCGATGATGATACGAGTAGAAGA
>QKBZ01000074.1 GCA_003245895.1 Beggiatoa sp.
TCCTAACACGCTGCGAGCCGATTTGCTCATAAAAATGAGTATGATGGCATTGCCCCTGTGTTTGTGCAAGTTGAGTAAAGAGGGGTTATGTCGCCGTTTAGCTTTGTATATGTCTTTGTAGGTCGGATAAGGCGTTAGCCGTCATCCGACATCCTGCGGTTGAAGCTTGAACCAAGCGACTTACGGCGGATGATGGCTTGCGCCTTATCCGCCCTACAAGTCAGCTATAACACTTGCGAAGCAAAATCCGCTAAGCGTGAACGCTCGCCACGTTGCAAGGTGATATGTCCACCATGCGCCCATGATTTAAAGCGATCCACTACATAAGTCAGACCTGAAGTGGTTTCGGTTAAATAAGGCGTGTCGATCTGCGCTAAGTTGCCTAAACAAATCAATTTAGACCCCGGCCCTGCGCGGGTGATTAAAGTCTTCATTTGTTTAGAGGTTAAGTTCTGCGCTTCATCTAAGATGATGTAACGGTTTAAGAAAGTTCGACCGCGCATGAAGTTCAGCGAACGGATTTTAATGCGGTTGTGTAATAAATCCGTAGTCGCCGCACGCGCCCATTCACCGCCGGACGGGGTAGGGTTTAACACTTCTAAATTATCAACAAATGCGCCCATCCACGGGGTCATTTTTTCTTCTTCCGTACCGGGTAAAAAGCCGATGTCTTCGCCGACCGGAATCGTGACCCGTGTCACGATGATTTCACGGTAGCGCTGTTGATCCAAGGTCTGCGCAAGACCTGCTGCCAACGCAAGCAAGGTTTTACCCGTGCCAGCAGGGCCTAATAAAGTGACAAAATCGACTTCAGGGTCCATCAGCAGATTAAAGGCGAAATTTTGCTCGCGGTTACGCGCATTAATGCCCCATACGCCATGTTTTGCATGACGAAAATCGCGTGCTAATTCGATGGTGGCTTGTTCGGCATTACAGTCGCGGATAATGGCTTCAAACTGATCTTCCGTGTCGCTGAAAATATACTCGTTGGGATACCAGTCTTTAACTAAAGGCCCTGTGACTTTGTAAAACGTGCGGCCTTCTTCCTTCCACGCACCCATTTCTTTGCCGTGACTGTCCCAGAAATCCGCCGGTAAGGCTTGTTTGCCGCTGTACAGCAAATCAGCGTCGTCTAATACTTTGTCGTTGGTATAGTCTTCGGCATGAATGCGCAAAGCGTGCGCTTTAATACGCAAATTGATGTCTTTAGATACGATGGTGACTTTGCGTTGTGCATCTTCTTTTTGCAGCGCAATGGCGGTGCTTAACAAACTGTTATCTGGTTTATTACCCGGTAAGGTTTCCGGTAATTCTGAGATAGGCAAGGCGGTGGTTTGAAAAAACACACGCCCTTGTTTTTGCTGCCCAGATTCAGTAATCGGCAATGGCAAACCGTCTTCGATGTCGCCGTGTTGGGTGATTAATTCGTCTAAAAAACGGCTGACTTGACGCACGTTGCGCGAGACTTCAGACATCCCTTTTTTCGCTGCGTCGAGTTCTTCTAGCACTACCATTGGTAAATAGACCGCGTGTTCTTGAAAGCGAAATAACGCGGTAGGGTCGTGCATTAAGACATTGGTATCAAGGATAAATAGACGTTTTTGGGACATGGTATTAGCGTATTTTGATACGGTATCAGGACAGCTTGGCGGACATCGCGCAAGCTGTATAAAGAGAATAAGCGTGTTTTAAGCTAAAGCTTGCGCCGCAGCTAACACTTCTTGCACATGGTTAGGCACTTTGACTTTACGCCATTCTTGACGCAACACGCCTGTGTTATCGAATAAAAAGGTACTGCGTTCGATGCCGCGCACTTGTTTACCATACATGTTTTTTTGTTTCATGACTTCAAACAAATTGCACAGTGTTTCGGCTTCATCGGCTAACAAATCAAAGGGAAATTCATATTTAGTTTTGAATTTCTCGTGTTTTTTCACGGTATCGCGTGAAACACCCAAAATACGGATATTACTGGCGCAAAATTGTGCGTATAAATCCCGAAAATCCTGCCCTTCTTGGGTGCAACCTGGTGTGTCATCACGAGGATAAAAGTATAGCACCAGCGTTTGTCCTGTGAGCTGCGCTAAGTTAATTTCTTGTTCTCCGGTCGCGGGCAAGCTGATATCCGGCAGTGCATCACCAATTTGCATCATGACATCCTTTGTTTTCTGATCGTGATGAATGAAATAAGGCATTCATCGTGGTTATAAAAGGGGATGGATGATTGTAAAGGGAAGGGTGGGGCTGAGGGAAGGGGGAATAGTTGAGGTTTTGTTGTCAATCAGCTAAAGCTTACATACCACCCGCATAAGCATAAATACCAATACATAACGCTACGATGATCGCAATCAGCACAATCGCACCGTATTTGTGTTGCTTGTGATCCAGTCTAGTAAACTCATCCCAGTTATCGGTTGTTGCAGCAGTCGCACGCTTAAAGACTAACCAAACACAATAAGCATTGACGGCAATAGCGACCAGCCCAAATGCAATTTTGGCATGAATCAAACCGGTGATACTAGAGACGGGATACATCATCAAACCTGTGATCAACACAACAACAAACGCTGGAATTTCAACAACTAAATCAACACGTTTATGCAATGCCACTAAGCTAAGCTCTTGTTCTCGCCCTTTGCCAAGCAATGCTCGCTCAAAAAGTGCTTCTGTGATCACACATCCTAACCATACGCCAACAAAAGCAATATGAATGGGTAGTAACACTGAATACATTAGCTAACTCCTATACTAATTTAACTAGATTCAGAACGGGTCAGTTCAGTACATACGATTCCACAAATACAAGCACTGTTGCTGGAAAAATATGATTTACTGTCTCTGGTTTATATCAAATTTTGTCGTACAACGGTAATTAAAAAAAGCAGGGAGCTGATTGACCTCAATAAACAGTTGTCAATACTGAAACTCTCAGCTTATATTAAAGCAACATCCTAAAAACCCTCATTTTTACCATGAGTTAGCAATTGCCATGCGTAAAGAAACTGCTGTCATTAGCTTACCTGACCAAGCTGCACATCATGATCACCTTTATCATCAACTGGTTTTTGGCCTAGAAGGTGATACCGAGTTTGATTTGTCTGGTCAATGTCGACCGATTAAGGTGGGCTGGGGTTGTTTGCTGCCGACGAGCACAGAGCATATGTTTTGTGGTTTGGGGGACAATCGCATTGTGGTGGTGAATACGCCAGTGGCAATAGACGATGCTGAGCAGCAATCGCGTATTGAGCATTTATTTCGTCAGCCGAGTTATTTTAATTGCTTACCGGAAATGATTTTGCTGTTACAAGCACTTAGCCGTGAGATGTTGGGGAATCCACAAGATAAGTTATTGCAAGATGCCTGTGCTGGTACGCTGATTTGTGCCTTACAACGCCATTTTGAACGACATCAAACCTTACCTAGAGTACAAGGTCAGTTAAATATTCATTTGATTGATGACTATATTGATATACATATCAGTCGCCGCATTACCGTGTCAGAACTCGCAGGCACAATGTGCCTCAGCAGCAGCCAGTTTTATCACCGCTTTCGCCTGCAAATGGGCTGTACTCCACAACACTATGTGTTAGAACGCCGTTTAAATGCAGCACGTTTAGCCTTGATTCATGCTGATACACCTCTGAATCAAATTGCTCTCGATTTTGGTTTTACTGCACAAAGTGTATTAACCCGTTATTTCAAATCTCGTTTTAACTTAACGCCTGCACGTTATCGGCAACAGTATCAGCGCCTTTAAATTTAAGTATCACTTTCATCCACCTGCCTAGAATTGTGCTTATCAAGTGTGCTCTTGAGAGCCTACCCCCTCTCCCCCATAGACACTACTTTGACAAAAGTTCACCATTTTTTAAAGGAGTGTTATGACTATGCTGGAATACCGTGCAGCGAAGCCTGTGGTACTCAGCCTCGTGCTGTTGCTAGCTTGCCCGCTGACTGCCTCAGCGGAAACTCTCACCAAACAGATAGATCGTCCCTTACCTGTCTCGGTGGCAGGATTGCATTTACCTGAAGGTTTTACTGCCAGTTTAGTCGCGGATAATATCGGCGCTGCACGTCATATTGTGGTGCGTGATAACGGCGATATTTACGTTAATTTGAGCGAGGATCGCGGACGTGGTGGCTTAGTCGCATTGCGTGATACTGATGGCGATGTGTTAGCCAATGAAGTTCAGTATTTCGCTGAAGGTCTCGAAGGGACAGGAATCGATATTTACCAAAATTATTTATACGCCAGTTCAGATACCAAATTATACCGTTTTGCTTTAACCGATAGGGAATTGTTGCCACAAGCTGATCCTGAATTGGTGATCAGTGGCTTTCCCGTGCAAGGCAGTCATGCCAGCAAATCTTTTGCCTTTGATGCCAGCAACCATGTATATGTGAATGTCGGTGCGCCGTCTAATGCTTGCCAAGAGCGCACCCGTTTTGCTGGTTCTGCAGGCGTGCGTCCTTGTTTGCAGCTTGAACAAGGTGGCGGTATTTGGCAATTTTCCGCGACACAACTGGATCAACAGTGGAGCGTAGACGGTAAACGTTTTGCGACAGGATTGCGCAATAGCGTGGCTTTAGCATGGGACAACGGCACGCAACATTTATATGCTGTGCCACATGGTCGGGATCAATTAAATACCTTATGGCCTGACTTTTACGATGCTGAAGATAATGCTGAATTACCGGCTGAAGAATTTCACCGCATTGTTGAAGGCGGGCATTATGGCTGGCCGTACACGTATTATGATCCTAAACGTAATGAACGCATGATGGCACCAGAATACGGTGGCAATGGTGAACAAAAAGCCGATGGTAATTACCTCGCACCCTTGGTTGCTTTACCGGCACACTGGGCACCTAATGATTTAGTGTTTTACCACAGCGAACAGTTCCCTGAAGCCTATCAAGGCGGAGCTTTTATCGCTTTTCATGGATCATGGAATCGCGCCCCAGAACCACAAGACGGTTTTAAAGTCGTGTTTATTCCGTTTAAAAATGGTAAACCTGCTGAAGGCTGGCAAGTGTTCGCTGATGGTTTCGCCGGTCGTGAGCGTGTCAGTCGAACGGGGCAAGCGGAGTTTCGTCCGACAGGTTTAGCCATTGGGGCTGACGGGGCTTTGTATGTTGCGGACTCAGTGCAAGGTCGAATTTGGCGGATTGCGTATCAGCATTAGTTTTGTTGAAATCCTTTTTAAGCGTCATGGAGTATAGTTTTAAAAACAAATAGTTTCATGCTTTCATTGTCCTGAACAAAACCATTAAGTCTAATGGTTTTGTTTGGCTAGCTTTATCTGATTTACCGTTTCGATAGAAACACAAAAAATTCACTGATAACCACCACCAAAGAAGCCTACCGATTATGTTACAACCGAAAACTCACGTCTGTTTGGTCTATAACACTTCAATTTCTAATGTCACACCTGCCTTAGACCCTAAATTAAAACCAGAACGCGTGCTGTTAGTGCATGGCACACAGCAAAAGGCTGTGGCAGAGGATTTGGCTTCAGTGTTAACGCCGACGGGTGTGCAAGTGACGTTTTGGCCTTTGGACGATACGCGCAATGTGAGTTACATCCGCGATCAGTTGTTAAATTTATTGGCAGAATATGATGGCGAAGATTTAGCCTTAAATGCCAGCGGCGGCACGCGCCCGATGCTGATGGCGGCTTATGAATTATTCCAAGAGTTTGGCAAGCCTGTATTTTATGTGCATCCAGAAACGGATGAGTTGACGTGGCTGCATCGCCGCGATTTAGACGGTTTTAATGTCGCTAATCAGATTAAGTTGCCTGCCTATTTGCAAGCACATGGTGCGCCTGTTACTTCGCAAGCAGGGCGCGAGGGTGTGCCGACTAAGTTGCGGGCATTGCTAGATATTTTAGTCAAGCATGTGGATCAGTTGGCAAAACCGTTGGCGGCGTTAAATTGGTTAGCACAGCAGGCAGATAGCGAGCATTTACGCTCGCCGCGTTTGTCAGATAGTCAGTTGCGTTGGGATGCCTTAACCGCATTAATCAGTGCTTTTGCTGAGCAAGGTTTAGTCAGTTTAGAGAAGGGTTGTTTACAGTTTCCTGATGAAGCGGCGCGTTTTTTTGTCAATGGTGGTTGGTTAGAAGTACATACTTATAGCTTGTTGTTTAATTTACGCAGTGAACTCGGCACGATTCAAGATATTGGACGCAGTATCGAAGTGAGTCGGCAGGCAGGTGGTTTGCCTGTGCGCAATGAGTTAGACGTAGCGTTTTTAGCCAATAACCGTTTGTATATTATTGAGTGCAAAACAAAACGCTTTAGTCATGGCAGTGCTTCACAGCAGGTGGATACGCCAAGTGCTGAGGTGTTGTATAAGCTGGATACACTAAAAGGGGTGTTAGGCGGCACACGCAGCGAGGTGATGTTAGTGAGTTATAACCCGTTATCACGTTGGGATTTGCAACGGGCGCAGGATTTACAGGTCGAGGTGTGTGTGGCTGAGGATTTGGGGCAGTTGAAGGGGCGGATTAGTCGGTGGGTTGAGCGGACTGGAGGGGCGGTGAGGTAGGGGTTTCTCGTGCTCATGCGCCGAACTGTCTGAATCAGGATTTTCAGAATTTAAAAATTAACAGGATTATCATATATTTATAATTCTGAAAATTTCTAAATTCTGTGAATTCTGATTCTGACAAAAAGTTCTTTGGTGGTCTCGGCATTTGGGAACAAGTCAACACGTTGTAGGATGGGCTGACGAAGGAAGCCCATCGTTTACCGAGCACTTAACGGCATCGGTTGGCGCGACTGATGGGCTTCCTTCGTCAGCCCATCCTACGCTATCTGTATTAAACCCCAGATAAATGACACAACTCACTCACAACTCGCACAATAAACTATAATAAAACCTTTCTTTTCGCTACAACTAAAAATGGAATTTGCATGACTGTTCGCACCCGTTTTGCGCCAAGCCCTACCGGTTACTTACACATTGGTGGTGTTCGCACCGCGTTATTCTCGTGGTTATACGCACGCCAGCAACAAGGTCAATTTATCTTACGCATTGAAGACACTGACCGTGAACGCTCAACTGACGAAGCAGTTGAAGTGATTATGCAAGGCATGGAGTGGTGTGGTTTACATCACGATGAAGGCCCCTTCTATCAAACCAAACGTATGGATCGCTATAAAGAAGTGATTCAACAACTGTTAGACGAAGGCAAAGCTTATTACTGCTACTGCTCTAAAGAATATTTAGAACAATTACGCGCTGAGCAAATGGAAAAAGGCGAAAAACCGCGTTATAACGGCTACTGGCGTGACCGCGACGAAGCACCACCCGAAGGCGTTAGCCCTGTGATTCGCTTTAAAAACCCGCAAGAGGGTGAGGTGGTCTTTACCGATTTGGTTAAAGGCACTATCCGCGTCAGCAACCAAGAATTAGATGACTTAATCATTGCACGCGGCGATGGCACGCCAACTTATAACTTTACCGTAGTGGTCGATGATTGGGATATGAACATTACCCATGTCATTCGCGGCGACGATCATGTCAATAATACGCCACGTCAGATCAACATTCTGCAAGCGCTTGGCGCGCCGATTCCGCAATATGGTCACTTGCCGATGATTTTAGGTAATGACGGACAGCGTTTATCAAAACGTCACGGCGCAGTCAGCGTGATGAATTACCGCGATGACGGCTTTTTACCACACGCGCTGTTAAATTACTTAGTGCGCTTAGGCTGGTCACACGGCGATCAAGAGATTTTCTCAGTTGAAGAAATGAGCAAGTTATTTGATTTAGAACACGTCAACGTCGCACCATCTAAATTTAACCCAGAAAAATTAATCTGGTTAAATCAACACTATATGAAAACCTTGCCACCGGCTGAAGTTGAACCACATTTAGCGTTTCAGTTTGAACAATTAGGCATTGATGCCAGTCAAGGTCCTGCTTTAACAGACATTATCCCAGCCTTAGCAGAACGCGCTAAAACACTGCGCGAACTGGCGGAAAGCAGTCGCTATTTCTATCAAGACATCACTTATGATGAAAAAGCAGTGGCTAAAAATTTAAAAGAGGAAGCTAAAGCTGCGCTGCAAAGCATGCACGACAAATTTGCCGCGTTAGAAGACTGGCAGCCAGAGGCCATTCATACCGTGGTTGAACAAGTTGCAGAAGAGCAAGGCTTGAAAATGGGCAAAGTTGCGCAGCCGTTACGGGTGGCCATCACCGGCAATACCGTGTCACCTTCCATCGATGTGACTGCTCAGTTAATAGGTAAGGCACGCTGTTTGCAGCGTCTAAACACAGCAATCAGTATGATTCATTAACCTATTAATTTATATCCGTGATAGGAGAACTCCACAGTGGCCCTGACACGCAAAAAAATTCATGTGTCCATTCAAATCAGCAACGGCGAACATTTAAATGGCACCATGATTATTGAACGCGATACACGTTTATCTGACGTGTTTAATAACTTAAAAAAAGATTTTGTGGTGTTAACCGATTTGGAAGGCCAAGCCCATATCATCAACAAACGGCATATCGTGCAAATCAGTGAAGCACCAGATGATGATGAAGATGATTATTTGGAATTGCCTGAAGAAGATTAAACTGTGGCTGTTGTAGTTGTAGGGTGGAATAGGCGTAAGCCGTATTCCACCATGCTTGGAAAGCCTTAAACATAACGCGCTTTTCGGCGTTACATGGTGGAATACGCTAACGCTATTCCACCCTACAACAATACAACGGCACTATAGTTTTAAGCAGCAAATGGGTCGGTTTTGATGATGGTATCATCCCGTTCTGGACTGGTTGAAATCATCGCAATTGGCGCACCCACCAGCTTTTCTAACTGCTCTAAATATGCCTGAGCTTTTGCAGGTAAATCCTCAAAGCGGCGCACACCTAAAGTCGAAGTTTGCCAGCCTTCCATTTCAATATACTGCGGTTTGCATTTTGCTAATGCTTCCGCGCCGGAAGGTGGTAAGTCGATCACTTTGCCTTCGTACTCATAGCCAGTACAAATGCGCAGCGTTTCCACTTCGTCTAACACGTCTAATTTAGTGATGCACATACCGCTTAAGCTGTTAATCGCGGCTGCACGGCGTAGAGCTACCGAATCAAACCAACCGCAACGACGAGGCCGCCCAGTAGTCGCGCCAAATTCATGACCGCGCTTAGCTAACATGGCACCGATGTCATCTTGCAATTCAGTTGGGAAAGGGCCAGAACCGACGCGGGTGGTGTACGCTTTGGTAATGCCTAACACATAATCTAAATCACAAGGGCCTGCACCGCTACCGGTTGCCGCGCCGCCTGCTGTGGTATTCGATGAAGTCACAAACGGATAAGTGCCTTGATCGATGTCTAACATCGTGCCTTGTGCGCCTTCAAATAAGATGTTTTGACCGTCTGCGCGTAATTGCGCTAACAATTGCGGCACATCGGTGATCATCGGTTTCAGCTTCTCAGCCATCGCCAAGGTCTCATCTAACAGCGGTTGATATTCCACTGGAGATGTTTTGTAGTAATGCTGTAATGAGAAGTTATGAAACTCTAACACTTCGCGCAATTTTTCTGCGAATTGTTCTGGGTATAACAAGTCATGCACGCGCAAGCTACGGCGAGCAATTTTGTCTTCATAAGCAGGGCCAATGCCGCGACCAGTGGTGCCGATTTTCGCTTCACCGCGTGCCAATTCCCGCGCTTGGTCTAACGCCGCGTGATAAGGCAGTAATAAAGTACAGGCATCGCTGATACGCAAGCGTTCTGCTACTGGCACATTACGCGCTGCTAATTCATCCATTTCTGTCAATAAGGCAGTCGGTGACAACACCACGCCATGACCGATGAAACACATCACGCCTTCACGCAAAATGCCCGACGGAATTAAATGCAAAACGGTTTTTTCGCCATTAATGACTAAAGTATGGCCTGCATTGTGACCACCTTGAAACCGCGTTACAGCGGCAACGCGATCTGTGAGCAAATCAACAATTTTGCCTTTGCCTTCGTCACCCCATTGAGTGCCGATAATCACGACATTTTTACCCATGAGCTGCTATATTCTCCCTTACGGTGTAGCGTATAAGATTCAATTTAAAGTGTAACCAGTTGCCATTCTGCGTCTAAGTAGCGCAATTCTCGGTTGCAGCCCATCTCTTGCGGGGTGCCAGATTGTTCAGGCAAGCCGTTGATGACGATTTCACCCGCTGCGCGTAATTCTGCTACCCGTTGTTTTAAACCAGCATCGTCGCTGGCAGGGGCAAAAATGGCAGTGTGTGCGGCAGATGCCTGCGTAGTCAATAACGAGGCTAATAAGCGCAAATTGGTGCTAAAGCCGGTTGCCGGACGGTCACGACCATACAGCTTGCATAAGCCGTCATAACGTCCACCTTTGGCAATCGCTTGGCCTTGGCCTTCAATATACACCGCAAACACGACACCACTGTGATAGCGATAACCGCGAGATTCTGCTAAATCAAAATGGCAGGTGATATGGGCAGGCAATTGTTGATGCAAATGCTGTAAATCATCTAATGCTTGATGCACCACAGCCGGTGCAGCCGCCAGACGTTGCCGAGCCTGTGTTAATACTTCAGCATCACCATGTAAATCTAATAAAGCCAGCAGCATGTCTTGTTGCTGTGCCGGTAATTGCCATGCCTGTAATAAATCGGCTACTTCGGCGCGTGCTTTGGTTTTCACGGCGGCTAACAAGCTGGCTTGCTGCTCGGCATCTAATTGAGCGGCATCGACTAAGGCTTGATAAATTTGCACATGACCGATGTCAATGCAGAAATCTTGTAACTGGATTTCTTCAAACATTGCCAACATCAGCGAAATAATTTCCACATCACCCGCAATACCTTTATAACCGTATAACTCAGCACCCATTTGCATTGGGGCGCGAGAACTGGCGAAATTATTAGGACGAGTGTGCAACACCGTGCCTAAATAGCATAAACGGCTAGGGGCTTCGCGTTTTAAGTGATGTGCGTCAATGCGAGCAACTTGTGGGGTCATGTCAGCGCGAACCCCTAATAAACGACCACTGACTTGATCGGTTAATTTAAAGGTTTGCAATTCCAGACTGCGCCCACTGGCAGGGGGGAGTAGAGATTCTATGTATTCAATCATGGGCGGAATGACTAATTCATACCCCCATGAGGCAAATAAATCGATAAAGCGGCGGCGTAATTGTTCTAAAAAAGCCGCTTCATTTGGCAAGCTTTCGGTAATGCCAGCCGGTAACAGCCAGCGATCCTGATAATTCATTAATGTACCCAATACAGCAGTAAGAGTCCTAACAACATACTGAAAAAACCTACTACGCGCATTTGCAAATTATCCAGTTGGCAAATGCGGAGTAGGTTTTCACGAAAATGGGCAGGATTGAGAAAGGGCATCACGCCTTCGATGATTAACATCAAGGCGAGTGCCGCGCCCAATGCCTGCCATAAGCTTGAGTCAACCATAAGGGTTTACTTAGTGTTGACCTTGTTGCTGTTTAAAGTAAGTAAAGAAGTCAGAGTTAGGTTCTAACACCAATACATCGCCACGGTTGTTAAAGGCTTGGCGATAGGCTTGTAAGCTACGGTATAAGGCATAGAACTCAGGATTTTTGCCAAATGCAGTGGCATAAATCTCGGCGGCGGTGGCATCACCTTCACCGCGAATTTGCTCTGCATCACGTTCTGCTTTGGCGATAATTTCAACGCTTCCCCGATCCGCTTCTGCACGAATCCGTACCGCTGCTGCTTCACCGCGTGAACGCAGTTCTTTGGCTACTTGTTCCCGTGCTGCTTCCATCCGTTGGAACACAGAATCACTAACATCTTTCGGTAATTCAATACGTTTTAAACGTACATCAATGATTTCAATACCGAATTCTTGTGCGCGGCGGCTGGCTTCTTGGGTGATAATATCCATGATTTCCGCCCGATCCCCAGACACCACTTCTTGAATGGT
>QKBZ01000152.1 GCA_003245895.1 Beggiatoa sp.
GTCAGCATGCGCAGCAATCAAGACGGCAGCACCAGCCCGTATGAAATCAATATCGCGCTGTTCGATGCGTTTCGCGGCACTTGCCAAGGTTCAGATCAATGGCAAGTGCAACGCTTCTTATGTTCTCAAACCGTAATGTTACAACTGCAAGGCGTGCCTGCGATTTATATCCATAGCTTATTTGCCACGCCGAATTATCAAGAAGGCGTACAGCGCACCAATCACCCGCGCACTATTAACCGGCGCAAATGGGAAGAAGAGGAGTTGCAAGCCGCGTTGCGTGATCCCAATGCAGTGCATGCAACAGTGTTCAATGCCTTGCGCCACTTGTTAAAATTGCGCCGCGCCCAATCTGCATTTCATCCCGAAGCCCGTCAACGTGTGTTAAGCGTATCGCCGCAAGTGTTCGGCGTATGGCGTGAATCACAGTTTACTGAGCAGAAAGTATTGGCGTTAAATAATTTGACCTTAGAGAAACAAACCGTTGATGTCTCGCATTGGTTGAGTAAGCCGCAGCAATGGCGCGATATAATCTCCGGCCTGACTTTGAGCGGAGAGCAGTTAGTGTTGCAGCCTTATCAATCGGTTTGGTTAACACAGGCGGATTTGCCGGATTTGTTTGAGGATTAAAATGGCCTCGTCGGCCTCGTTCCCACTATTTTGGTCACTGCCATTAAGTTAAGCGTGTTTGTAGGGCGGATAAGGCTTTAGCCGTCATCCGACATCATGCGCTTGAAGCTTGAACCAAGCCACTTGCGGCGGATGACGGCTTACGCCTTATCCGCCCTACAAACACGCTTAACTTAATGGCAGTGACCATTTTGGTGGGAACGAGAACAACAAACCTCGTGGCGGATGACGGCTTGCGCCTTATCCGCCCTACAAGATAAAACCAAGAGATTTTTACCCCGTGACTGAAGATGCGATTGCAGCTAACGCACAAGATGACTCCCCAGCCGCTGAAGAATTCATCATTGCGCCCCGCATTGGCGAAATGTTGCTGGCGGATGGCTTAATTACAGAAGCGGAATTGCAACGCGCTTTAGAATTTCAGCAGCGCTTAGGCGGTCGCTTGGGCGCGATTTTAGTGCGTATTGGCTCAGTATCGGAAGATGTGTTGTTAAACACTTTATCTAAGCAATTAGAACTGCCGGTAATGGAAGCCTCGCGCATTCCGATTGATGCCATGACTTTTGTCGAAGCCATCGAGAAAACCGAGATTGAGCGGGATTGGTGGTTAGATCAAGAGGTGTTGGTGTGGGAAGATGCGGAACAAGTAGTGCATTGTTTGGCGCGTGATCCGCTGTCAGATTTCTTGCACGAGGTGTTTTACAACACCTTCCCCGAACAAACCGTGATTTGGTATTTAGTGCGCAATCAGGATTTAGATCGCGCCTTAGATGCCTTGTCAAAAGCCCATAGCGCAGATGAATGGCAATATGGCGATGATGTTAGCTTGCTGCGTGAGTTGGCGGAAGGCGCGCCAGTGGTTGAGTTTGTCAATAATATGTTGTCTCAAGCCATCGACCAACGCGCCTCTGACGTACACATTGAGCCAGAAGAACACACTTTTTTCGTGCGCTACCGTATCGACGGTATTTTATACGAGCATTTGAATTTGCCGCGTGAGCGTTTTAACGCCATCGCCTCACGGATTAAATTAATCTCCGGTTTAGACATTGCAGAACGGCGCTTGCCGCAAGATGGGCGCTTAAACGTGCGCGTCAGTGGGCAAGAGCTAGATATTCGTGTGTCTTGTTTACCCGGTGTGCATGGTGAATCTATCGTAATGCGTTTGCTGCCTAAAGAACGGCAGGCCAGCCGCTTAGATCGCTTAGGCTTCGCGCCGGATCATTTGCGATTATTCGACCAATGGATTCGAGAACCGCATGGCATTATTTTGGTCACAGGGCCGACCGGTTCTGGTAAATCGACTACCTTGTATGCTGGTTTAGATGCGGTCAACAATCGCACGCAAAAAATCATCACGGTTGAAGACCCTGTTGAATACCAATTAAAAGGCATCACGCAGGTGCAAGTGCATAGTGACATCGGTTACACCTTCGCCAGTGCACTGCGCTCGATTCTGCGTCAGGACCCTGACATTGTGATGATCGGTGAAATTCGGGATTTAGAAACCGCTGAAATTGCAATTCAAGCTTCTTTAACTGGTCATATGGTATTATCCACCTTACATACCAATGATGCGATTAGCACCTTTAACCGCTTGATTGATATGGGGGTAGAACCGTTTTTAGTGGCTACGTCAGTGCGTGCCGTGCAAGCACAACGTTTAGTGCGTCGTTTATGCACGCAATGCGCACGCCCTGCGCAAACACCGCCGTTACCTGCCATCGTCGCGGAAACCGAACGCGCTATGTATGAAGAATTGAAACATCAACCGGCGCGTTGGTTTGAGCCAGTCGGCTGTCCTGCCTGCCAAGGCAGCGGCTATCAAGGCCGGATTGGTATTTATGAATTAGTGTATTTAACGCCGGAATTACAAGCCCAAGTATTAACGCATACCCCCGTGGCTGAAATGCGCAAACTGTCCGCAAAACAAGGTTTCCGCACCTTACGCCAAGACGGCTTTTTAAAAGCATGGCAAGGTTTAACCAGTGTTGAAGAAGTGTTGCGTGTGACTGAGGCCAGCATGCAGGCGTTGGAATAAAGATTCTACTTATTTGTAGAGTTTACGCCGCGTTTTTATAAACATTTATTCTGGAATAATTGCTCTTGCCTAAATATAGGTAATCAGTTTTAACGTATGAGAAAAATAATGACTAACCTTGAAAAATACCAAGAATGGCGAAAGTCTGGAATGGAGTTAAATGATAAGTTACTTTATTCCCTTTCAAAAGATGACTTGAAAATTGCTGCTAGAGCAGTTGGTGTTTTAAAAAGAAACAGCTTCGAGTTTTCAGGAGAAATGGAACAAAGTTTATTTTTTGACTTTGCGATAAATGATTGTTTTAATAAGGATAATGAAAATTGTGTCGCACGTTATTTAGAAAATAATATTGGCGACCTGACAAGGGAAGAAGAAAAAATACTGAATGCATTATTGCAAGCTAAACCATCATTATATGAAATAGTTGATATTGATACGAATAACTCAACACTTAAGCTAGTTGATCTGCTTAATAATGGAGTAGAACTTAATATTACAGATATTAAACTCAGTGAATCTGGTTTTTTAACTGGTTTTTTAGTCTATACAAGAGTTGTATGTATTGATGATATTGCTATGACTTCAGGTGCCCCTTTTATATTTGCTGGAAAACATAAAGCATTATTGCTCAAAGAATACCCTAAAATGATGAAATTATTTGCTTTTAAAAATGAACAGACTAAACAAGCTTTAGCATTTAGAAAACTATACAAAAAAATCTGATTAAGTCATTCACTAGCTTAAGCACAAAGTTCATCAGTTGTACCACCATCACAGTAAACAATGAGCGTCAACCCACCCCACAATTGCTGAAAATACACACACATATCTGACAAATAGATGACAACAAGCCTCAAATTCCCCTATGCTGTAGACAAGACGCAGACAGGTGCGTCGTTTCATCCCGAGTTTTAACGACAGGTAGGCAGTGAATAGCCCATGACTCCTAGCCCTTTGCCGGTAATCAATGATTTTTTCATGCACTCACCCGCGTTTGCGTTGGTGTTAGATAAAAGTGGTGTGATCCAACATGCAAACCTTGCATGGTCTAGCGTGGTGGAACCTTTGCAACTGCTGAGAACCTCATTGCTAGAGTGGATTCACCCTTATGAGCGGCAAACGGCAAAAGCATTATTAATGCAGCTTACGCATGGGCAAAATACAGGCAATTTGTGTTGTCGTTTTCGCGCCAATAACAATCAATATCGCTGGCTGCAATTCCAAATTAATATGCCCGAACAAGGGATGATCTATTTGGTTGGTCTTGATGTCACAGATCGGGAAAACCAATACCAACGCACCCGCGACAGCGAGGCGCGTTATACCTTGGCTATCCAAGGTTCAGATCAAGCCTTATGGGATTGGAATTTAAACACCAATAACATCTATTTTTCACCGCGCTGGAAAGCGATGTTAGGGTTTGAAGCAAATGAGCTTGCCGATCATTTAGATACTTTATCCGCGCATATGTCGCCCTTGGATTTCACTCAATTCTGGGGAGCGATAGAGGCTTATCTCGATAAACGCAGCGATTTTTTCGAGAGCGTACACCGTTTGCGCCATCGACAAGGGCATTACTTATGGTTTATGGCACGGGGCGCGGCCTTGTGGGATGAAGATGAGCAGCCTTATCGCATGGTAGGCACTTACGCCAATATCACCGAACACAAATTGCAAGAGCACGCCTTGCGACAAAGCGAGGCACAATTGCGCCTTGTCACCAGTCAAGCACCGATTATTTTATTCACCTTAGATACTGAAGCGCGTATTCAATGCTTGCAAGGTAGCGTATTGCCGTTGTTAGAAATTGAGCCAGAGAAACTGATTGGGCAAGCGGTATTTCAACACCACGCACCTTTTGTCAGCCAAGAACAAATACGCAACGCCTTAAAAGGCAAATCTTGCACGCAATTGATTGAATTACCGGAATTAGTGCTAGAAACCCAATGTGCTCCGCTATTCAATGAAGAAGGTAAAGTAACCGGCGTATTAGGTTTATCGCTGGATATGACCGAGCGCTACGCCTTAGAGGTCAAACTTAAAGAAGCCGTGGCAGAATTAGAAACCATCATCGATAACAGCATGGTGGGCATTGCCTATGTCAAACGCGGCACTTTTATCCGAGTGAACAGCAAGTTAGAGCAGTTGTTAGGCTATGGCGATAACGCCTTATGCGGTTTACCGTTTGGCATGATTTTCCCTAGCCAATTGGATTATCAGCAGATGGCAAAACAGGCTTATCCGCGTTTTTCGCGTGGCGAAAGCTATGACGCAGGGCATTTGCTACGCACGCAACACGAGCAGTCTTTATGGTGTCGTCTAGTGGGACGCGGTATTGATGTGAATCCGTCGGAAAAAGCTTCGATCTGGTTGGTAGAAGATATTAGCGTGCAGCGTCAAGCCGAGCAGAATTTGCGACTGGCGGCGGCAGTGTTTGAAAATTCTGCCGATGCGATTTTTGTCACTGATTTACAAAACCGCATTCAGCGCGTAAACCCTGCTTTTACCCGCATTACTGGCTATGCTGCGTCAGAGGTGTATGGTCGTCATATCGATTTCTTAAATTCTGGTCGTCACGATAACGCTTTTTTCCAACGGGTGCGCGATACCGTGCAACGGACAGGGCATTGGCAAGGTGAGGTGTGGAACCGTAAAAAATCTGGCGAGGTGCATGTCAGTTGGCAATCTTTGTCGGTGATTACCAATGAAAAAGGCTTGCCGATGCAATATATGTCGATTTTGACCGACATCTCCCGCCTACAAGAAGACATCGAAAACGCGCGTTATTTAGCCAATTATGACTCCTTAACCCGCCTGCCTAACCGTTTGCTATTCCACGATTATATGCAGCAAGCACAGATGAAAGCGCGTCGTTATGGACGTTTATTTGCGCTGTTGTTTATTGATTTAGACGGATTCAAACCGGTGAATGATCAATATGGTCATTCAGTCGGCGATCATTTATTGCAGCACGTTGCCGAACGCTTGCAACAAAGCGTGCGCGAAACGGATCGGGTGGCGCGTATTGGCGGCGATGAGTTTACAGTGATTGCTAATGATATTAAGCAATTAGAAGATGCTGGTTGTGTAGCAGAGAAAATTATTCAGAAATTTACCGAAGCGTTTGAACTGGATGGGCGTGTGATTCATATTTCGGCCAGTATCGGCATTAGCGTTTACCCAGAAGACAGCAACGATATTGATATGCTGATTAAATACGCTGACGATGCAATGTATCGCGCTAAAGCGCAAGGTAAAGGCTGTTATTGCTTTTACCATGCACGTCCGGCGAGCAATTTGAAAAGCTTGCCCCATTTGGTGTGATGTTAACTCGTTCCCATCGTCTTTCGATGGGAATGCATACCGCGTCGCTCCAGCGGCGCGAATCAATCTAACATGATGATTGTCAATTAAACGTGCCGCAAAGCGACACAGTATGCATTCCCATCGAAAGACGATGGGAACGAGAAAATGTGCTCAACCTAAGCGTTTATCCCTTAACTCTTAATCGCCCGCCACCCCAAAGCAAACATCCCCGCCGCTAACACACTCCCCAACAAAATAAACAAAGTCATTGGGTAAGCCGTGCCATTGTGAAACAAGCTAATGCACACCGTCACCATTCCGGCAAAAGCATATTGCAGAATCCCAACCAGAGACGAGGCCATGCCTAAGTAAGTGCGGTGTTTTGACATGGCGATGGCGACCGCATTTGCCATAATCAAAGGCCCCAAGGATAGGCAGAAGAATAACGGCAAGATTAATAACCATAAGCTGCCAGAATCTGTTAAGGCCACCAATATCAAAGCACTGAATAAATTAACCGCTAATGCGATGGCCATGATTTGGTATGGCAAAAATTTCTTTAACAATGCCCTATTCAGTTGACCATTAATTAACATCCCTGCTGCATTGGCTGCGAATAACCAACCGTAATGCGTTTGCGCTACCCCGTATAACTCCATGAATACATAGGGCGAACCGGCGATAAAAGTAAACATATTCGATAACATGAAGCTACCAACCAAAGTCGGAAAGATAAAACTTGGTTGTGTCAGCAAATGGGCAAAAATGCTAAAAATTTCGCGTAAAGTGCGCTTTTGCCGATGTTCAGGCGTTAAGGTTTCGGGCACTTTCGCCAATACCATCAGCAGACATAACAGGGCAAATCCCGTTAAAAAGATAAAAATCGCCTGCCAGTTAGCAATCACCACTAAATAACTGCCCAACACAGGTGCCACAATTGGCCCCACACCTTGCACCATCATCATTAAGGACAAAGTACGCGCTGCTTCTCGCTGCTCAAATAAATCGTGAATAATGGCACGTCCGATGATAATGCCCGCACAGCCACCTAAAGCTTGAATAAAACGCAACCCAATAAACACCGAAATATTAGGCGCGACGATAAGCAATAACGATGAAATGCTGAACACGGTAATGCCAATCAACAACGGCACGCGACGACCCACACGGTCAATCAGTGGCCCATATAGCAATTGACCAATCGCTAAGCCAAAGAAAAAGGCGGAGACGCTAAGTTGCACATGGTGTATGTCAGTATTGAGGCTGGTCGCAATTTGCGCGAAGCCTGCCAAATACATATCGATGGCAAACGGTGCAAAGGTCGCAAGTGCGCCGAGAATGAAGGTTAAGGCCAGTGGGGGCTGCTTTAAAGATGGCGGGAGCGAAGCGGGCATTATTAATACTCTACCAAAACAAGACTGTTGGACAATAATACCACTTTTATGTCAAGCTGCTTGTAGAACAAGGATAAAAACAGCAAAATGCAGCTTGCATACGAGGGCTAACAAGCCTGCTTTGCTAGATAAGGCATGAATATTGAAGACTAGGTTTTTTAAAACACCGCATACTGCCGCCCATAATAATAGGAGTCCATTTGTGGCAATTATCAGTCAGGTTCAACTGGCAGTTGAAACGGCACCGAACACAGCAACACGACTACAAGCACAGGTCAGTTATCAGCTTAATTTTTCTAAATGCGAAGCCTTAGGACAATTCGTATTTTTAGAGCAAGTGGCCTTATGTTGCACCGATCCCAGTGGCGATTTACATTTAAGCACTTTGTATAAAAGTTGCGTGTTGGCGCAAGCTGAACGGGTGAGCCGCAGTGTGCAAGCAGAGGTTGATCTGGCGAGTTTGCAAGTGCAACATCAAAGCTTGAATTTAGTTGAAAACGAAGCGTTATATGTGCGTGTGACCTTAGTGCCTTACACACCACAAGCCACGGAAAACGTCTCGAATCCGGTGTATTTATAAAAGCGTTATTGTGCGTTTTGCGCTTTTTCTAAGCGTTTTAAAAACACCTGCATTTCTTTGGCAGCTTGTTTATCGCCTTTTGCTTCAGCGACTGCAATACCTTCTTTATACACTTCAATCGCTTCTTCTGGCTGCTGACTTTCGGTCAATGCTTTACCGTAAGCCTTCCAGCCCGCCGAATAGTGCGGATCAAGTTTTAAACAGCGGCGAAAATGGGTAATTGCCGTGTCATAGGCTTTTTGCTGCAAATACGCATTGCCTAAACTGAGGCGTAACATCGGGCTATCTTGTCCGGCATCAAGCAGTTTTTCTAAATTCTCAACCATCGCTGGATTATTCATTACCTTTTCTCCTTAAGCCTGAATCAATACCCGTGTGCCGACACTCACCAGTGCTGAAAGCTGCACAATATCATGGTTACGCATACGCACACAGCCATGCGATTGCGCCACGCCCATCGGCTCGGTATCTGGCGTGCCGTGTAAATAGATAAAACGGCGTAAAGTATCGACCTCTCCATACCGATTATAATGCGGTTCTAAACCGCCTAGCCATAGAATGCGCGTTAATATCCAATCCCGCTGCGGATGCTGTGCCGCTAATTCAGGGCTATAAATCTCGCCGGTAAACCGTCTGCCGACAAACACGCTGTTAATGGCACAGCCTTCCCCAATCCGCGCTTTAATTACATGCCAACCGCAGGGTGTGCAACCGCTGCCGTGACATTGACCCGCGCCGTTTGCCCCCGTGGAAATGGTAGATTCAAATAATACGTGTTGTTGAGCATTGAGGAGCTGTAAGTGTTGTTGGTTTAAATTAATGTGAATGGTGTTCATGGGTATCTGTCTTGTCACTGCCATTAAGTTAAGTGATGTTGTAGGTCGGATAAGGCGCGAGCCGTCATCCGACATAACACAGTTGAAGCTTGAACCAAGCCACTTGCGGCGGATGACGGCTAACGCCTTATCCGCCCTACAAGACTATGCAAAGCCTTAACTTAATGGTAGTGATCTGTCTCGTAGGTCGGATAAGGCGGAGCTGTTATCCGCCGTTAATGTCGCATGACGCTTCGCTTATGCGACCTACAACCGTTCATTGCATAGACGGCAACGCAATATCCAACCACAATAAACGATGATCCGAACTCGCGTTATTCTCCACTAAATACGCATCAGGATGACGTGCTGGAGGCCAAAAAATGCCGCCGCTGCGCACTGATAAATCAGCCGTTGGTAACAGATAATCCACTCGCAAGCCCCAACTGGCGGTATGTTGTGCTGCGTTAGGTAAATTAGCGTTGCGTCGGTCGCGCTGGCGCAAAGCATTGTCGCGCCCGCCTAAACTACTGGGTAAAAATCGCCCTTGTGCGGCTTCTTGATGCAAACGCGGATGTGATAACAAGCCTTGTATGCCATCGCGCAAGCCGTCGCCGAATTGTGGATCAGCGTTTAAATCACCCATGATCACGGCTGATTCAGTCGCTGCTAAACCGCCAGATTGCCCTTGATCATCGTATAAATATCCCGCTTTCTCAGGCAATAAATAGTCGTGCCATAAACGAATCTCGTCATGATTGCGGCAGGAATTGACGTGGTAGCGCGTGCCGGTTAGTGGTGGCGTAGGATGAGCAGCTAATAAATGCAATATGCCATCAGGCAATTCAACGGGTAAATCAAGGTGATTTTTCGACGACAAGCGAAAGATAGAAAGCAATTCGTCGTTAAATAAGGGGCGTGTCGGCTGGCCTAAAGCGGTGGGTAAAATGGCTTCGGGCATGTCGCGCCATAGAAAATGCTGGAAGCTGCGTTGTTGATCTAGCAAAAGGGGATAACGCGATAACACCGCAAAGGCATATTGACCGGCAAAATTGCCAAAGCCAAACGCATCATAAGGCCCTTCGCTGCGACCATCTGCGTTAAAATCGTGACCGCTAGGCACGCCGGTATTAGACGGCACGGCGTATTGATACGGGTAATCGAGTGCAGGTTGCCCGTTTTGGCTTTGAGTTAAATAATGCTGATTAAACAACTTCAAGGCTTGACCGTCAGCATCATAGTCAAACTCTTGCACTAACAACACATCAGGCGCAACCCGTTGAATAATTTCAGCAATGCGTTGTACTTGTAAACTGTCTGGGGTTTTTAATTCGTTGATTAAAGCCCCTTGATGGGCGCGGGCGAGCGCTACGTTGAATGTAGCCACCCGAATAAACTGGCCTCCCTTGCGGATCATGCAAACTCCTGTGCGTAGCAACTCGCCATCTTGCCACCTTGGACAAGATGAACGAGTGTGCCGTGTGCGTTATTCTCGAATGCGTCGAATATCCGCCCCTAATTGGGTCAATTTTTCTTCAATGCGTTCGTAACCACGATCAATGTGGTAAATCCGATCCACTAAAGTTTCGCCTTGCGCCACTAAAGCTGCTAATACCAAACTGGCAGAGGCACGCAAATCAGTTGCCATCACTGGCGCGGCTTGCAATTGCTTCATACCGCGAATCACCGCCGTATTGCCTTCGATTTGAATATTCGCCCCCATGCGCTGCAACTCTTGTGCGTGCATAAAGCGATTTTCAAAAATGGTTTCGCGTAAAGTAGCAACGCCGTCCGCAACCGCGTTCAATGCAGAAAATTGCGCTTGCATGTCAGTCGGGAAAGCCGGATATGGCGCGGTGTGAATGTCTACCGCTTTAGGCCGACGACCTTCCATATCTAACTCAATCCAGTTATCACCAATTGTGATTTTCGCACCGGTTTCTTTCAGTTTTGCCAACACCGCATCTAATAAATGCGGGTCAGTGTCGCGCAATTTGACCTTACCGCCGGTAATTGCTGCCGCCACTAAAAACGTGCCGCTTTCAATACGGTCGGGTAACACTTCATGCCGTGCGCCGGATAAAGTCGGCTTGCCGACGATACGGATAGTGTCAGTGCCTGCGCCTTCGACTTCTGCGCCCATGCTGATCAGCAAACGGGCTAAATCGACCACTTCCGGCTCGCGTGCCGCATTTTCAATAATGGTTTCACCATCCGCTAAGGCGGCTGCCATCATTAAGTTTTCAGTACCGGTCACTGTGACCAATTCCATGCACAAGCGTGCGCCGTGTAAACGTGGGGCTTTAGCGCTGATGTAGCCATTTTCGACTTCAATGGTCGCGCCCATCGCTTCTAAGCCTTTGATGTGCAAGTTCACCGGACGCGCACCAATCGCACAGCCACCGGGTAAGGATACATGCGCCTCGCCGAAGCGTGCCAGCAAAGGGCCTAACACGAGAATAGAAGCCCGCATGGTTTTCACCAACTCATACGGGGCAATGCAGGTGTGTACCTGACTGCTATTGATTTCAATATTCATTTTCTCGTCAACCACTAACTCAACCCCCATGCGACCGAGTAAGGCCATCATGGTGGTAATGTCTTGCAAGTGGGGGACGTTACTGATGAAGCATTTTGAATCCGCTAATAAGGTCGCGGCTAGAATAGGCAGCGCGGCATTTTTAGCCCCAGAGATACGGACTTCACCGTTTAACGGTGTGCCGCCACGAATTAATAATTTATCCATGTACTATTAAATGCTTAAGAAAGCTGCGTTTTGCGAGCAGTTTCCCATTGTTCGGGGGTGTAGGTTTTTAAGGTTAAGGCGTGAATTTCGTTGCTTTGGAAACTGTCACCTAACAAGGCATACACCATTTGATGTTGTTTAATCGTGGTTTTATCCGCAAACCCTTGATATACAATGCGTGCTTCAAAATTGCAGCCTTCGCCTTGTACTTCGACTTCTGCACCTTCAAATGCTGTTTCAATCGTTTGTTTGATTTGTTCCGGTTGCATTGGGGACTCCTAACACGCTGCGAGCCGATTTGCTCATAAAAATGAGTATGATGGCATTGCCCCTGTGTTTGTGCAAGTTGCGTAGAGGGGATTACAGCACCTTTTGTCTTTGATGACGTTGTAGGTCGGATAAGGCGTTAGCCGTCATCCGACATCCTGCGGTTGAAGCTTGAACCAA
>QKBZ01000357.1 GCA_003245895.1 Beggiatoa sp.
ATTAGCATTTCAGTAAGCACTATCATACTAAAATCCTGAATAGTCATATTAAAAAAGACTGACTAATAAGCTGATTTAAAAGATATTTATCAAAAACAGCCCGTTGCTTTCAGTTATTTGGCAATAGACTTTACGCCTTTATAACAGCTTAATTAGTGAAGTTGATAAAGTTCAGGTAAAATACTGCTTTTTCCAACCCAACCCTACAGGAAGTATCATGAATTTAGATCGAGTTACCCCAGGTAGTAAAGTTCCTGACGAAGTAAACGTAATTATTGAAATTCCAGCGCACAGCGATCCAGTTAAATACGAAGTAGACAAAGAAACTGGCGCTATGTTCGTTGACCGTTTCATGAACGTGGCTATGCACTACCCTTGCAACTACGGCTATGTTCCACACACTTTATCTGAAGACGGCGACCCAGTTGACGTATTAGTGATCACGCCAGTACCTTTAATCAGTGGTTCTGTGATCGCTTGCCGTCCATTAGCCGTGTTACGCATGACTGACGAATCAGGCCCTGACGCAAAAATCGTTGCTGTACCTAAAGACAAATTGTCTACTTTATACCGCGAAGTTAAATCTGTTGAAGATTTACGCCCAGAATTGTTAGAACAGATCAAACATTTCTTTGAACACTACAAAGATTTAGAAAGCGGCAAATGGGTTAAAGTTGACGGCTGGGAAGGTGCAGACGCAGCAAAACAAGAGATTCTTGACTCAGTTGAGCGTTACAACCAAAAAGAGCCTAAACCACAATTCTAAGCTTTATCTGCTTAAAATGATGGTCGCACACAAAGGCAGCTCACAAGGCTGCCTTTGTTGTTAGTAACACCTATTTAAACGGCAATAGAACTGCTTACACTTTCTAATTGCTGTGTATGCGTTTGTAAGGTGTTTTTCTCTTGCTTTAATTGTGCAATACGGTTTTGCCATTGTGCTAACGCTTTTTCATCAGCTTCAACGGCTTCTGTTTTAGTGTCGTCATATAGGCTAGTTGTGACTTCCAATTCTTTTTCCACCGCTGTTAAAGCTTTTTGTGCTTCTTCATAGCGTTTATCGACAGCCGCTTTTTGCGCTTTTAACGCGGTTTGTTTTGCTTTGCCTTGTTTCACTTGTTGTTTCAAAGTCGCAACGGCTTTTTTTGTAGCACCAATTTCCTTTTTCAGTTGGCTATTAATGGCCTTTGTTTCTTTAATTAATTCTGCGGTACGACTGGTTTCAGCAGCAATTAATTTTTCCTTCGTTTTATATTCTTTTTTCCGCCGCGCGACTTCATCCGCGACTAAATAACCTACACCGCCGCCAATCGCCGTACCAATTAAGGTTGAGCTAGTGTCGTTACCAATTAAATTACCTGCCAACGCACCTACGCCCATCCCGATCAATGTACCTTCAATACGGGTACGGGTTTGATCATCATCTTCTGCTTGTTCTGCATTGGCTGTTTCATCGCTATCTTCTGAAGACCCCATCATATTGCTGATAGAACTGCCCACACCACTAACGACATTACCTGCACCACCCATGCAGCCAGATAAGCTTAAAATGCTGACTAATGTCAGTACAAATACATGCAATTTCAGTTTTATGTCCATGCGCAACACTCCGTTTAATGGTTTTAGCTTCATATCACGCTTTGTCAAATTAAGCTTAACAAAACGCTTAGCTAATAAAGAAATTAAGTTTATTAAATAGATAAATAGCTTATAGCATTCATTTCATGATAAAGACGATCAGTAAAATGGGTTTGCAATTTTAATAAATCAATCAAACGATTATCGTTTACGCACATTAAAAATATCTTTAAGTATCATCAGCCAAGTTTGATTAAAATTTTTTGCAGTCTAACAATCAGACTTGTATAGTAAACAGATTATGTACGTGTAACGCCATTTGACATCATTCCATGAGCAAACAAGTGTCACTAGCTTTAGATCATCTTTTTATTTGCGTAGACGAAAATGCACCGGAAAGTGAACTGTTGCAAGCCGCAGGCTTTTTAGAAGGCAGTGCAAACCAGCACCTTGGACAAGGTACGGCAAATCGGCGTTTTTTCTTTGAGAATTTGATGTTGGAATTGCTATGGGTAAATGATGCGACAGCGGCACAAAGTGAGACGACGCAGCGCACGCAATTATGGCCACGCTGGCAACAGCGGCAAAGCAATACGGTATCACCGTTTGGCATTGGACTGGACAGTGGTGGCTTATCAGCCGAGGCACTTCCCTTTGCAACGTGGGCTTATCACCCTCGCTATTTGCCGCCTGAATTAAGTCTTGCCATTGCTGAGACTAAGTCACTGGCAGAGCCAATGGTGTTTAGTTTTCCGTTTGCACACTTTGCTAAACCAAACACTGAACCCAGACAACATATTCACGGTTTAACACACATCGTGCGCGTTGAAATGACCGTAACACAAGCGATACACACTTCATCGATATTACCCAGCCTCACAACGTCACCTACACTACATTTTCAACAGGGCACAACACCATTGCTACATTTATACTTCGCTGCACCAACGACGAATCTTCCTGTCACGTACTTTGATTTTCGCCCTGCGTTGCCGCTGGTTTTTAGTGTGATCACCTGTTAACTCACGTTACGCAAAACGCTGATGTAGCGGAGCTTGGTGGGCAAAATCCCACACCAACGACAGCGAATTATCAAACGGCATACTCTGTGTGATTTCGCACACCCTACAACCCGTGCGTAAGGTCACTACCATTAAGTTAAGCGTTGTCATGGTCTTGTAGGGCGGATAAGGCGTTAGCCGTCATCCGCCGTAAGTCGCTTGGTTCAAGCTTCAACCGCGTTATGTCGGATGACGGCTGTCGCCTTATCCGACCTACAAAATCGCTTAACTTAATGGCAATGGTGCGTAAGGTGAGTTGTTAAAACAAGGACAAAACAGGCTAGGCATTTAGTTTACTAGGCGAGCTGTCTATAATAGCCGATAGACGTATTGCGTTTTACCCGTGTTGAGACTAGAAATACGGTACAATAAAAAGTTACTTTGCATGAATCACTGCTGTATCGCTTTTTGTGATCAGTGTTGTATTATCGGTTCTGTCGTATACCCCTCTAAACTTTATGATGACACCACTACTTAGCATTGATAATTTGTCTGTTGCGTTTCCACATACGCAACCGCCAGTTTCTGTAGTAGAGCAAGTGTCATTTAGCGTTGCGGCTGGCGAGCGGGTGGCATTAGTAGGGGAGTCTGGGTCTGGCAAATCGGTTACTGCCTTATCCATTTTAGGACTACACCAAAACGCCCACTACAGCGGCAAAATTCTATTTCAAGATCAGAACTTACTACAATATAGCCCAGCCCAGTTGCGGCGCGTGCGTGGCAAAGACATCGCCATGATTTTTCAAGAACCAATGACTGCACTTAATCCTGTGCAAACCATTGGGCAACAAGTGATGGAACCGTTATTGCTGCATGAAGGGGTAGGCCGTAAACATGCGAAACAACGTGCATTAGCGATGTTAGAGCAAACCGGCATCATCGATCCCGACAAACGCTTTAATGCTTATCCACATATGTTATCTGGCGGGCAGCGACAGCGGGTGATGATTGCGATGGCTTTAATCTGTCGGCCTAAATTATTGATTGCCGATGAGCCGACTACTGCGCTTGATGTCACCATTCAATTGCAAATTTTAGAATTGCTTAGCGACATGCAACAGCAATTCGGCATGGCAGTGTTATTGATTAGCCATGATTTGAACTTAGTGCGCCGATTTGCAGATCGCATTTGTGTGATGCAGCGCGGTCGTTTAGTGGAAACCGCGACGGTAGACGCTTTGTTTCAACAACCGCAACACCGTTACACACAGCATTTATTAAACAGCCAACCCAGTGGCACTGCGCCACCACGCACGGTTGTTGAGCAGCAAGTTGCTTTATTAGAAGCACAACAAGTGGTGTGTCAATTTCCCTTATCACATGGTCAATGGTGGCGACGACAACAGTCGATGTTAAACGCAGTTGATCACGTCGATTTAACTGTTTATGCAGGGGAAACAGTGGGTATTGTGGGCGAGTCTGGCTCCGGCAAAACTACTTTGGGTATGTGTTTATTACAATTACAAGCCTGTCGTGGTCTGATTCGGTTTCAACGACACCGTTTAGACACTTTAACGCCGCGTGCCTTACGACCGTTGCGTAAACAATTTCAAGTGGTATTTCAAGACCCTTACTCGTCTTTATCTCCGCGCATGACGATTGAATCTATCTTAGCGGAAGGCTTAATTATTCATTATCCACAGTTAACGGCTGCCCAACGACGGGAGCGCATTGTGGACACTTTGCACGAAGTGGGTTTAAGCGACAATATGTTAACGCGTTATCCGCATGAGTTTTCCGGCGGACAACGGCAGCGCATTGCCATTGCACGGGCATTAATTGTACAACCTGAATTTATATTACTAGACGAACCAACTAGCGCTTTAGATGTATCTGTGCAAAAACAAGTGTTAGAATTACTTAAAACATTGCAAATTAAACACAATATTAGTTATTTATTCATTACTCATGATTTAAAAGTGATTCGTGCAATGGCACACCGTATTATTGTGATGCGACATGGCCGCTTTGTCGAACATGGTTATACTGAAACGGTTTTTACTATGCCACGTGAAGCATATACAAAAACCTTATTACAAGCCTCGTTATTTGATAGCACTGAGCCGAATCAAATAGTCAATTAATAACTGCTCAATTAGATAACGACTGGAGTTTACATGGCTAAAAAAGGAAAAGGGCAGAAAAAAGGTACTGGTGGCAGTACTATTTGCCTTAATAAAAAAGCAGGTTTTGATTACCATTTAGAACAACGTTATGAAGCAGGCTTGGCTTTACAAGGCTGGGAAGTGAAAAGCTTACGCGATGGGCGTGTGCAAGTGCGCGACTCATATGTGATTTTGAAAAGAGGCGAAGCCTTTTTATTTGGTGCGTTAATTACGCCCTTAATGACAGCTTCTACACATATTGTGGCAGAACCGCAGCGTACCCGTAAATTATTGCTACACCGTGCTGAATTAAATAAATTAATTGGTGCTGTGGAGCGACAAGGTTATTCTTTAATTCCGACTGCGATGTATTGGAAAAATGGCCGCGCAAAATTAGAAATTGCCATTGCCAAAGGTAAAAAAGATTTTGACAAACGGGATACCGAAAAACAACGCGACTGGCAGCGTGAAAAAGAACGTTTGTTTAAACACTAGGTGTGAAATTCTGTTGAGAGGATACAGCATTCATTTTGGCTAATATTGTGTTGCTGTATTAAATAGTTGTAATCAATAGCATCGAAGAAAATTGATGTGGGACAGAGAAAGACGGCAGTATGAGTACGACCGAACCGACTGTATTTGTTGTAGATGATGATGAAGCCATTCGTGAAGCCTTAAGCTGGTTATTAGAAAACCTAGATTTTAAGGTGGCATGTTACGACTCTGCACAAGCTTTTTTAGATCAATTTAGTGTTGAACAAGCAGGTTGCTTATTATTAGATATTCGCCTGCCTAAAATCACAGGTCTTGAGTTATTAAAGAAATTGATTGCACAGAATTGCACCATGCCGGTCATCATGTTGTCAGGACATGGTGATATTGCAATGGCGGTGCGGGCAATGAAAGATGGCGCGTTTGACTTCATTGAGAAACCGTTTAACAACCAAATTTTAATCGAGCGTGTGCAACAAGCGATTGAGCGCGATGCCCGTATTCGCTTGGAATCGCGTGAGCGGCAAGAGATTTTAGAACGCTTGTCGAATTTGACCGCCCGCGAACGCGAAGTGATGGAAAAATTGATCGAAGGCAAACCGAATAAAAGCGTGGCGCGCGAGTTGGACATCAGTTATAAAACGGTGGAAATTCATCGCGGTCGCATCATGGAAAAAATGCAAGCCGATGGTATTGTGGAATTAGTGCGTATGGCGATGATATGCGGCATGTTGCCAGAATCATTAGAACAAACCACGCATGAGCCTTCTTAAACTGAGCCAGATATGAGACCGTATTTAGCGTTATTACAAGACATTATAGACAACGGGGTCGATAAAGGCGACCGCACCGGCACTGGCACGCGTTCAGTGTTTGGTCGGCAATTGCGTTATGACTTAGCGCAAGGTTTTCCTTTATTAACTACGAAAAAACTGCATTTAAAGTCCATTATTTACGAATTGTTATGGTTTTTGCGCGGTGATACCAATATTCGTTTTTTAAAAGAAAACGGGGTCTCGATTTGGGATGAGTGGGCAACACCAGAAGGCGAGTTAGGCCCTGTCTATGGCGCACAATGGCGACATTGGCGCGGCGAAGATGGACAAGTTTATGATCAAGTGCAAACGCTAGTCGATGGTTTAAAACAAAATCCAAATTCTCGCCGTCATATTATCAATGCTTGGAATGTGGCCTTATTACCTGATGAACAGCAAAAGCCGTGGCAAAATGCCGCTGCTGGCAAAATGGCCTTACCACCGTGTCATGTGTTATATCAGTTTTATGTTGCCAACGAGCGTTTAAGTGCTTCTTTGTATATTCGCTCAAACGATATGTTTTTAGGTCATCCCTATAACACGGCCAGTCTTGCCTTATTAACCATGATGTTAGCGCAGCAATGTGATCTCGGCTTAGGCGACATCGTAGTCAGCATTGGTGATGCGCATATTTACTGCAATCATTTTGAGCAAGTGGCTTTACAATTAAGCCGCGAACCACGCACGTTGCCACAATTGCAATTTGCCCGTAAACCGGCCTCAATTTTTGACTATCAATATGAAGATTTTGTATTGATGGGGTATGATCCGCATCCGCATATTCCTGCGCCGATTGCGGTTTGATGTTCTGTTTAGATTTTTTGTTAAAATCTTCTTTCCCATTCTCGCGTGGGGCGGGCGGATAAGACACACTACTGTTAAGTTAAAGACATACACGGTTGTAGGGTGTGCGAAATGCCGCCACTGAGTTTATTGTAGCAATATACTTTCTCGGCATTTTGCGCACGCGGAGAAGTTCTAACATTATTCAGATTTCTCCGCGTTCGCACCGCAAAAGAACGCGGTGCAAACCCTACAACGACCATTAACTTAATGACAGTGCGGATAAGGCAGCGGCTGTCACCCGCCGCAAAAGCTAGAAATCAGTTTTCCAGACAGAAAACAAACCGATATACAGTATCCTAACCATGTCGGATGACGGCTATCGCCTTATCCGACCTACAAAATGCTGTTTTGAAAGCAAAATTAGACTTGTAGATAAACATAGTTCACTAAAAATCCTCCCAACCATCCGCATCTGTTTCCACTTTAGCAGGTAATGCAGGACGCACCTTCTGACTTGCAACGACTTTAGGCTTAGCAGAAGCCTTGTTGTCACTGAGTTTAGGACTAGATTCGGTACTAATTTCCAGTTTAAAAAACGCCACTTGCTCGTTTAAAATCTTGGCTTGATAATTCATGGCTTCACTGGAAGCAGTCAACGCTTGCACTAATGAGCCATTTTGTTGCGTCATTTCATCCATTTGCGTAATAGCTTTATTCACTTGGTGAATACCACTCGACTGCTCTTGGCCTGCGGCAGAAATTTCCGCCACAATATCGCTAACTTTTTGCACTGACACCATAATTTCAGACAAAGTTTCGCCTGATTGATTGACTAAGCGCGTGCCGCTTTCTACCTTGTCCACACTGTCCCGAATTAAATCTTTGATTTCTTTTGCGGCTGCCGCACTACGTTGTGCTAAATTACGCACTTCTGTTGCCACTACTGCAAAGCCACGTCCTTGCTCACCTGCGCGTGCTGCTTCCACTGCCGCATTTAATGCTAACAAGTTGGTTTGAAAGGCAATTTCATCGATTACGCTGATAATGTCTGTGATGCGCCGACTACTGTCATTAATGGCATTCATTGCATGCACTGCATTACTCACGACTTCACCACCTTTTTCAGCGTGTTCTCTGGCTTGAAAAGCTAACTCTGTCGCTTGCTGCGCACTTTGCATATTTTGCTGCACAGTGCCTGTCATTTCTTCCATACTGGCAGCAGTTTCTTGCAATGCTGCTGCTTGTTGTTCGGTACGTTGACTTAAGCTTGAGCTGCTATCTGCAATTTGTGCTGCAACTGCATTTACATCCGCCGCCCCTTGCTTAATCAAGCTCATCACTTCTGTTAAACGAATTACCGTATTGTTGGCATCTTGTTTAAGCTGGTCAAATTCACCACGATATAAGGCTTTGATTTGTTGGCTTAAATCACCTTGTGCTAAGGCGGCAAACATACGCATAGTGTCTTTAACCGCTTGCTGATTGAATTCAATGACTTGATTTAAGCCTTCGCTTACTGTGCGGAAAAAGTCAGCCTTGCTGGCTAATTCAATGCGCTGTGCAAAATCGCCTTGTGACGCAGCTTGCACCACGGTGTTAATCTCTTGCTCAATACTGGTTTGCTCAGTGATGTTTTTAAATTCTGCCACCGTGCCCAAACGCTCGCCATCACTGTTAATGACAGGGGTTAACGTTGTATCTAAATACAGTTCACCCATGACTAAAGTCATGCGCTGACTTTGCGTTAAATTGCTAATTAAGGCGCGTTGTTGTTGTGGATGGCGGTAAAAAATTTCAAAGTTTTTACCGATTAACTGCTGCGCATCGAAGTTTTTAAAATACTCATCTTGATGAATACGGACTTGTTCTTCTGTAAATAAATGCAATGCCGCATGGTTAAGATAAATTAAATCACCGTGATTATCAGCAATTAACACCCCCATGCTGACATTATTTAATGCACTGTTAATGCGTAAGGCTTCATCTGCAATGCGTTTATCCTCAGCAATACGCTCTCGCAATTGCGTTTGCATACTGGCAAAGGCTTTTAATAAGCGACTGGCTTCATTAGCGGATGATGCGGTATTAATTTCTGTTTCTAAATTACCAATAGCAATTTCATTGGCTAATTGCACAACAAAGCGTAAAGATTCAACCAGTGGTTTAGCCACATACCAACTGAAAAAGCCTAAAATAATCGCAACAAATGCAATAAATAAAAGCGCATTTAGCAATGTTTTCTGATAATTCAAATTCGCCATTTGGTAAATTTGCTCAGCTTGCTTAACATTGGTTTGCCGCCATTGCACTAATTGGGCAGCTATTTGTTCAAATTGCTGTTGTTCTGCATTGCTGACATTAATAAATGCCGCTTCTCGATAACCCGTCATGACTTTATCATGAGTATATTGCACTAAGTCTTTATAAACTAACCAACTATCATTTAATTGTTGATAATGTTCTGCTTGTGCTTCTTCAGTAGGTACATTTTGAAAAAACTGGTTTATTTGTGCAATTCGCTGTTGAATATTTTTTGATAATTCCGCGCGCCCTTCTGCATCTGGTGTGGTCACTAATAATAATGACCATTGTCTCAACTCATTTAATGGCTCGTTAACATCTGTGACTAAATGGTCAATTGTTTGAGTGGTGTCATAGACTTCGCCCACCCAAATAAAAGTGGATTGCACATTATGTAAACCATATAAGCCTAATAAAATTAAAGCACCAATCGATGTAAGGGAAATGTATAAGAATTTATGCGCAACGCTGCTATTATTCATCATGGCCACACCTCGTTAGAAGTTTTTATAAATAATATTCATAGGTTGTTTTGAGGACGTTGGGTAAGCCCCTTGACGAATAGAAGGATGATCAGTCGTCAACTCAATCTCCCATAGTGGTATAGAGGCCATGCGATAAGGCGTAAAGATAACCTCTTTATTAACAGCAAAGACTTTATGTGGGGTCGGCACGAACAACATATAAGCCTGCTCATAGGCACGTGTCATAATCTGATCGACCTTACTTCGATAAGCGGGTTCCGTGACAGAAACAGTAAACAACTCTTCTAAATATTGGTTCATCGTTGGATCAGGCATTAAAGTGCTCCATACGCTATCCGTGCGATAAACGAAAAAGGCTGACCACGGGTGAAAGAAAAACCAATCATCATTGCCCCAAATTAATAAATCCCAAGGCACGGTATTTTTGCGTGCATTGGTTGACAGTAATTGGTTAAAAATGACTGTTTCCGTATGGGTCACATTAAAATTAAGCTTTACCCCAACTTTACCTAATTGATATTCAATGCCGCGCCATAAAAAGAGAAAGCGTTCTTGCGTCAATACATTTAAGGTTAAACCGTCTAAAATATCACGTAATTTGGCTTGTTCTTCTGGGGTATAAGGGTCTGTAACAACAGAGTAGGGTTGCAAATGTGCGTCCATCACTTCATGCACACCCGGAAATTGCGGAGAGGCTAAGGTGGCCGATAATTCCCCTTCACCTTCATAAACAAAATGTAATAAATTTTGCTGATGTAATGCTTTATTGAGCGCAATACGCACCTCGCGTTCTAATAATGCAGGGTGGCCAGTACGCATATTAATATGAATCGCATAGCTATCAGTAGAAGGGGAAATAACTAACTTGCCATAAGGCGATAAAATCGTTTTTGTTTTATTTTCAAACGCTATCGGCGTAATATCTAATTCATTTTCATGATATAACACGCTGTTTAACGCTTGTTCTGAATTTAATTCGGTATAAACGGTTATATGCTCAATTTTTGGATAGTTTTTATTCCAGTAATTAGGATTTGCCCATAGTTCTGCTTTAGGCGTTTTACGATCTCCTTCAATATAGCCTTCCGTTAAAATATAAGGGCCAATACCATAAGGGCCAGGTGCTGCTAAATTAGGACAAGTCGGCTTACCATTCCAGCCATATAAATCTAAATAATCAGGCGTATAAAATTGCACCCAGATTAAATCATTTAAAAACACACCATATTTTTGTGTTAAATGAAATCTGACAGTGTAATCATCAATTTTTTCTGCATAATCAAACACCTCATGCATTTTGCTATAAACAAATGGCTGCTTTTTAAAATACTTCATGTTTAATACCACCATATCGGCATTAAACGGTGTGCCATCTTGAAACTGCACGCCTTGACGCAGTTTAAATTCATAAACGGTGTCGCTGACTTGTGTGTACTCAGTTGCTAAATCATATTGCCAGCCACGCGCATTATTTGCCGGACGAAAAAACGCACCATTGATCGCATGAGAGACATAGAGATAAGGCAGACTGGGCAAGTACACTTGCAAATGAGAGCCTTTAGTGAGCGGCGGCGCAGCACGACGTGCACTGTCATCTGTTCGCAGTTGTAATGGCTGAATAGGTGTTGTCGAAGGTGTTTGTTCAGTTGCGTATAGCCACGTTGGCAAGCAGAGTAAACAAAAACCAAACAGCGTGGTGCGCATCATTAGGTAAGGCTCCTTAGTTTAACAAGCATATTAAACAGTTTTTGGGTTTACACTGAACAAGTACAGTTTAGTAAACTACGTCACTCACATGCAGAGATTGAGCATCTCTATCCACAAGGCTTGTTTCACTATTATTCAAGAGATTAGCGACTTGACGGGATAAAAACTTATTATAGAGTTTTTTTAAATATTGTGATTAGTAGATTGATTAGTCATTTCTTATCATTCTTTGCATAAGTATATATTAATTTATGAGTGTTGTTTAGCTATCTACTGTGCTAAGTAATCGCGTTATTCTTAACATAAGTTAAAGTTAAACTTATTTTTCTTACCTTAATTCATCTGATAATTTAAGATTTTTTATAGGGATATTCTGTTTCAAGTTATTGTTGGAATTAGCTAAGTTTGACGCAGTATTTTTAACTATGTGGTGTCAAGTGGACAAGATGTACACCATCAATGTCGCATGGCAGTGTTTGATAGTGTAATGGTCTAATAATCTTGAAGAGAAATATAGCCAACAAAAGTTGGTCATTTAGGAGAAATTAGATGAATCAGACAAATCGCAAACCTCGTCAGACATACACAGCAGAGCAGAAGCTGGAATATGCCAAGTTGATGGTGG
>QKBZ01000347.1 GCA_003245895.1 Beggiatoa sp.
AGATGTTCTAGTGCGTAGGGATAGATCACTGTTTACAATATCATTAGTTCCTCTATTTGAAGCTTCTCCTACATTAAAAATATCAGCATTAGCATTATCTTCAGCAAATACGTTTAAAGTTAATGGTTCACTACGGTAAGAGGTGTAAGCAGAATAATGATAAGTTAATTCCAATTTGGCTTCTGTAATAGTTGCCCCTTTGGGAATTGGCAGATCAGAGAATCTTAAGCCAACTAATGCTTCCCCTCGACATTTAGTTTTGCCACCTTGCTCAGTACAGAAAGCTGTCCCTAAACGAATTTGATCTGTCCATGTTGTCCCAACTTCTGTATTGCCATAAATGTCGAAACCGCCATTATTATAGCCAACAGGATTAGAAGGTCTAAATTCAAAGGCATCATCTTCATCTTGGGTAACACGTTGTTGGTACATGGCTTCATACGTTAATCCTGCTGGCACTTCATATACAAGTCTTAATACAGGAGCATCTTCAGGTTCTTCTGTATAGGTATAAAAGCGTCTTGCAGCAGTATCACTATGAGAGGTTCTTTCAAAGGTAAATGCCAAGGCATTACCAATCTGCCAATCAGCATTAGACATGATTTCTTGGACGATAGTTGTTAAATCAGGAGAGAGATAAGTATTATTTGGCTCCCAAGCATCACTAATAATCCAATCCATATTAGCTGTTGTTGTAGGTAAACTAGACACGCTACTTGTTGTTAAGCTAAAAGCATCCATTTGCCCTTTATCAACACCTTTTACATTTAAAGTTAAGGCTCTTTCTTCATAAGGTGCAGGTGTTGTTCCATTATCATAGGCATGTGCAGTAAAAATAATTTGTGCACTTTTAATTGTAACGCCTTGAGGTAAGGGAATATTGGTAAAACGTAACCCTGTAATATAACTACCAGTAGGTGGATCACCTAAACCAATGCCAAGAGAACTGGTTGTAACTACATTACCAGTATCTATATTTTGCTTGACATTATCTATAATACTTTCTGTATTAATCGCTGCACTATTCGCTGCATCTAAAGTAGTAATATCTAGCGTTTCATCACTTAAACTCATTTCCCCAGAGTTTATCGCTTCTTCTACGTCATCAGATGCTGAAGAAATTGGAATAGTATCATACACATAGCCTGCTAAGCCTTCACCATTATCTTCTACCGCAGCATCAATATAAGAAACAGGAAATAAAATAGGCGTGTTTACGTCCCCTGAACGAGAAGCGAAACGTCCTAAGCCAACATTCACGTTGTTGACTTGGTCTAACATCTCAAGCAAGGCATCTTTTAAGATGTCGATCCGTTTTTCACCTGTATCAGCCCCTGTTTCCTCATCACGCATGGGCCATAACATACTGCCTGAGTTATCAAGCATAAATAAGATATTGGGTCGTACATCTTCAGTGATGCTATTGACCTGACGAGAATAAATTTCAGTATCATCAGCCAAGGTACTTGCGGGTAAACCGGCACCCACCGTTATCCACAAGGCGGCTAATACGCGTAGCCATTTCATACAATTGCTCCTTAAGATAGCAGTAGAATTACTCTACTCTCCGACATGCTGCTAAAAAGTTAATGACTTCATCCCGTCATCAAGCTTGTGCTATCACATGTATTTGTTTTATCAAGAAAATACAAGTCCTCATTGATATTATGGATTTTCTAAGCTGGTGCTCGTTACGTTTTTACTGGCAGGAACAGGTTGTGCTGTGCCTGCTTTTAAAGTGACTTTAGGTGCAGTTGCATCTGCCGTACTGCGACCTTCACTAGTCGTAATGTAATGTGCTAAACGTGCAGAACCTGCACCGTAACGGCCTGAGTTATCAGGAAAATCACCTTCGACACGCTCAGTTTTATAAGAGATAACATAATTAGTTGTGTCAGTGCGAGGAATTGTTGCACCGTCTTCAACCGTTTGTGTTTCAGATTCAGAAATTGCTGTAAAGTAAGGTAGTTTTTCGGTACGCACCGAACCAATACCCACCTCGGCAGCTTCAAAGGCATGCACATATTCCTGCATGTTATACGCCATACGGGTTTCAATACTGGTGGTCTGCGTTGTACTAACACCTAACATCGTTAAAACAATTAGTAACATCAACGCAACTAATAAAACCGCCCCTTTCTCACGGTTGGGTAAATTATAAGGGTGATGATTACGCATGACATACTCCAAAATCGTTCAAAGAGACTGAAAATACTAAAAAGCGAGATAAATTTTAAAATTTATGCTTTTTTGACAAACGCGACAATGCGTTAAAAAATGTTCACAGATGTTTGATCCCTCTATTTATTCATTTTATATTATGATGGCATCGTAAAATATAAGTTTTGATAAACTGATTATGTCAGACTGAGCTTTTATCCTCAAAGAACAAGCCGTAATAAGGTTAAAAATAAAAGATAAACGGATAACAAGGGGTTATCACGCATAATTCACATTAAACTTAAATTTTAATTCTCTTCTTGTCTTGTCACTGCACACACAGTGTTCATAAAACAGCGATTTCTAAACACAAACTGTCTTTGTGAAAAACCTATTCTGTTGCAAGGTTTATAGCCAGTTGCCAAGGGGTAAAATTCATAAACTTTACGATTAGTGGTTAACATCAGAATTCAAGGTTTTACCTTAGTTACAGTGTGATACGAACATCGACACTGCGGGTACCACTTTTTCTATCTAGTTATAACGCTTAGTCTGCAATCTTCAATTTATATCATGATTAGTGGTCATGCTGAGATGAATATCGAGGTATAGTCGCGGTTGTAAATTCACATGTTTGCTTGAACTGCAAAATACAAGACATGACCCTTTTGTTATTTTATTGCAAATAACTGTAGAGACATAGGTCACACATCATAGGATGTCTAACATGAATTGGCTGCTTCGACTACAAGAAAAGGCAAGAAAGACGGGAAACAAACACGCAAAAAGCTATCTGAGTCTCAGATAGCTTTTTAGAATGTGCCGCTTACACTTTAGGTGCAGGTGGCTTACGGCTACGACCGCGATTGGCTGTCGTTTTGGTCGCTGTTTTAATAGAAGTGGCTTTCTCTGCAACGGTTTTAGTGCTTGCTGCCGCTTTTTTCACAGGTTTTACGTCTTCTTCTACAACGGCTGGTGCTGCTGCTTGTTCTTCAACCGCTTTTACAACTTTTTCTACTTGAGGTTTTACTTCCTCAACAACGGCTTGCACAACTTCTGCCGCTTGTGCTTTCACTTCTTCAGCCGCCGCTTTTACAACTTCCACTGCTTCTTTAACAACTTCAACAACTTCTGGTTCTACAGTAACCACAGGTGTTGCCGCGATGAGTTTAGGTGCAGGTGGTTCAGAAACGGTTACAGTGACTTTTGCTTTAGCCGCAGGCATTGCTGTTTGAGGCCATTTCTCAGTTAATGACAACCATTGTCCAGCGAATTCTTGAGCGTTTGCTTGGTATAAGCTAGAGAACTCAGTTCGCGCATCCATTGCAATTTCAAAGCTTACACGAAAGTTATTTAATAACTTTTTGGTGAATTCTTGCACTAAATCGGCTTGTGTAGATAAAACAGATTTTGCATTGCAAGGTTCGGTCAGCAATTGTGCTTGCTTAACACCACCTTCCACGTAAATGCTCATAATATCCATTTGTTGCTGACTTAAGCTCATTAATAAGTTTTTATTAATGGTGCTCGCTTTTTTCACCGATTCTGCCGCTGTTTGGTTCAGCGTAGACCATTTTTCCACTTGTACTTCCATAACACACTCCTAAAGCAGACGTTAATCGTACTCAAACAAAATACACGTTTTTTCCCGAAATTTTTTGTTGCAATGCACAACTTATAACGCACGCACCCATCACTGTCAAGGTATTTTTTGGTCTTAAATACGCTTAAACACGCATATTTAAACGGATTATTTCAACAAGAATACCAAATGTTGCGGCGCACAATATTTTATTATTATCTGAACTGATTAAGCTGTACAGGTACTCGTTGTGCTCCCCATGTACCCGCATGTGCTTCAAAAACACCTGCACATGGCGTGTGGCAAACAGGACAGTGTGCCTCAGCCGTCAATTGCCAATCACTTAAGGTAAACCAATCACGTGCAATTAAACGTAAACCGCAGTGATGACAATAAGTGCTACTGCCGGTTAAATCATGCACGTTGCCGGTATAGACGTAATGTAAACCATTTTTTAAGGCAATATCACGCGCACGACGCAAAGTGGCAGCAGGCGTTGCAGGCACATCGCGCATTTTCCAGTCAGGGTGAAACGCGGTGAAATGTAACGGTACATCAACACCTAAGTGCGTGACTAACCATTGCGTCATGGCTTCGATTTCAGCCGTTGAGTCATTGTGTTCGGGGATTAATAAGGTGGTAATTTCAAACCACACTGAGGTTTCATGTTTGAGGTAACACAACGTATCTAACACCGGCTGCAAATGTCCACCTGTAAGCCGATAATAAAACTGCTCATCAAAGGCTTTTAAATCAATGTTGGCCGCGTCCATATGCTGAAAAAACTCAGCGCGGGCAGGTGCATTGATATAGCCTGCACTCACGGCAACCGACTTCACCCCCACTTCATGACATGCTTGTGCGACATCAATCGCATATTCATGAAAAATCACCGGATCATTATAAGTGTAAGCCACACTGCGACAGCTTAATTGTTGCGCCGCACGTGCAATGGTTTCAGGACTGGCTTGATCCGCGAGCGTGTCCATTTGTCGAGATTTGCTCATATCCCAGTTTTGGCAGAATTTACAGGCTAAATTACAGCCTGCTGTGCCAAAAGAGAGAATGGGGGTATTAGGTAAAAAGTGGTTTAGCGGTTTTTTTTCAATGGGATCAATGCAAAAGCCACTGGAACGCCCGTAACTGGTGAGCACAATTTGCTGTTGCTCGCAGGCACGGACAAAACACAAGCCGCGTTGACCTTCTCGTAAACGACAGGTGCGGGGACATAAATCACATTGGACACGCCCATCTGGCAAAAGTTGCCAATATTGGGTCGCTACGGTATGCGGAGACATGGTGTGATAGCCGATAAGCGTTTAGGGAAAACAACACTAATCGATTTAGTATAGAGAAGCTTGCGTGGCTTTTAAAGCTACCTAGCACAATCAGCTTCCCTGTGCTTCATTAAAGGGAATACCGCTAATTAACTGAATAAAATCATTCGCAGGCATAGGCTTGCCGATTAAATAGCCTTGAATCTCTTCGCAACGCAAAGTCTTTAAAAAAGCCACTTGCGCCCGTGTTTCGACCCCTTCCGCTGTGACTTGCAAATGTAAGCTATGTGCAAGCGCAACAATAGCGCGGGTAATTGCCATATCATCTTTATTGCTCGGAATGTCTCGAATAAACGACTGATCAACTTTTAAACGATTGATAGGAAAACGTTTTAAATAGCTTAAAGAGGAATACCCTGTGCCAAAGTCATCAATGGCCAGTTGAATTTGAGCCTCTTTAAATTGTTGTAGTAAACCGCTGATCCGTTCGGCATCTTCCATCAACATGCTTTCCGTCAATTCCAGCTCTAATAAGGTGGGGTCCATTTGCGTGCTGTCAATGATTTCAAACACACGCTTAGAAAAGTCATGATCACGGAATTGTCGAGACGATAAATTGACCGCAATGCGTAAAATGGGTAAGCCATGATTACGCCACTGCTTATGTTGCTCACAGGCATGATACAACACCCATTCACCAATTTGGTTGACTAAACCAGACTCCTCTGCGACAGGAATGAATAAATGTGGAGAAATCAAACCTTGTTCGGGATGTTGCCAACGGATTAACACTTCTGCGCCGGTAATCATGCCACTGGCAAGGTGCATTTGCGGCTGATAATGCAACACAAATTCATCACGTTCTAAGGCATGACGCAATTGTGATTCTAAGGTCACGCGCCGATGCGCTTGCACATTCATCTGTTGGGTGAAAAATGCGTAAGTATTTTTGCCCGTTGCTTTGGCACTATACATAGCTGCATCGGCATTTTTTAATAAGGTATCAGCATCCTCACCATCGGTTGGTGACAGCGCAATACCAATACTACTGGTAACAAACACTTCGTGCCCGTTGAGGAAAAAAGGCGGCAACATGGCATCTAATATCGCCTGTGCTTGTAATGCCATCATTTCTGGCTGGCTAATGTGCTCTAAATAAATAATAAAGTCATCACCGCCTAAACGAGCAATGACATTCGGTTTTTTCACACATTCATGTAAGCGATTTGCCACTTCTTGCAATAATACATCGCCAGTATTATGTCCCCATGTGTCATTAATATCTTTGAAGCGATCTAAATCAACCAGCATCACCCCTGACATATTTTTAGTATTTTTCTTGAGTAAGGCTTCTGATAATGAACGGTGGAAAAATAAACGGTTAGGTAAACCCGTTAAACTGTCGTAATGGGCTAAATAATCTAAGCGTGCTTCTGTTTTCTTACGTTCTGTAATATCTGAGAAAATGGCTAAATAATGTGTGACTTCTTGCTCGTGTTCATCTTTAATAACGCTGATATGTAACCATTCTGAATAAATTTCACCGTTTTTACGACAGTTTGAAATCTCACCTTCCCAGTGCCCTAAACTATTAATAGAACTCCACATGGCGCGATAAAAGCTGTCATCATGCTGGCCTGAAAATACTAAGTCTCTTGGCGTATAACCTAAAGCTTCTTGTTCGGTATAACCGGTAATATCAGTAAAAGCACGGTTAATGGCTAAGATACGGGTTTTAGCATCGGTAATTAAAATTGCTTCGGTGTTATTTTCTAATACTTTAGAAATTTGCCGCAGGCGTTCTTCTGCCCGCCGACGCTCTGTAATATCTTCAAAGCAACCCAAGTAAGCAAACACAACGCCTTCATTATTAAACAAGCGGGCATAGCTTAATTCTAGCCAACATAAATTACCTTCATTTGGGCGTTGAAATGCAGTGACTGTATTGTTAGGTAAACTCTTGTTTTGATGTATGCTGGATAAATTTAATGCATCGAATAAGCTAATAAGTTGTGGATATTGCTCACGTAATTCTGTTTCAGCATAACCAATAATATCGCTCTCGTTTAAGTTGAGGAACTGGGTAAAATTACGGTTACAGCCTAAAAAGACACCGGCTTGATCCTGCCAAAAAATGGCTTGCGGGATGTTATCCATCACTAGACGCAACATGGCCTGAGAATAGCGTAAGGCTTCTTCTACTTGATGCCGATCCGTAATGTCTCGTGCGACGCTGATTAAACCACGTAGTTGTCGATTTTCATCCCAAATCGGTGTTTTAATCACCTCTAACATCACGATTTGTTGATCAGGATAATGCGCCCAATGTGTATACACATGTTGCAACCCCGTGTTAAAAATAACGGTATCTCCTATTTGCAATAACTCAGCTTTTTCGGTGTTAAATAAATCAACGTCCTTTTTCTCTAGCAATTGATTTTCAGCGTAGCCTGCAAATTGTTCAAAGGCACGATTACAGCCTAAATAATGACCTTGTTGATCTTTATAAAAAATTAAGTCAGAAGTGGAATTAATTAAGTTTTTGAGTAAGGCACGTTCATGTTGTAATTCTAGTGTGCGTTGTTCAACATGAGCTTCTAATTTTTGATTAACCGTTTGTATATCTTTAAAGCGTTCTTGTAAGGCTTCTCCCATGGCTTTAAAGTGCAACGTTAATAAATCAACTTCATAGACAGGACTACGTGGCCATGCAATGCTTTGTTTCTGTTCTAAGCGTAATGCTAAATTGCGTGTTAAATGGGTTAACTTATGTAGTGGTAACACTAATTGCTGCGTGGAAAACACAGCCAGTCCTAAGCCTAATAATGCAATAATGGCAAAAAAGAAATATTCTTGTATATAAAAATTTCTTAATAATTGAACATAGTTCTCTAATGGCATTTCAAAGGCTAGCCAAAAAGGCATATCTTCACCGCCATAAATCAATAAAATATATTGCGCACCATTCTGCCATAATGAGACGTTTTCTAACGATGCTTTGCTATTGCCCTGCCATAAGAAAAACTTGCTAAAGCTTGTTAAGTTTTCTTGAATAGGTAAATAATCATAATGTCGTTGTAAAGTTATATCATTACGTGTGCTATATAACACTTGTTGATATTGATTTATCAATGAAAATTGAACTTTTTTATTATTAGCGTCAGAAGAGATATGTAAGTCAGGTAAGTTTAAATAGGCTTGGATTACACCAACAACGTGTTGTTGTCCATCACGCACAATGATTTCATGAACCAAATAAGTTGTCATAACATCATGTTGGTTTTTTAATAAATAAATATGAAAATCTTCTTCATGTTTATTGTGATAATGCTCCCGCTCATAAAAAGGTTGTGCAATACTCAATACACCTTGTTTAGGATAACGTGTCGTTTCAACAGTGTTTTGGGTTTCATCAACAGTGACTAATTCCAATAAAGTCGGTAATAAGCTCAACATGGCATGCACATGTTGCTTAAACTCATTAGACTCAAAACCATATTGCTCAGCGATACGGGCTAATTGTTGCAATGCCAGTTGATATTGTTCACGTTGTTGTACTAATTCTAGGCGGGTGGTATTGGCTAAACCGTTCAGCGTTGCTTTAATTTCTGCTTCAGTACGTTCAAACATCCACTGTCCACTGACATTGATTTGAAACAGCGGTGGGATCATGACGAATGTCACAATGACATTGATTAACACTTGATTAAAAGGCAAGCGGAGTTGTTGTACGTGTGTATGCCGTTCTGTCCAGTTTAATAAGGGTAAATAAATCATGAACAAACTGGCTAATGCCGCATTAATCACACTATTAAACGGCATTTTTAACAGACTCAGTAAAAACTGATCTGAATGTACAGGTATCGCTAAGTAGACAAGGAAAATGATGGGGGAAGCGATAAATATCCAGAATACAACAACTAATAGCAGTAAGTTATTGCTATAGCGTCGCCATGTGTACGCGATGAAACACGCTTCTAGCGGGTAAATGAGGATACCGTAATAGTGTTCCCATAGAAAAATGGTTGGAATACAGCTTAATAAACCCGCGAAAATGCCCCAACGCAAGCCATAGATATAAATAATTAAAAAGACAAAAATATTGCCAAATAGGAAATAAATTCCAAAAAACAGCGGCATGGCATAATAACTACCTAAAACAGCTAGCGACAATAATAAAACTAAAAAAGTCCGAGATCGTTGTGTCATGCCAAGCCAAAAACAATTCATTTTAATATTAAGTTTATTGCCTTTATCAAGTCATTATTAGCGGAGAATATTGATGAATGAAAAGGTCTCGAAATACTGGCTAGGTTAGACACACTGTCTAACCTAGCTTACGTTACATATTAGCAGTCAGGTACAGTTAACACACTGTTTCTGTAGCTAATTGAGCAATTACCACTGCTACCAAATGAAGGTAAATTATCACTGCTAAGCGTACCCGTGCTCGGTACTGTCGTTGCAACCACTTGGCTATTAGGTAAGCTGCTGCCGTTACGCACATAGCTTAACATACGGTCTAATGCCGCACTAAAGTAATAATGCAATGGCGCTTGAGTATTTAAAGTATAACGTGCGTTATAACCATCAAAGTGATGCGCATTTTTAACTTCAATATAGACTAATTGACTGTTATCAGTATGCGTCGCTTGATAACGTCCGTAATAAGCACGCGCATGGAAGTTCACATTGGCTAATGGATCATTACGGCCTTGCACAATAATCGCCGCCTTATTGCGTAAATTAGTGCTCGCAAACACCTCTGCTTGACCATTTTGCACACGGTTATAACGGGTTTCATTTGTCCCTGTTAAGCTAGTGCCTAAGCCCACGCCAATACCTGTTGTCCCCGTGTATAAACTACGCAAACAACGCGCACCATCTAAAAACTCATCTTGCACACCGTTATCATCTTCATGGTCAAGGATGTTAATGCCGTTACCATTGCCACCCGTATTGCTCACCAATTTAATAATGGATGATTGTGCAGGTGGTGCACCATTGCTATCAGCAAAGACTGTGGCACGATTAGCCGTGCTCAACGTAGTGATTCTGCCTGTGCTGCTGCGCGTTGCCGCTAAGCTATAGTCACATAAATTATCAACCACACTAAATCCGCCATAGGCACTGGCATAAGTATAGGCAAGACTGGCATATTGCTGTTCTATGTAATAGTAATGTGCCAAAGCTGCTGCCGAACTTTGCGCCCCATAATCTCTTAGCAAAAGTTGTGCTTCATTGATTTGATTGCCAACACCTGTACTGCTCAACAAGCCTTGTGTGCGTAATGCGCTGCAACGACCTGTTGCAGAGGCGTTACTGGCCAAGGTGGCACTGGCACAAGGTTGGTACAAATTGAAATATGTCATTAAGTCAAAAAAGTGACGACTGTGTACCGGATTAGAAATCTGGCGGCTAGATTCCTGAATGATAAAGCCTCGACTATCGGATAAAGGTTCTGGGTCAATAATCGGGTCTGCAACCACCACGCCATCAATCCAGCCATCAGTATCTTGCTCTAAAGCACGCAATGCGGCTGCACCACCACTGCCCCAGCCTGCGGCTAACACCACGGTATTGTCTGGATTAATAGAAGTCGATTCGCCGTAGTTTTCCGCTAAGTTCAGCGTATAAAAAGCAAAATTTAAGCTGTTTAATACATCTTCGCCCCAACTCGCTTCGGGGTTTTGTTGCGAATGCGCATGTTTATAGGCGATGCGGTTAGGATAGGTTGAGCTATAGGCACTGAGGTCTAAGCTGCCGCTATTGCCTTGTGCGGTAAATTGAGAATTAGTGCTGGCATTGCCGCTGGTGGTGCGTGTGCCATTGATGAGGTTAACAGTATCGCTGGTTAAGTCATGATAGCCAGTACCTGCACCTTTGTCGGTATACACCACAGCACAGCGATTTTTTAAGCCCCATTCACCACTGGTGGCGATAGCACCATATACATTACGCGATTCTGGAGCCGGTGCAGCGACTAAACAGGGGGCAGCGCTGTTAAAGTTGCTGGGAATTTGCAGCATCATGACCACATTTTGCTCACCGCTGCCATTGTCATAATAAGCTAAATATTCCTTACCACTGACTTTACCTGTACTGGTAGGTGAGGAAGCTCCTGTCACCACCGCAGGCCCGTATAAAGTGCTGTAACCCGAGCGAGTGCGTAAATCTTGGAAGGTTTGGAATTGTTCCACAATGGTCATGCGGCGTAATTCTGCGGCGGTCGGATTTGTCGAATCAGAGGCAACAGGATTTGCAGTAAGCAAGCCAGTTTGACCAAAACCTGCGGTTAATAAATCATTGGTACTGCCATCATAGCTAGTCACCGTTAAGCTATTTAACACCGATTCAGGGACGGGATAACGGGTTGATTGCCCAGAGTCAGAATCATCAGAACTGTCGCTGTCTGAACTACTACTACTGTCCCCACCGCCGCCGCCACTAGAGATAGCCGCCACGCCTGCTAATACGGCAATCAAGCCTACTACAGCACCAGCACCTTCAGTACAGCCGACCAGTCCTATGCTGAGCCAACCGGCTAATATCAGCGTCAGTATTTTTTTAAGGGGAGTCATTGTTGTTGTTTCCTATATCAAGAGAAAAGCGCACGAAAGATTGAAGCGTTGAGTGCCGTAACACAGTGCTGGTCATTATTCTTGATTCAGCATTGGCATGCAATCAATGAAACAAAGACAAACATTGTCTGAAAATTCTGCAATAAGGTTAAGCATTACACAGTTGACCATGAGAACGGTTGTAGGTCGTATAAGCGCAGCGTCATACGACATATCGGCGGATGACGGCTAACGCCTTATCCGCCCTATGAAAAAACCTCAATTCGCTTTGAATTGCACAATGCCTAAAGGTATCAAACCATCCTTTGTCAATACATAATTT
>QKBZ01000348.1 GCA_003245895.1 Beggiatoa sp.
TGCATTAACAGAAGTTGCGTCACCTGTTTGGCCGATGTAAACATTGTTACTGGCGTTAGATTGGTGTTCAACTTCAAATTGGCCGCCTACAGTCACGTCAGCATTTAAAGCGTGTTTTGCGTCGATGATGATACGAGTAGAAGACGCATCGTTATCAACGAAGAAAGTGTCGCTGTCAACGCCATCATCTGCATACATAACAGCGCGGTTAACTTGACCTTTTAAGGTTACATCTGCAACAGCCCAAGGCGCCATAGCGACTAAGACAGATGCACAAGCGATTTGTAAGGTTTTATTCCGAAGCATGATCGTTCCTCGTAACTTTCAAATTATTGTGATAATTAGTTGAACTTGGTTGCCAGCATCGCGGCAAAGCAATTAAATTGTTTGGAATGCCTAGTGTGCCTGAATACAACAGCAGATGCAATTAATGCAACACTTCTAATCTTTATTCCACAAGTGCAAGGTAATACTTTTTTTTGTAGTAGTCAATACAACAAAGCGTGTTTTTGATACAACATTTGTATTTCGTTCAAGGTTTTAAGTTATTCTTTTCAAGCGTATTTCAGCTTAAAAGTGGCGAAAAAAACGTGGTGCATCAGTACTGAATAAGCCCGTTCTTTTACAAAGGAAAAATGGTCATGCTGATGAGGTTTATGCTAGGGGCGTTTGCGCAAGTGCAATGTGGTTTTTTTGACAAAAAACGCAGGAAGTGCAAGCGAAATACTATATCATGATGCGTTTTTGTGTTAAGCCTGCGTAAATAGATGGGTGTATGTTATGGAATTAAACAGTTTATACGAAACTTTAAAAGAGATGAACCAGCGTGCGCTTGCTCTTAGGGGGTATCTTTGACTACGACGCAAAGCATGAGCGCTTAATTGAAGTCAATCGAGAGCTAGAGCAGCCAGAAGTCTGGGAAAAGCCTGAGCGAGCACAAGAGCTAGGCCGCGAACGCGCCAGCTTAGAGCAAGTGGTTAATTTGCTCGGTGGCTTAAATAATGACATTCGCGAAACTGAAGAATTGTTAGAAATGGCAGAGGCAGAAAATGATGCTGACACTGTGCAAGCAGTAGAAGCTGATATTGCGCGTTTGTCCAAACAACTTGCCGAATTAGAGTTTACCCGTATGTTTTCGGGTGAAATGGATGCCAATAATGCGTTTTTAGATATTCAATCGGGTTCTGGTGGTACTGAGGCGCAAGACTGGGCAGAAATGCTGTTGCGTATGTATTTGCGCTGGGCAGAAAGTCATGATTTCAAAGCAGAATTAATTGAGTTATCACCGGGTGATGTGGCAGGTATTAAAAGTGCCACGGTCAGCGTTGAAGGGGCTTATGCGTTTGGTTGGTTGCGTACAGAAACGGGCGTGCATCGCTTGGTGCGTAAGTCGCCATTTGATTCGGGTAATCGTCGCCACACCTCTTTCGCAGCGGTATTCGTTTCGCCAGAAATTGACGATGATGTAGAAGTTGATATTAATCCAGCGGACTTACGCATCGATGTGTATCGCGCCAGTGGCGCAGGTGGTCAGCACGTTAACCGGACAGAATCCGCAGTGCGTATCACTCATTTACCTACCAATATCGTGGTGCAATGTCAAAATGACCGTTCGCAACATAAAAATAAAGCCACTGCCATGAAGCAACTAAAAGCAAAGTTGTATGAAATGGAGATACAAAAACGCAACGCGAACCAGCAAGCGATTGAAGATAGCAAGTCAGATATTGGCTGGGGCAGCCAAATTCGATCTTATGTATTGGATCAATCGCGGATTAAAGATTTACGCACCAGCGTGGAAGTGAGCAACACACAAGCGGTGTTAGATGGCGACTTAGATGATTTTATCGAAGCCAGTTTGAAAAGTGGTTTGTAAATGTTGTTGCTTACAGACAACACTATTTCTTCTCGTTCCCATCGTGCCGAACACTCGCATTAAGTTAAGTGATTTTGTAGGTCGGATAAGGCTTTAGCCGTCATCCGACATCACGCGCTTGAAGCTTGAACAAAACCATTTACGGCGGATGACGGCTTGCGCCTTATCCGCCCTACAAGACTGCGTCAGCCCATCCTACGGATTAATGATCATGATCGTGGCACTTCGGTTCTGCTTTATAAGGCGATTGCCGAATGCGGTCATGTTCATGCATACGGTAATTGATAAAGGAATCCAATTGCTTAAAGTGCATAAACGGATTGCCGTCTAACTGCTCCCCCATAGTCGAAGTCGTTTTTTCAGCATAGTTATGGCCGGGGTATAACTTCATATCTGTTGGCAATTCACTGCCTAAGCGTTTTAAAGTGTGAAACATTTGCTCAGGATCACCACCGCTTAAATCACAACGACCACAGCCGAAGATAAACAAAGTATCGCCGGTAATTACATTATTACCCACTTGATAACACGCTGAACCGGGTGTGTGCCCTGGTGTATGCAACACTTCAATTTCCGTTTTACCCACTTGAATCCGATCCCCACCGTGATGCAAGGTCGGTAAGTCTAAGTAACGTCCCCAAAACTGCGCTTCTGGTTTTAATAAGTGAATTTGCGCGTCATAGCGTTGCAGCAATGCGGCTAAACCATTGATGTGATCTTGATGGCTATGGGTGAGCAGTACATCAGTAATCGTCATGCCTTGTTGTTCAGCAGCACCGATAATTTCAGGCACGTCCCACGCCGGATCGACTACCGCAGCGCGTCCAGTTTCATGGTCATGAATCAAGTAAATAAAATTTTCCATCGGCCCTAATTCTAAGGTGGTAATGGAAAAGGGTTGTTCAGTTGACATAAGACACCTCTTAAAATAGGAAAGGGATTAAGCTGTGGGCGGCGTAGCAGATTCAGCCTCAGTGCGTTTAGGCACGGCTTTGTTAACTTTCTGTGTGTGGGGTTTAGCTGTTTTAGTGGCTGTTAGCTCGGTCATGGCTTGCGTTTGCGCACGGCTAAAGCGGGTTAAGGTGTTTAAATGTTGGTTAATCTCTTGTTGTAAACGGATAATTTTGGCAAAGCCCAGCATGACGAGACCTAATAACATGCCGCCAAAACCACTGATGATAAACAGCATCCGTTCTTCTTCGACCACGGTAAAGGCTAGTAATAATAAGATGTATGCCACGGCAATGGCCATTAGACCAAAAATACTTAAACTGCTTTCTATTTGCATGATAACCACCTCCTCTTAATGGTGATGATGCGTTCAAGCTTATTTCTTAGAAAGTTAAGTATGCCATGTCAATTAAACAAGGTGAATGTCAGGGATAAAAGTCCTCTCCCGCTTGTCATCGACTAACTGTTCGCAGGCGTTCCAACACCAAACGCTTATAGCGCGTTTGGTGTCTTATTTTCTATCAGCGTTAACTTAAAATCATACTGCTGTTTTATAAGCTATTTTTCGACTAAAAATCCACACTATACCCCAACGTAATCGTGCGTCCCCGTCCTTTAAAATAACGCTCATCATTTGCCAAGGCGCTTTGCGAGTAATAAGTGATGTAATCCTCGTTAAACAGGTTGGCGATACCTAAGCTTAATTGACCGACGCTTAACTGATAGCCCATTGACGCATCAACCAAGGTATAACCTGAAAACTCATAAGTCGGATTATCAAAGCTGCGATCAAACGAGTGGCTGATTTGTAAAGTGGAGTTCAGCTTGTCTGACCAGTTGGCGTTCCAGTTGGCAATAATGCGATTCGGCGAGATATTTAAACCGGATAATTTGGTATCTACACTGCCATCATCATCGCTGTCATATTCGCCATTCACCCGCGCATAAGCCAGTTTTAAATAATGATTTTCATGCGCTTGCCAACCTAACGTGGCTTCATAACCATCAATTTCGGTTTTTTGCCGTTGCACATAATAAATGTTGTCAATGCTTTCTAAACGCGAGCCTAAGTCAGAATTCGACTGGTAATAACTCATCTCAAAACTGACCGGCATCCAGTCAATGCGGAAACCGACTTCTGTGTTATCGGTTAAAATCGGCTGTAAATTTAAGAAGGTATCGACATCTTGATCTGGCTGATTAATGCCGCGCAACACCCGCCCCACGTCTGGCATGCCGAAGCCTTCGGAATAGTTAGCAAACAGGTTTAACCAGCTTAAAGGCTTGACCACAACCCCCGCATTAAAAAGGGTATCGCTAAAGCTTGGTTTACCAGCGCCGACGGTGACACCATTCGCCGAGGCCAACGTTTGAAACTCATCGACTTCTAATTCTGCATGTTCATAACGCACCCCACCATGCAAAATAATGCTTTCCATCGGCGCATATTCCGCTTGTAAAAACGGCGCGTAGTTGTTGTAAGTGGTTTCCGGTACCCAAGTACGGTTGGTTAACACCAGCACTTGCTGCGTGGTATCTTGCAACACGTCAAAACCGCCGGTTAACTTCAAGCCAATGTTAAATAAGTTGTCTTTGCTTAAAGTCAATTTCGCGCCGACTTTGTCCGACTCGGTTTGTGATTGGTCGTATAAAGTGCCTTTAGGTGCAATGCTTTCGTCTTGGAAAGTATTGGTTAAGGTCGCGCCAAAACGGCCTTCAAACTGTTGGCTATAGGCTTGTGCGCTAAACACCATGCCGTTTAAGTTATCGTGTTGATATTTCACACTGGCAGTTAAAGCCGTGTTAGACGGTGCAACGCCTTCTGGTACACCTCTCGCCGACGTAGTGGCAATGCCTGCGTCGCGGTCGCCGGTCACGCTGACATAGTTCATCTCGCCTTGTGTCACATAGCGATTTACCTCGACTTCTACGTTTTGATCATCATCAATCCAGTAACCTAACTTGGCAAAAGCGTCGTAGGTTTTGGAGTCCATCAAATCACCTTGCGTGTTATCCACGCCGACATAATCGCCGTTCGCATCTAAAAACATGCCTTGGCTCTCGGCACTAACGCCCGCCAAGTAATCAAAATCACCGGCAATGCCTTCTGCGCGATAAGTGAATTTAGGGCTTAAGGTTTCGCCGCTGAATTCGTCGGTAGGCATGGTGAGTTGCACGCTAGCATGCTGGGTTAATTTGGGAGATGTTGGGCGGCGAGTGATGAAATTGATAATGCCGCCGGTCGCACCTAAGCCGTGAATCGCATTCGCGCCGTGAATCACTTCAATCCGTTCTACCATCGATAAATCAATGGTATGGCCTGCCCGACCGGCATCGCGCAAGGGGTTAGATTGCGGCACGCCATCGATTAATAACAGCGGATCACGTCCGCGAAAACTCTCGCCGCTATTGGTTAATTTTTGCCGGTTAGGTGCGTAAGCGGGTAATAAGTTGCTTAACACTTGTGAGGAGTCGGAGGTGGTGGCGAGTTGTTGTTCGATTTGTTCGCGGGTGATTACGGTGACCACTTGCGGCGTGTCTGCTTTAGAAGTGCCGGTTCGAGTGGAGGAGACGACTAAAGCATCTAATTCAATCGGCTCTGCCTGTGCTAAGCCGGATAAGGTGGAGAGGATTAAGCAGGATAAAACGGTGTTATGTGGTTTTATTGGCATGTGTTGTTCCTAATACAAAGCGTAAAGATAATAAGAATTAATCTCAAGTGATAAGTTGAAAAAATGTTGTAAGTGATGTCTTGGTTTGTGGGTGTTGTTGTGTGTTATCTAGTTCCCACGCGCCTTGCGTGGGAACCAGTAACGGCGCGCCTGCGCCGAGTCTCGGATACGGGAGCAGGCAAATTCATGACGCAGGCGCGTCTGGACTTGCTCCCACGCAAAGCGCGTGGGAGCCAGAAACCTCGCGGTAAACGATGGGCTTCCTGCGTCAGCCCATCCTACTCATCCGATCAACTGCGCCCGACGTTCCCGCTCCTGTTCTTGCTTCGCCAACGCCAAGGGCGCAATCTGCTGCGCATACTCAGGGTCAAGGATAAACACCCCGTCGTCATCACCGACCACTAAATCCCCCGCTTGCACACTCACGCCGCCAACGCTGACCGACGTATTTAACTCACCACCCAACTGCAAGGCGCGAGTGGTCAACGCACTCACCCCACTGCAAAACACCGGAAAACCTAATTCGGTAATGGCACGCACATCCGTGGCACAGCCAGAAATCACCACGCCTGCCAACTGTTTGCGCAAGGCTGCTAAGGTGCGCAATTCGCCCCAACACGCCCGCTGTTCCTCGCCAGTCATAGCAATCACTAACACATCGCCTGCCTGACTTTGCAATAAGGCTTCGCGCAGAATGCTGCCGTCTACCGTGGGCAATTTCACTGTGATAGCGTTACCTAAAATACGCAGCGGACGGAACAAAGGCTGCACGCCTTGCACATAGCCAAAATCAGTAATGTGACCAAGGGTAGAGGCACTAATAGTTTGATAAGACGCTAATAAATCTGCGCTCACACGTTGTACACGCGGCAGCAGTCGGGCGGGTGGGTGTTCACTCATGTAACAGGCTCTCTTTGTGTACCAGCGACGGTTTCGCGCGTTTTGGCGTTTTGGGGCGCAATAACGGACACACCGTGCAGAATTCTTGCGGCGTGCTGGCTTTATGGTAATAACAACAGGTTTTGCGAAAACGTACCGGCGGCGCATCCGGCGTTAAAAGCTGCTTAGGCCACAAATTACGCGCCAAAGGATTCTCTTTAATGCCAAACACTTGCGTCGGTGCGTGATGTAATAAATAGTGAAAATCGGCACGAATCACCGCTTGTCGCTGCGGGCAGTCAATTTTGGCTAAACGTCGTTCATACAGCGAATACACCCTGACCGCCGTGTTTTCCCATAATACGGGCAACGGCACTTTGCTCGCAGCGGCGAAGCTATGCCATAACGGGGCTAAAAGCTGGGCGAATAGTTGCTGCATTAACTGCTGTCGCCATGTCTCGCGCTGGGCGAGTGCGGGTGTAGTCACGCTTAAATCGCGCAGCGGCAAACGCGATTGCCACACGCCCTCACGGTGTCCATATTCCAGATACACATTGTCCACGCTCAAATTTAAGCCGCGATCATAAGCACTCATGGCATAAGCACTGACTGCTGTGGTCAAAAAGGCAAGGCGTTTGCTCAGCAAGGAGGCGGTGATGCGCAGCGACGGCGAGCCGATGACCGGCGTTAAGCTTTGCAAAATGTCTTTGCAACAGGCAGGGTCTAGCCAATCGCGGGCAAGCAGCGCGTGTTGCACATCGCGTTCATCGCTGGGAATCAAGCAGCATTGCGCGTTTAACGCGGCAAATTGTGCCGGTTCAAGCGAGGACATTGGCTTGCTCTTTTAATAAACGCCGACCTTTGCCAAACGGAATGCACAACGGCGTGCCGAATAGCGGATCGCGGCTAATGGTGCAATCCAAGTGGAACACCTCGCGCACAATGTCCTCGGTAATAATCGCTTCTGGTCGGCCTTGCGCATGCACGGTGCGGTTATGTATCGCCACCATGTGATGCGCGTAACGACAAGCCAAATTCAAATCATGTAACACCATGACGATGGTTTTTTGCTGTTGCTGGTTTAAGTCAAACAGCAAATCTAAGATTTCAATTTGATGGGTTAAATCTAAATAAGTCGTCGGCTCATCTAACAACACAATTTCCGTATCTTGCGCCAAAGTCATGGCAATCCATGCCCGTTGTCGCTGCCCGCCGGATAAAGCGTCAACCGGTTGGTGCATCAGCGGGATTAAATCAGTGGCTTCTAAGGCTTGAGTGACTAAGCACTCGTCTTGCGCCGACCATTGTTGCAACCAGTTTTGATGCGGATAACGGCCTTGTTTTACCAATTGATACACGGTCAAACCTTCAGGCGCGTTCGGGCCTTGCGGCAAAATGGCGAGTTTTTGTGCCACTTGGCGGGTCGATTGTTTTTGAATCGCCACGCCGTCTAACAACACCGAGCCTTGTTGTGGTTTCAGCAAACGGGCAAAGGCTTTTAATAAGGTGGACTTACCACAGCCGTTGCTGCCGACAAACACGGTGATTTCCGATCTTGGAATTTGTAAATCTAAGGCATCGATAATCAGACGTTGTTCATAACTCAAGCTCAAGGCTTGGCTGCTTAAGGGGGACATGCGCGACTCCTATTGCTGATGGCGATAGAGCAGATAAATGAAAAACGGTGCGCCGACCGCCGCGACAAACACACCCGCAGGCATGTCTAGGGGTAAAAATACGGTGCGTCCCAAGGTGTCGGCTAATACGACTAACGTGCCGCCGATTAACGCGGAGACAGGCGCGAGACTGGCAAAACGGCGATCTACTAACAGCCGCGCAATGTGTGGTGCGATCAAACCGACAAAACTCACCGCACCAGCAAACGCCACCGCCGCACCGGCTAAACCAACGCTGATAAACAGCACTAACAAGCGGTCGCGTTGCAAGGCAATGCCTAAATTGATAGCCGTCGCGTCGCCTAAGGCTTGCGCGTCGATGCTGCGCGCCAAAGACATCGCCCACGGCAACAGCACTAACAACCACGGCAGCAAGCGGCTGACATCTTGCCAGTTAGTGCCGTACACGCTGCCAGTTAGCCAAACGTAAGCGGTCATGCTGGTGGCGATGGGACTTAACACGATCATCAAAGTGGTGATGGCGTTCATACCTGCGGCTAAGCCAATGCCGATTAACACTAAGCGCACGGGCGAGACACCGCCTTGCCATGCGAGGCCGTAAATAATCAACGCGGTGAGCAAGGCGCCAATGATGGCGGCGACCGGTAGCCAGTACACACTCAGCGAACCGGCGAGGAAGGAGAGAAAAAATACTGCTGCGGCTGAAGCTCCGCCCGTGATGCCGATGATGTCGGGTGAGGCTAAGGGGTTGCGGATTAAGCTTTGCAACATCAGGCCGGACACCGCTAAGGCTGCGCCGACCATGAAGGCCATCACGATGCGCGGTAAACGCAAGGTTTCCAGCACAAAGGCATAGCGACCGTCAGCGACCAATTCATTTAACACGGTGAGCGGTGATAACCATTGGCTACCGGCGGATAAGGCCAATAACACGCAGGCCAGCACGCAAGGCAGTAGCAGGGCTAATACCGACAGCGTTTTTAAGTTGAGTTGTAGTGATAAAGCGGCGTGGCGCACGGTGTAAAACTTAGGCATTTTGTAGCCCTCGGCGTGCTAAGTAGATGAAAAACGGCGTGCCGAGCAAGGCGGTCATGACACCAATGGGGATTTCTTGCGGCATAATGAGAAAACGCGCCACTAAATCAGCGAGCAGCAATAAGGCCGCGCCTAATAGCGCACACATCGGCAGCAACCAGCGATAATCCGCGCCCACCCATGCCCGCGCCATGTGTGGCACGATCAAACCGACGAAGGCGATATTGCCCGCAATCGCCACCGCACTGCCTGCCAGCAACACGATTAACACACCCATTGCCAGTTTTAGCCAGCCAGTGCGCTGTCCCAAACTTTTGGCGATTTCATCACCTGACAGCAACACGTTGATATGTGGGCTAAGCAATTGGCTGAGTACTAAGGCAGCGAGTCCGTAAGGTATGAGCGGTTGCAACAAGCTTAAATCGCGGCCTGACACGGAGCCGCCGAGCCAGAATAAAATGCTGTCTAAGCCGTCTTGATTGACCACTAATAACCCTTGCGTGAAAGAGACAAACAAGGCACTGATGGCGGCTCCGGCTAATACGATTTTGACTGGCGTAAGTCCGTCGCGGCCTAAGCTGCCTAAGCCGTACACCATACCGCCCGCGACCGCCGCCCCGATTAAGGCGACCCAGATGAGGTTTTGCAGTGAGCTAATGCTAAACACGGTCATGGTTAACACGATGGCGAATAATGCGCCCGCGTTCACGCCGAAAATGCTGGGCGAGGCCATTGGGTTGCGGGTTAAGGCTTGCATAAGTGCGCCAGACACGGCTAGGGCAGCACCAACGGTTAAGGCGGTTAAGGCGCGGGCAAGGCGGGTGGTGGTGATGATCAGGTGATCGGTGTTGCTGCCGTCGTAATGGGTGAAGGCAGTGATGACTCTGCTCAGCGGGATAGACAGTTGTCCAAAGGCTAAGCTGGCGAGGAAGGCGAGTGTTAGCAGTAGCGCGGCGAGTAGGAGTTGTAGGGGGCGCGTGCTGAGTCGGCTTAGTGTTGGGCTGTTTGTGAAGTCTGTGGCTGAGAGCGAGCGTTGCATAGTGATGTTCAGTGTTTGTTTCAAAGTCCTCTCCCCGAGGGAGAGGATTTAGGTGAGGGTTTATTCCGCCTAACTTATGGTGTTGTTTGTCCCTATCGGGTCGTATAACGCTTTGTTTGTAGGTCGGATAAGGCGTTAGCCGTCATCCGACATTTGGCTTTTGTTCTGGTTCCAAAAATAACCCTCACCTAAATCCTCTCCCTCAGGGAGAGGACTTGAAGAGGTCGCATCAGCGGAGCGTCATGTGGCATTTCGGCGGATGACGGCTGCGCCTTATCCGCCCTACGAGAGGCTTCACGGTGTTAAGCCAAAATGCTGATAAACCTGATCCAACATCTTATTCGCCCCCAACACCCCGCCGGAGGCACTCCACGCCACTTCATCGACGAAAAACACTTGCTGTTGTTGCACGGCGGTTAAGGTTTGCCACAGCGGGTGTTGTGTCCATTGTTGATACACACGTTGGGTCACGGGGTCGTCGGTGAGTTTGAAGATAAAAAACACGTCGGCGTTTAAGCTGGGCATGCTTTCTCGACTGGTGAGTTTTAACGCCCATTGGTTGTGGCTGCCTTGGTTGCGGGCGACGGTAAAGCCGAGTTCGGTGAGGATAGAACCGGCGAAGCTGTCTTGTAGGTAGAGGCGCACATGGTCGGGGCGGAAGTCGAGCAGGGAGACGGTGTTGGGGGTGTTGCGTTGCGTGGTTTTAAGTTGTTGTTGGAAATCGGCGACGCGCTGTGTCCAGTGGTTTAGTAATTCGTCGGCTTGTGTTTGTCGGTTTAAGGCTGTGCCCATTTGCTGCACGGTGTCTTTGAATTGGAACACATAGTCGATGCTGATGGTGGGGGCGATTTGGCTTAGTTGTGGGTAGATTTTTTCATGGCGCATTTTGGCGGCAATGATGAGGTCGGGTTGTAAGCTGGCGATCAGTTCTAGGTTGGGTTGGGTTTCTAGGCCAACGTGGGTGACGTTGGCGAGTTGCTCGCGCAGGAATTGGTAAGTGGGTTGTTCTAGCCATGAGTCCACTACGCCAACAGGGGTGATGCCAAGGGCAACGGCGGTGTCGGTCGCGCCTTGGTATAAGGTGACAATGCGGGTCGGTGTGCCGGTAATGCTGGTGTTGCCTAGGGCGTGCGTGAGGGTGCGGGTGTGGTCGCTGGCAAGCACGGTGCAGGTGATGAGGCTGCATAGGCAGGTGAGGGTGAGGCGTGTGAGCCAGTGTGTGTGCAGTGTCATGGGTGTCTGTTAAGTGTGTGCGAAAGGCAAATGATAGTCATTCTCATTATCAATTTCAAGATTTAATGTGGTTTTTTTGTGAGGTAGGTGGGGGGTGGTATGATGTGGGGTAGGGTCATTTTGCTGAGGTTGGGTTATGGGTTTGCATCCTGAAGTGCGTCGGAAAATTGAGGAGAATCGGGTTAAACGTGATCCGGTTTTGGATTTGCGTGGTCAGCATTTGTTGCATGTGCCAGCGGAAATCCGCGAGTTAGCGCATTTAGAGCAGTTATTGCTGGGTAAAAATGTTATTCAATGCTTGCCAGATTGGTTAACAGAATTACCTAAGCTGCAATTTATTCAACTGAATCAAAATCCGTTGCGTGAAGTGGGCAAGGTGACGAATTTAGTGTTGGATTGGGGTGTATGGTGGAATTTACGTCATGAAGGTAATTTGGGTGATGAGCAAGTTTCCGGTTTATGGCTACATTGGAAATCTGATGAAACACTAGAGGCTATACCATTAGAAATAATTTCATCAGAAAAGACAATGATGGAAGTGGCATTATCATTGCCAAAGTTATGTTGGCTAGATGTTAGCGCACAAGATTTAAGTTATT
>QKBZ01000256.1 GCA_003245895.1 Beggiatoa sp.
AACTGCCAATGCGCGCAATAACTTCCTGAGCTTGCCTTTATTGCAAGCGGGTGTGTTAGGCAATATCAGCAAAGAGTTATACATCAGCTTTTTACGTCAAGCTTATCATCATGTTAAGCATACTGTGCCTTTGTTAATGGCTTGCGGTAGCCAATTGCCACCGCATTTAAATTGGTTACGCCTCGCCGTGGCAGAGTACATCAGCGAAGAATTAGGCCATGAAGAGTGGATTTTAAATGACTTGGCGGCTTGCGGTATGGATAAGGAACTCGTGCGCAACAGCCAAGCCGGTTTAGCCGCTGAAGTGATGGTGGCTTATGCCTATGACTTGATTCAACGCGGCAACCCCGTCGGCTTTTTCGGCATGGTGTTTGTGTTAGAAGGCACTAGCATTGCCTTGGCGCAACGTGGCGCGAGTGCGGTGCAACAGTCTTTACAATTGCCAAATGATGCCTTTTCTTATCTCACCTCGCACGGTGCGCTCGATATTGATCATATGGCAAATTTTGAAAAGTTAATGAATCAGTTAGAAGCCCCTGAAGATCAAGCGGCGGTGATTCATGCGGCGCGTGTGTTCTTTCATTTATACGGCGATGTGTTTAGTTCTTTACCGCAGTATATGCCTGCTGAACATGAGTTGATGGCGGCTTGATGTGTTGTAGGATGGGCTGACGAAGGAAGCCCATCGTTTACCGCGATGGAGCCACGAATGATGGGCTTCGTACCTCAGCCCATCCTACATAAATGACATGAACCCAACAGCGGCTCAAGGTGTGTGAGAAATGAATTTAACAGGAAAACAAATCGTTTTAACCGGCGCAACCGGTGGCATCGGACGCGCCTTAGCACTGCAATTAGCCAAACAAGGCGCAGTGTTAAAACTGGTCGGACGTGATCAAGGCCGTTTAGACGCACTCGTAGCAGAATTGCAAGCGGCAGGCGGTCAAGCACACAGCTTTGTTGCTGATTTAAGTTCAGCCGAAGCCTGTACACAGTTAGCACAGCAAGCAGAATGTGATGTGTTAATTAACAATGCAGGGCAAATGTTTTTTGGTCAGTTTGCCACTATGGAAAGCCAACAAATTGAATCCTTAATGCACACCAATTTGTTAGCCCCAATGCTATTAACCCGCGCCTATTTACCCAGCATGTTGCAGCATCAAGAAGCCGCAATTGTTAACGTGGGTTCTACCTTTGGCAGCTTAGGCTTCGGCTTTTTTACCAGTTATTGCGCCAGCAAATTTGGCTTGCGCGGTTTCTCTGAGGCGTTACGTCGCGAGTTGCAAGACAGCACAGTCAATGTGTTGTATGTCGCGCCGCGTGCGGTAGATACGCCCTTGAACACAGCTCCAGTGCAAGCGTTTAATCAAGCGACGAATGCCAAAGTTGATCCGCCAGAGTGGGTGGCAGCGCAAATCGTCGCAGCCTTGCAAGGGGATAAAAAGGAATTGCTGTTAGGGCAACCGGAAAGTTTTTTTGCCCGTTTAAACCAATTGTTACCGCGCTTAATTGACCGCGCAGTAACAAAACAAATGCAATTGGCAGCGCAACAGTGTCGAACTGAGCCTGCCGCAAAAACCACCACCGCTTAGGAGCGACATGATGAGAGCCTTGTTGTTAATTGGTTTAAGTTTTTTAGTATCAAATGTAATGGCTGCGGATTGGCAGTCAGATGTGACCGCATTACAAGACCGTTGGGCAGAGGTGAAATATCAATTGCCTGAAGCACAGCGCGAAGACGCATTCAAAATGCTGTCTGAACAGGCAGAGCAAGTAACCGCAGCCTATCCCACTCAAGCAGAGCCTATGGTGTGGGAAGCGATTATTTTAGCCACTTATGCGGGTGAAAAAGGCGGTTTAGGGGCTTTGGGCTTGGTGAAAAAATCCCGCGATTTATTGTTAGCGGCGGAAAAAATTGACCCAAATGCGTTAAACGGTTCTATTTATACTTCTTTAGGTAGTTTGTTTTATCAAGTACCAAGCTGGCCTATTGGTTTTGGCGATGATGATAAAGCGCGGGAATATCTGCAAAAAGCCTTAAGCATTAACCCTAATGGTATTGACCCGAATTATTTCTACGGTGACTTTTTATTAAAAGAAACCGAGGATTATGCCGAAGCAGTGCAAGTATTAGAAAAAGCGTTGAATGCGCCTGCACGTCCTGATCGTGCAATGGCTGATGCAGGACGACGCGCTGAGATTCAAGTCGCTTTAGCAGAAGCAAAAGCGAAGTTGAATCATTAAGTATGTAGGGTGGAATAGGCGTAAGCCGTATTCCACCATGCAGCTTATAATCTGTTTTTACTCAGCTTTTTGCAGAGCTTTATGGTGGAATACGCTACGCTATTCCACCCTACAAACAATGCTTGTTTACCTCAATAGCCGTGACCGAAATGATGGAAACAAGAAACAATAAAAGTTTTGTAAGATGTGCTAAAGCAAAATAACGTGTTTTAGAGCGCGATGGGCACGTTATTTTAGTTAGCATATCTTACATATTTTTTAACAATTAAAAATATAAACAGTTGCATGTGTTAAAGGTGGATGACAGCGATACTAAATCCACCTACTTTTAAAAACGCAAACACCAAACCACCAGCATGCCCTAACCCTATTTTATGAAAGTGCTTATTGTTGAAGACGAGTATGATATTGCCGCGAACATTGGCGACTATTTGGAGTCACATGGTCATGTGCCAGATTATGCTTATGACGGCGTAGGCGGTTTACATTTAGCCTTGACAGAACACTATGATGCCATTGTTTTAGATGTGATGTTGCCGCGTATGAATGGCTTACGATTTTGTGAAAACTTGCGTCAAGAAAGCGTGCATACACCTGTTTTAATGCTCACCGCCCGCGATACTTTAGAAGATAAATTAGCAGGCTTTAGCGTCGGCACAGACGATTATTTAGTAAAGCCCTTTGCTTTGCAGGAATTATATGTGCGCTTAGAAGCCTTAATTCGCCGCCATCAACCAGAACACATGGCGAGTAAAGTGCTTAAAATCGCTGATTTAGAATTAAACCCCGCCACCCATCAAGCCTCGCGTGCAGGCCAAGCCTTAAAATTAAATCCTGTCGGTTTAAAGTTATTAAAGTTACTAATGGAAGCTTCGCCCAACACGGTATCCCGCAGCATTTTAGAGCAAAGCTTGTGGCAAGAAGCCCCGCCAGAAAGTGATGCCTTGCGCTCCCACTTATACGCCTTACGCCAAGTGGTTGATAAACCGTTTGAACATGCTTTGATTCACACCGTGCATGGCATTGGTTATCGCTTAGTCGCGCCTGAGTCTCATGCTGCATAGTTTACGTTTCCGCATTATCGTCGCCTTTAGCTTATTTGGCGCGATTTTAGGCATTATTTACAGCATTGTAGTGGTCATTGGCCTAATTAATGTCGAAGACAGCACGTTTTTCCATCGCATGCGCTTAGAAGCAGAATTGTTTCGCCAGCAATATCGAGAAGACCCCACCGCAGCCCGCCTGCCGCATACGCGCTTTATGTATAGCTATTTGAGCCTTAAAGACATGTCTGAGTTTTGGCAACAACACTTAGACGGCTTAGGTGTAGGCAATCATAAACTAGACTTTATGCAGGATGGGCAAGAACTCAGTTATTACATTTTTATTGCCGCCTTACCCGAAACTGACAGTGGTAAGCTCTACATCATTTACGATGTCACCACCTTAGAACCGATGAAAGAACTTGCACCTACTGTGCTTGGCATGTTGCTGATTGCTATTTTAGTGATTAGCGCAGTGGGGGCATGGGTGGGCGCGGTGACAGCGAGACCGATTATTGCGCCTTTAGCGCGTTTAGCAAAATTAACCGAACAAATCAGCCCTACTGATGTACCGCATCATTTCAGCAACAGCTTTTATCATGATGAAGTGGGCATTTTAGCGCGTGCCTTAGAGCAACAATTTTTGCGAGTACAAGCCTTTATAGAGCGTGAGCGCAGTTTTACCCGCAGTGCCAGCCATGAACTGCGTACCCCCGTCACTGTGTTAAAAGGCGCAGCAGAATTGCTGCAACACAATCCAGACATGCAAAAGCCTGCCATTCAACGACCTTTGCAACGCATTAGCCGCGCCATTGGCTCGATGGAAAATATTATTGAAACTTTTTTGCTGTTGTCGCGGGAAACATGGCAAATGGATGATCAAGCCAGTTGCGTGTTAGGAGAGGTGTTACAACAATGTTTACATCAGCACCAGCATTTGTTAGACAATAAACCTGTTGAAATTGAGTTACAACTTGCTGAACAAGACACTGTATTGCAAGCTCCTGCTGCTTTGGTGTCTATCATTTTAGCCAACCTTATCAGCAACGCCTTTAATTACACGGATCAAGGTTTTGTACGCATTGCTGAATATGAAGATCGCATTTGCATTGAAGACAGCGGCATAGGCATTGCGCCTGAAATGCTAAACTCTGTCACGAAAGCCTATATCCGTGGCGGACGTGGAGAAGGTTATGGCTTGGGCTTAAATATTGTGCAGTCCATTTGCTTTCGTCTGGGTTGGCAATTGCAGATTAACAGTACCGATGGTCAAGGCACACATGCCTGTATCGTGTTTTATAAAGCTGAGTGACCACTCATCCATTCTCGCTTGAACTATAAGCGTTATAGCCATTATTATCTAACGCTTGTCATAGTTTTGTAGCACTTCCCCTTTAAAAATCGAATTAAAGCTTTTATACTGGTATTACCAAGCAAATTTAGTTGACTAACATGTTTGTCACCACTTGAAATTGTTAGACAATGACTCAATTTTACTGTTGACAACGTTATGAAAGCCCACTAAGCTTGTATGACGTATTAGTCATAATACTTACTATTTGTTTTAGCCCGAGGTTATTCACTGGTGCAAGCCTGCACACAAAATACGCAAAAGTTTTTTTAGACGTTGTCTTCTTTTTTTATTACGTGCAAGTGGCACCTAATCAGATAAAGTTTGATATGTAACTAAATAAAAGAATGTCTAATTAATATTTTATGTAAAGCCTTTAAATACAAGGTTTTGTGTCGGGTTCAAATGTTGAACACCTTTTTTTAAACAAAACATAACTGGACAGTTGGCAGAAATAATGCGTAAACTGATAAGTTATTGATGGTTTAAAGAACAGGTGAATAAAAATAAAACAGCAGCATTTGCACTCGGTGAGCAACCCCTAAATTGTAGAGGACATTTGTTATGCCAAGAGTGAGTGATAAACGCGAACGTTTATTAGCAGCCGCTAAAACTCTAATCCATCATCAAGGTTTTAATCAAACCACACTGGCAGACATCGCTCGAGAATCTAAAGTGCCATTGGGTAATGTTTACTATTATTTCAAAACGAAAGAAGATATTGCTGCGGCTGTGATTCAAGAACGTACCGATGATTGGTTGGCGCATGCTCGGCTTTGGGAACAATACCCTAATCCGCGTAAGCGCTTATTTGCGTTTTTAGATCACGTTGTCGAAATCAGCGAAATGTTAATCGTTCACGGCTGTCCAGTGGGAAGTTTATGCCAAGAACTGGATAAACATCCGTCTTCGTTGACTGAGAAAGCCAATAATATTTTAAAAATCCAATTAGATTGGGTGACTGAGCAATTCCGTTTAATGAATTTCTCAGAAGAAGCCGCGCAAGAATACGGCACACAATTAATGACGGGGTATCAAGGCAGTGTCTTAATGGGCAACGCCTTAAATGATATTGAAGTGATTGTTGTACAAGTAAGTCGCTTAAAAGCGTGGTTGGATAGTTTATAAAAATGTGATTGATTGGGCTGTATTGTGCAGCTTAATCAGTACACAAAGTGTGTTGTCAGAATCAGAATTTACAAAATTTTAGAATTCTCAGAATTAATTGTGTAGATTTCTGCACTTAGACTGTATAACAGCAAAATCATTCTGAAAATTCTTTAATTCGGTGAATTCTGATTCTGACAATTAAGCAATTTGTAGGATGGGCTGACGAAGGAAGCCCATCGTTTACCGCGTACTTGATTTAATCAATTGGCGCGACTGATGGGCTTCCTAACGTCAGCCCATCCTACAAATCAAATTATTTCCGCTGTTCTTTACGCCACTCCCACGGCTCTTGCTGTAAACCCGACTCCGCCCAAATCCCTTTCTTAGCTGCCTGCGCTTGTTGTTCCACCTGTTGATAAATCGGTTTTTTGCAATACTGCGCATACACTGCCGCTTGCCCTGCTTCCACTTGGGCTAAATTCAAATTGGTATCACCTTTATACACTTCTGCCACAATACGCCCATAACGATCTTTATCTATCCGTTCCAAACGTACTTGTGTGCCCACATCAGCATATTGCCGCAGTTGCGCGCGCGCTTGCTCACCCCACGGTTTTTGCTTCATTTCTGGTGTGTCTATGCAATAAAAACGCACTCTTTCCTCACCAGTAGCACAAATCACAGTCATGGTATCGCCATCGGCGACCTTTTTGACTTCACATAAATCACCGCTACCACCATTTGTACTACTACTGCTGTCTTTATCACTGGGCAACCAGCCATTGAGCGTAATACCTGCTGCGCCGAGGATTAATACCAGAATGGCGGTGACATTTCGCGTTGATTTATTGTTGAGTAATACGCGCAACACTTGGGCGAATAAATTTTGTGACATGAAAAACTCACTCTGTTGATAAACATTGGCTGCCGTCGCGTCGATGTGCAATCAACATGGCATCGCCATAACTAAAGAAACGGTAACCTTGTGCTACCGCATGCTGATAAGCGGCTAAGACAGGGTGGTAGCCCCCGAAGGCACACACTAACATTAACAAGGTAGACTCTGGTAAATGAAAGTTGGTGATTAAGGCATCGACACTGCGGAATTGATAACTCGGTGTGATAAATAATTGGGTTTCACCTTCATAAGCCGCTAACGCGCCACTACGCGAAGCACTTTCCAACGCTCGCACTGAAGTTGTGCCCACTGCAATCACACGCCCGCCTCTGGCACGGGTGGCTTGCACTTGCTGGCAAACTTCAGGCGATACTTGTAACCATTCACTGTGCATTTGATGTGTGCTTAAGTCATCAACCCGAATCGGCGCGAAAGTACCTGCGCCAACATGCAAGGTGACATAGGCGAATTCAACGCCTTTGGCCTGCAATTGCTGTAACAAGTCTTGGTCAAAGTGCAAACCCGCAGTGGGTGCAGCAACCGCACCGGGTTGAGAGGCATACACCGTTTGATAACGCTCGCTGTCGGCTGCATGATCTTCGCGCCGGATATACGGCGGCAGAGGAATATGGCCTACGCTTTGCAGAAGGGTTAATAGTGGTTGTTCGGTTTCTATACTCAGTTCAAAAAATTGTCCAGTTCGCCCCATGACAACTGCGGTTACGCCATTTTCTAAAACCAGTTGGCTACCGATAGCAGGCGTTTTACTGGCCTTGAGTTGCACTAAGACCCGTTGTTCACCTAACAGTCGTTCAATTAATAATTCAACTTTGCCACCAGTCGCCGCTTTATGTGCAAATAAGCGCGCAGGAATGACTTGCGTATTGTTGAAAACTAATAAATCGCCTGCGTTAATGTGCTGTGGTAAGTCGCTAAACTGCAAATCTTGCACGCCTTGTTGCGGTGGCGGCGGCATATATAACAAGCGGCTAGCCGTGCGTTGCGGTGCAGGTTGTTGAGCGATTAATTCGGGTGGAAGCGTAAAATTAAAATCAGAACGGTGCATGATGGTGAGTGTAAGCCGAGGTGTGAAACACGCAGATAAATAGGTTAATGACGATGAAAGATACCCTACAGGCATACTTAGATGCCCATATTCCAATTACCCGTGAGATAGGGATTAAGGTCGCGCTGTGTAATGAGCGGATTTTAATCTTAACCGCGCCCTTAGAAGCCAATCGAAACGATAAATATACTGCTTTTGGCGGTAGTTTAGCGGCAATTTTAACGCTGGCAGGTTGGGCGGTGACGCATGTCGTGGTGCAACGCTTAGGCTTTGAAGCCTCTACCTTAATCCGTCGTAGCAAGGTTGATTATATCAAGCCTGTCGATGGCGAGATTGTGGTGTTAAGCAATATCCCCAGTGAGCAAGACATTTACCGCTTTAAACAAGATTTGCTCAGCCGAGGCAAAGCTCGTTGGGAGTTAAACGCTCGCGCTGAATGCAATCAAGAGTTAGCCGTTGATTTTTCAGGGGTATATGTTGCCGTGCTTAGCGATAGCATGTCACAGCAAGCACCTGAATTGCTTCAAGCAGGAGCAAATCCGTGATCGTCTAAAGCTGTGCGAGTCGTGCTCGTGTTATTAGCAGCAGTGGAAGCATCACGAATTACGCGCTCTAATTCGGTTAAATAAGCGACAAACCGTTCGCGCCCTTGTGTGGTTAACATACAGCGGGTTTGTGGACGGTTATTGCAAAAGCTTTTTTGTACCGTAATTAACCCTTCTTCTTCTAAGGCTTTTAAATGCCGACTTAAATTACCATCAGTTAAATCGCAAAGCGTTTTTAAATCAGTAAATAATAAGCCATCCGCGCGGGTTAATAAGGAGGTTAATACGCTTAAACGTGCTTTTTCGTGCATGATGCGGTCTAGCCCTTCATAGGCAAAGCGACCTTTTTCACTTGCTTGTATCATTGTCTATTATCCTCGGCATTCAATATCGCGATATAAAATGCCTGCTGCTAATAATTGTCCCACACCAAAGCTACAACCCATTGCCCAAGGCTGCAAACTATACGGTGAGAACAGGAGTAGTAAGCCTGCGACACAGAGGTAATAACAGCCTAACCAAAAAGTCGCGGTCGGTAAATACGGGCGACAAGCAAACACGCCTAGGGCAAACACTAAACTCCACAAACCGGGTAAGTATTGCACAAAGCTTAATTCGGCGTGTCCTACCACCAAGGCCGTTAACATCGCGCCTGCCAGCAAAGAAGGCGCAAGCTGCATCAGCATGTAGCGCGACTTTTGTCGTTCTAAAGGCGTTTCGCGGTATAGATAGGCATGTAGCAATAAACCTAAGGTTGCCAATAGGTTAAAGGTGGCAATGCACACCCAATACACGACAAATTGCACCCGCCCTTCTGGCAAGGTTAAATCGACTAACCACGGTTGCAATAAGGCGGCAAGAAAGGCCACTGCACCTGTGGCAGCCACATGCGCAGCGCGAAAACCGCGATACATTTCAGTGCGAGAAATTTGTGCATGAATATCAGATAGTTGGCTGATAGCACGCTGTAATTCTATAGGGTTTAGCATAGCGTAATGACTTTGCAGTGTAAAGCATAGACTTGAGAGCGTTGAGTTATGAGTATACAAGCTAAGCAAAATATTTTTTATCCTACCCCCATTGAGGTTTATAGATAAACGCCCCATTAGTGGGGCAATCTGAAAGAAATAAGCTGAAAGACTAGGAAAAAAGAAAACTAATCGGATACACTATCAGCACTTACACCACTAATGATAAAAAAAAACAATAAAAGCTATTAAAAAAGGTTTATTCTCTGGTAAAGTATTCACGTTTCCTTGCCTGTTTACTGGTCTATAAAGGTGGGCGTAAATCCTTAGCTAGCGATGCCCTTAATACAATGAAGCGGCATGCCCACGCACCATAACATAAACAAAACTTATATCAATCACCCGCTTACTCAATCTTACTAGAGTTAAGTCGTACAAAGGAGAACACACATGAGTGACGCAAAAGTCTATGACATTCTGCCGGACGCTGCTGCGAGAGCACACATCAACGAACAGCAGTACAAGGAGATGTATGAACGCTCTGTCAATGATTCCGATGGTTTCTGGGCTGAACAGGCAGACAATTTTCTGACTTGGTTTAAGAAGTGGGACAAAGTTCAAGATTGGGACTACTACGAAGGTAAAGTCCGCTGGTTTGACGGCGGTAAAATCAACGTATCCTACAACTGCTTAGATCGTCATTTAGAAACACGCGGTGATCAAGTGGCTATCATTTGGGAAGGCGACTCTCCAAATGAAGACAAAAAAATCACTTACCGCGAATTGCACGAAGAAGTTAGCCGTTTAGGTAACGCATTAAAAGATTTAGGCGTTAAACGCGGCGACCGTGTGTGCATTTACTTACCTATGATTCCTGAAGCCGCAGCGGCAATGTTAGCGTGTACGCGCATTGGTGCGATTCACTCTATCGTGTTCGGTGGCTTCTCTCCTGACGCATTACGCGACCGCGTTCAAGACTCTGACTGTCAAGTGATCATCACTTCTGATGAAAGCTTACGCGGTGGTCGTCAAGTACCTTTAAAAGCCAACGTAGACAAAGCCGTCGAAAGCTGCCCTAACGTGCGCCACGTATTAGTGGTTAAACGCACTGGCGGTAACGTAGCTTGGGCAGAAGGCCGTGACATTTGGTATCACGAAAAATTAGCCAGCGTTTCTGCAGATTGCCCAGCAGAAGAAATGGATGCAGAAGACCCATTATTCATTCTGTACACTTCTGGTTCTACTGGTAAACCTAAAGGTGTTTTACACACCACTGGCGGTTACTTGCTGTACACTGCCATGACCCACAAATACATCTTTGACTATCACGATGGTGATGTTTACTGGTGTACGGCTGACGTGGGTTGGGTAACAGGTCACTCTTACATCGTATATGGCCCATTAGCCAACGGTGCAACCACCTTAATGTTTGAAGGCGTACCAACTTACCCAGACGCAGGCCGTTTCTGGGAAGTGGTTGACAAACATCAAGTTAACATTTTCTACACCGCGCCGACTGCGATCCGTTCTTTAATGGGTCAAGGCGACGAGTTAGTGAAGAAAACCAGCCGTAAGAGCTTACGCTTATTAGGCAGTGTGGGCGAGCCAATCAACCCAGAAGCATGGGAATGGTATTACCACGTAGTAGGCGAAGGTCGTTGCCCAATCGTTGACACTTGGTGGCAAACTGAAACTGGCGGTATCTTAATTACCCCATTACCAGGTGCTACTAAACTGAAACCAGGTTCTGCAACCCGTCCATTCTTCGGTGTTGTGCCTGCGTTAGTAAGCAACGAAGGGGAAGTATTAGAAGGCGCGACTGAAGGTAACTTAGTGTTAACTCGTCCTTGGCCTAGCCATATGCGTACTGTGTACGGCGATCACCAACGCTTCATCGACACTTACTTAAAAACCTACCCAGGTACTTACTTCTCTGGCGACGGTGCACGTCGTGACGAAGATGGTTACTACTGGATTACTGGTCGTGTAGATGACGTAATCAACGTATCTGGTCACCGTATGGGTACTGCGGAAGTTGAAAGCGCGTTAGTGTTACACGATGCAGTGGCAGAAGCAGCGGTTGTGGGCTATCCACATGACATTAAAGGTCAAGGCATTTACGCTTATGTAACCTTAATGACTGGCATTGAAGCGACTGAAGAATTACGCAAAGAGTTAGTACAGTTAGTGCGTAAAGAAATCGGCCCAATCGCGTCTCCTGACGTGATTCAATGGTCTCCAGGTTTACCAAAAACCCGTTCTGGTAAAATCATGCGTCGTATTCTGCGTAAGATCGCAGCCAACGAAGTGGATGCATTAGGTGATACTTCAACCTTAGCAGACCCAACTGTTGTTGATGACTTAATCGACAACCGCGCTGTTAAATAAGCTTCACGCTTAACTTAATGGTGTTGACAAAACCCCTAACGGTCTCCGTTAGGGGTTTTGTTTTTTGTGTCAAAAATGATTTTGTAGGGTGGAATAGGCGCAAGCCGTAGTACCTGAGTTCGACAAAATATCTCTTGTAAAAACAATGTACTTCTCGTTCCCACCATTTTGGTGGGAATGCATGCCGCGTCGCTCCAGCGGCGCGAGTCGTGGTTATAAGCGCATTTTCATTCCTATACGTGCCGCTGGAGCGACACGGTATGCATTCCCATCGGCCATCGGAACGATGGGAACGAGTGAACATCATTCAGACTTTTCTGCGTTCGCACCGCAAAAGGACGCGGCGCAAACCCTACAACGACAATAACAACAACCATGAAAAAAAGTAAACCTGCAAAATCCTATAATTAAGCGGTTAAAGTTTTTAATAAGTGATAAATATAACTATAAATAGACTTAAAAAGAATTGCTTAATCACATCGCTTGACTGAAAATTGACACTTGTTGTTTTTATTGACTGTTTTTAAAAATTAATTCACTTGAACAACATTGTTTTATGGTGAAAATACGATATAAGACAAGCCCATACTAAGCGTGGCCTATTATTTGATTATTGATTTGAGTCTGATAGGCTTCATTGAAAATAGTGACACCAACATTATGGTCATGCTGTAGTAAAGTAGAGTGTTATTCTCTGTTAAGTATCGTAGGAGAACGAAGTAATGAAACAAGAATCTTTAGAAGAACGCTTAAAACGTTTGGAAGCGGAACAAGAACAACAAGATCATGATTTGGATGATCTGCGTGATTTAGAAGAAATTTTACGGCTGCAAAAACGCTTAGAAGAAATTGCTAACGAAAAAGTGGAAACAGACACTCGTGATAAGCCGAAAGTACGCCATACTTCAGAAGCGGTAAAATTGGAGCAAAAACTGGAAGAGGCAGAAAAAGAGCAGTTTGAAGTGAATATGCCACATGCCAATATTCCTGACATTGAATTGCCAGCAGAAGAACGCAATGAGGCAAAACCGGGGTTTATTGTATGCCTGATGTTCAACAAAAAATCCCCAAGTGAATGGTCAGATGAAGGGGGAGGCGGCTGGCGTGAACGCAATCGTGGTCAAGCTTACCCTAACGTCAAAGCGGCAGAGCAACAATTGGCGAAATTGAAATCACAATTTCCTGATTATCCGCTGAAAATCTTTCGACGGGTGTAAATTCACCTAAGTACACTTTCGCTAGACACAGATGGTTTAACAAGACACATGAAATACGTGAGTTACCTGTTAGTGTTATGGTCTTTGACTGTGACCGCTTGGGCAACTGGAGATCATGATCATTTCTCCACCGCGCCTTATCGTCACAGCGACCACAAATGGCGAATTGGTTACTTGCAAGGAGGTGATTACTTACACTATCAAACCAATTTAATTGGCTTTGTCAAAGGCTTGATAGAATTAGGCTGGGTTAAGCCATTAACGTTGCCGACTTTAGCCACCCCACAAGAAACGCAACCCTTGTGGCAGTGGCTAAGTCAGCACGCGAACAGTGACTATATCGAGTTTGTGGCGGATGCATATTGGTCTGCTGATTGGGATGGCGATAAGCGGCAACAGTTGAAACAAACCGTTTTAGCACGCTTACAACACCATGAACTGGATTTAATGCTGGCTTTAGGCACTTGGGCAGGCCAAGATTTGGCCAACAACGAACACCAAGTGCCAACGATGGTGTTATCCATCGCCGATGCGGTGGCCTCCGGTGTGGTGGAAAGTGCCACTGATTCTGGCTTTGAGCACGTACATGCACGGGTAGACTCTTCTCGTTATGAAAAGCAGTTGCGTTTATTTCACCGTGTGGTGAAGTTTAAAACCCTTGGGGTGGTATATGAAGACACAGTCATCGGTCGCAGTTATGCCGGTTTATCACGCATTGAAGCCATAGCGAAACAACTGGGCTTTACCATTAAAGGTTGCCAAGGCGAGTTTCATCAAGACAACCCACAACAACGTGTAATTGCCTGTTATCAACAACTAGCCCCGCAAGTTGATGCGTTTTACTTAACGTATAATGTCGGGGTGAAAGTACAAGCCTTACCAGCGTTAATCGCGCCCATACTACAGTATAAACGCCCCTCGTTTTCACAATCAGGCCAACGCGAAGTGGAACACGGTGTGTTAATGAGTATGACGGATGCCAATTATGAGGAAGTGGGCTTATTTCACGCCAGCACGATGGCAAAGATTTTTAACGGGGCTACGCCACGTTTGTTAAATCAAGAATTTCCCAACCCTTACCGTTTAGCCATTAATTTGGAAACCGAACGCCGCATTGGTTTTACCCTACCTGCCTTTATTTTGATGATGGTCGATGAGGTGTATACCGATCTCGCTGTGCCCATTGATTAAGCTAACAGCGCAGGCAATTGCTGCGTTAACGCTTGCTTCTCACCCACTGCTTCCCCCATTAACACAAAACCGATTAGCTGCTGTTCAGTATCGTAACAACACGCTCGCACCTTATAGCCCTCTCGTGTTAATTGCCATGTACAAGCAACCGCTGGCGGTGGTGATGCAATTACGGTAGGACAAGCTGGCGTTTTCACCACCACCGGCATGGCTGGATAATGTACTGGTGTCGGCTCTCCGGTTAAGGTACAAGCCAACGCCCGCGCCGCGTGCATAATCGGCATTACATACGGCAAAATTAACCCCTCCAACTCAGCGCAATCGCCTAAGGCATACACCTTGTCAACCGAGGTTTGCAGCCTGCGATCTACGACAATGCCTTGCTGCACCTTTAAACCAGCGGCCTGCGCCAATGCTATTTGTGGTTGCAAACCGATAGCCGATAACACTAAATCGGCTTGTAGCTGGCGACCATCGAGCAATTGTAACTGATAGCCTTGCGCTTGCTGTGTTATCGCTTGCACTGCTGTACCTAAATACCACTGCGCACCTAATTCAGCTAAGGCTTTTTGCAATACTTGCCCAGCGGTGGCAGGCATTAAGCGATTAAGCGGCGTACTGGCAGGGTCAATCACACTGACTTGATAACCAGCAAGCAATAAATCATTGGCAAACTCACAGCCAATCAAACCTGCACCCATAATCGCCACATGACGTGCTTGCTGCAAGCGTGCCCTAAATGCCTGATAACTATCTAAATCATTCACCATCATCACTGCTGATGCAGCATCACCTTCAATCGGTACATGACGTTGTTGTGCGCCTAGTGCTAACACTAATTGCTGATAAGGATAGATTTGTGCATCGACTTCGACGTATTGCTGTGCAAGGTTTAAGCGCGTGACGCGGCTTTGCGTTAAAATCTCTGCCTTTAATTGCGCCGCCATCCGTGTTGCATCAGCATTGCTTAATTGTGTAGGTGTTTTACCTTGTGCTAAGGCATTAGAGAGCGAGGGTTTAGCATAAAATTGCCCGTGATCGGCAGTGATTAAGCGTAAGGCACACTTAGGATCGCGTTTGCGTACTTCTCGGGCAAGCGTGTAACCTGCTAAGCCTGTACCGATAATGGTGATCGCGGCCTCCATAAATACCTCCTCATTTAAAGATGCGCTGTCTTTTTAGTCGTGCAACAGTAGTCAGTAATCAAGTCTTATGGCGTATAAGCGAATTCATTTTGAACTTAATACTCCGACCAAAGTGAATTTTTTTCTGGTCGAGCAACTCAACCTACCTGCCAAACTCGTTTCCCGCATGATGGATAAGGGCTGGGTGTTAATTAATGGTGAACGCATCACGGCAAAAGGTGCGCATTTCACAGGGACTTTAGAAGTGATGTATCACGAACCAACACCAATTGGCCTACGACCGATTTTTGAAACCGAGCATTTTGCAATTTTTGACAAACCCAGTGGCTTGCTCGTGCATCAAAATGGATTTGATGTCACGGAATCGCTGATTGATGACATTAAACATTTATATGGTGCGCAAGCGAATTTAGTACACCGCTTAGACCGAGAAACCAGCGGCTTAGTGCTGGCGAGTAAAGATAAAACCAGCGAGCGTGAGTTAAAACATTTGTTTCAAATGCGTGGTGTAGAAAAACACTATTTAGCCTTTATCCGAGGCAAAATCACTGCACCGCGTTTAATCGATGCCGCTATTCTCACCGGCATGAATCATGACCGTTTACCCTCTGATCCTACGCCGCGTGTGTTAAGTGCCATTCACCCCGCAGGCCAAGCCGCACGCACCAAAATTATCCCCTTGCGCTACTTATCCACCATGGATGCCACCTTGCTACAATGCCAGCCATTGACAGGGCGCACCCATCAAATCCGCTTACATTTAGCGCATATCGGCCACCCCATTTTCGGCGATCCGTTTTATGGTGTCAGTGTCGAAATTGCAAACGAATATTTAGATAAAACCATGACTGAAGCGCGACGCATCGAAGCGACAGGGGCAAAACGCTTGATGCTGCAAGCGGCGAGTTTAAAATTTAGTTATAAACAGCAAAGTTATTGGCAGGAAAGTCAGTTGCCGTTTGATGAGCCTTATTTGCAGGCGCAGTTATCCTCTAATGATGCTGGATCAAAATAATGGAAATTAACAATTTATTTCGTTTATTTCGTTTATGCTAGACTCAAGCTTATTAATGTAGGTCGTATAAGCGCAGCGTCATACGACATATTAGCGGATGACGGCTAACACCTTATCCGCCCTACAAAAAACCTTGTGGCAATAGGAGCGAATAGACATGAGTCAAGCTAGCTTACAACTACCTACTGAACAAGACATGGCGCAAGCTAAGCAGTCAAGTCTCACTTTATCTAAATATGCAGATGTCGCGCGGGTACATTTGAGCATTAAAAGTGGCAATGATGAGGGTGATGAGCTTATTTTATCAGGCCAAGTTATGCAGTTATTGCTTGATATTTTGGCAGAAATGGCACAAGGCAATGCGGTAAGTGTGATGCCTATTCATGCAGAGTTAAGTACTCAAGAGGCTGCAAATTTGCTGAATGTGAGTCGTCCGTATTTGGTTAAGCTGCTTGAGCAGAATGCATTGCCTTATCGCAAAATCGGTACGCATCGGCGCGTTTTAGCGAAAGATTTAATTGATTATAAACAAAAAATTGATGCCCAACGTCATCAAGCCTTAGATGCCTTAACCGCATTATCACAAGAATTAGATATGGGTTATTAATGGCGAGGTTTAGCGTTATTTATGATGCCTGTGTGCTGTATCCTGCACCATTGCGGGATTTGTTAATGCGCTTAGCAACAAGCGATTTGTTTCAAGCACACTGGACAGAGGATATTCATCAAGAATGGATTACTGCTTTACTGAGAACCCAAAAATATCCGCGAGAACAGTTAGAGCAGGTCAAAAACTTGATGAATGCACATGTGCGAGATGCATTAGTGATAGATTATCAAGCACTTATTCCTGCACTTAATTTACCTGATCCAAATGATAGGCATGTTTTAGCGGCAGCTATTCGTTGTAAAGCAGATGCCATTATTACCTTCAATCTCAAAGATTTTCCTGCAAGCAGTCTTGCACCTTATGAAATTGAAGCCATTCACCCAGATGAATTTATTTGTTATCAATTGGATTTGCAGCCTCAGCTTGTTTGCAAAGCGATTAAACAACAACGAGAAGCACTCAAAAAACCGCCACAAACTGCTGAGCAACTGTTGCTCACCTTACAAAAACAACAACTGCCCCAAACTTGTGCCAGATTAAAAGCCTACCTTGAGTGGCTTTAGCACAGTTATTACTCGTAATAATTTTACAAATACCTCTATGAACACCCTCTATCAAAACCACCTAATCCGCGTCGAAATCGAAACCTCAGAAATCCCTTGGTTAAAAATTTTCAGCGTGCAGCCATACAAAGAATTCAGCCAATGTGATCCAGACACTAAAGTCGCGATTTTGCAGGCGTTAGATGTGATTGAAAAAGCCATGTTGCAGACCTTTCAACCGGCAAAAATTAACATTGCCTCGTTTGGCAATTATCTGCCGCAAGTGCATTTTCACATCATGGCACGCTTTAACAACGACAGCTTTTTTCCTGAGCCGATGTGGGGTAAAAAACAGCGAGAAGGGCAATTAGCGTTAGAGTTAACGGCCTTTTATCAAACGATGGCGAAGACTTTGGCACAACACTGCGGTTAACACTAATCCAGCAAAGGCCATTGCAAAGGCTCTGGCTTGGCAATGCCAAAACCTTGCACAAATGGAATTTTCAACCGCTGCAATACCGCCAAACTGGTCTCATCTTCCACCCACGCGCCTAAAGTGTGAATGTGCAGCAATTGGCAAAGTTGTTGAATAGAAGTTAACAATTGCTCGCTAAACGGGTCAGTGCTGGCGGCCTGTACTAAATGGCCATCTAATTTTAAATAATTCACTGACCATTCACGCAGCGCATTTAGCGAAGCAGCATGGTTGCCGAAATTATCCAAAGCCACTTGGCAACCTAACTGCCGTAAACTATTGATGAATAAGCCGACGTGTTGCTGATGGGCTTGCGCGTCCACTTCATCGATTTCAAAACAAAATTGCCAAGATTTCAAACCCGTGCGCTGTAGCTCTCCGCGCACAAAGTCGATAAAACTGGTATCGCTTAAGGTATCAGCACTTAAATTAATACTGATTAAAAAGCCTTCGGGTAATTTCTGTTGTTGCTGAGTATTAGCGAAAAAATCCATTACGTGTTGCACCACCCAGCGATCTAAACGCAGAATTTGGCTGTGCCGACCTAACACTGGCAAAAAGCGGGCGGCAGGGATTAAGTTGTCCTCTTTATCCTGCAAGCGCACTAAAATTTCTACGCCGTGGGTGTGCAACTGTTGGCTATCGACAATACGCTGTTGAAACAGTAATAAGCGTTTTTCCGCTAATGCCTGCCTTAACTCAGTGCTCCAATGCGTTTCCTCTGACAAACTGCCACCGACCGGCAAATTACCAAACGCCACATGGTAATGCTGCTCAGTATTATTACGGGCAATTTGACAAGCTTGCTCTGCACGCTGCATTAATAAACCAGCACTGTCACTGTTCGACATCACCGCCACCGCGCCGATATACAACTGACCGTGCAAGTGTTGCCCCCCCCAATGAAAGCTAAATGCCTGCATGCTGTCGATAAACTGCTGGCAAATCGCTTCTGCTTGAGCAACAGGACAATTTTTTAACAACACGACAAAACTTTGCCCGCTGATACGGCTTAACACATCGCCTTGCCGCACCCGCTTTTGCAAAGCATTTAACCATTGCTGCAATAAGCTATTGCCTGCCGCTTGACCGTAACGGGTGTACACGGTCTTGAATAAGTCGGACTCTAAATGCAATAACACATGCTCATTGTGATCACGTTGCGTAACTAATAATTCTTGTGCAAGTTGATGTTCAAATTCTTGGCGTTGACACAGGTTTAAAGCATCAGAATGGCTTGAGCTGGTTTTATGACTGTGTAAGGCGGTTGCCGATGGCGTAATTTGATGAAACACAATGATTACACCGGCAATATGTCCGTCTCGATGCCGAATCGGTGCGGCTGAACTGTCTACCATGATGTCACTGCCATCGTGGGTAGTGAGCAAGCTTTGATGTGGCGGGCAAACTACACCGTGTAAGCAACGGGTGATTGGGTTTTCTGGCTGCCCAGACTGCATATTTTTCAGGCGGAACACTTCTGCCACGGATTTGTATAAGGCTTGGGTATGTGACCATTGCAGCAGGTTTTCTGCCGCTGGGTTGAGGTAACGAATATAGCCTTTCTCATCAGTGGTGATCACGGCATTCGCGATAGAGTGCAAGGTGGCTAACGCTAACTCTTTCTCCTGAATCACATTTTCTTCTGCTTGACGGCGTTCGGTGTAAGCGGCTGCGACGAGATACGCAGTAAAAGCAGTCAAGGCAATAAAGGCAATTTCTAGCATTAAGCCGGTGGTGCCTGCCTCAATGCGACCGGCTAAATTTAAACGGTTTAAGCCACCGGTTAATAAAATCACCGCTACTAGCAAGCTGCCCAAAGTAGCACCGTATTGCTCAAAACGCACCGCCGCCCATACTGCAAACGGCAAAATCATATAGAAGAATAAATAACGGTTGCCGTAATCAATAGTTAAGCTAATGCTGCTGACCACGGTTAAGCACAGCAAAATCAGTAATAACTCTAATAAACGCTGTCGCCCTTTTAACAACGGAGAACGTAATTGCCGCCATGTCAAAATGGTTGAGGTTAAAATCAACATACCCACACCATCGCTACACCATGAGGTCAGCCAGATTTGCAAGGCGTAATTAAGTGGGATGGGGTTAATAAATAAGCTGACGGCGGCAAGGCTTGACCCTGCGGGTGCGCTGATCAGCAAGGTGATGACGGCAAATAGCAATACATCACGCATGCGTAAAAAGGCGTTTGGGAATTCCATTTGCCGCAACAACCATGCAGCCAGTACAGCTTGCAATACCGCACCAGAGGCATCGAAAAACATAAAGGAATAGGGAATGCTTTGGCCTAGTTTTAAGGCGACTTGCCCCAGCAAGATGGCAGGCCAAAAACGAAGGCCAAACAGTAATAAGGCGGTTAAAGCAACCCCTGCGGCTAAAGGGATAGGCATTACGCCGCGTTGTCCTGCCTCTAAAAAATGGCTTAACCACGACGTGCTGTAATAAATTAAGGTCACGATCAATACCTTGGCTAGATATTGCATCGTCTGCGTCCAAACATTTACAGAAGACAAAGAGATGTTTCGCATAATTATCCACTTTTTATAACACAAGAGGTCGTCGCTTGTTAAATATGCAGTGCATGTGGTTGAACTTCAGACGAGTATGCCAAGCCCTGCCATTAAATGAAATACGCAATAAGATATTCATTTATTATCCAGTGCTTTGGCATAATCATGAAATATAGGTCAATTTTAAAAAGATTCTGTTAATGAACTGTTATAAAATCACCATATTAAGTAAGTAATGTTTAACTTTTTGTTAAACAAAACTGGCTTATCTTTAGTCATTAATGCTATCTATTAGGAATACAATTAATAAATAAATTAATAATCAAGCTTTTGATTTTTAAGGCTAAAGTGTGCTTAGTTAGCCGCCATTAATAGTATAAAAAC
>QKBZ01000288.1 GCA_003245895.1 Beggiatoa sp.
GGTCGCGCAAGCTGGGCGGGCGCGGTGGTCAATTGAAAATGGCAATAACAACGTGTTGAAAAATCATGGTTATCATTTTGACCATAATTTTGGTCATGGCAAATGCCATTTATCTAACCTGTTAGCAACACTGATTTTATTAGCCTTTGCTTTGCATACTGCACTTGATTGGTTAGATGAACAGTATGCAGAGCTTAGGGTTTTATCACCCTCTCGACGTACTTTTTTCGAGCAGTTACGCGCATTATTACAGTTCCTTCCTTTTCGAAACTGGCAGCATTTGATGACTTTTATGCTTGAGGGACAACGCAAGCCTGATTCTTGACTTTATTTGTCAACTTTAAATTGAGAATTGCTGCCAGTTATCTGGCTCTCTTTTAAAACTGTACGAAGTATTGTTATGGATAAATACTGTTTTCTACTTGACGGGGAACAGAGTATCTACGACATCTTGTTACCTTAACTTAATGGCAGTGAAATGACATTTGGGAATGAGAAGCATAATTTTGTTTTTAATGATAATTTTCGTCGAACTCAGGTCTTAATTGCAGTGCACTAACCATGTCGGATGGCGGCTGTCGCCTTATCCGACCTACAATAAACCTGATCTACAAATGTTTCCCCGTCGAAGTCATCGACAATGTCGCATGCAACACACCTTTAGGCTTTTGCAATTGGTTTACTAATTGCTGCAACTCAGCAGCCCGCCCGCGCACCATAATCATTTCCGCGCATAAATGAGCATCCAAATGCACATGAGTGGTTGCCAACACAAGGTGATGGTGGTCGTGTTGCACATCCATTAAATGATCGCTAAGTTGGCGCGAGTGGTGGTCATAGACTAGCGTAATCGTGCCCAAGGCTTCGGCATTGGCATCCCATTCATGTTCCACTAAACGGGCGCGAATCATATCGCGGATATACTCGGAGCGGTTATTATAGTCACTGGCTGCTACCAAGTTTTCTAAGCGTGTCAGTAGCGGTTGTTCTATAGAAAAGCTGAGTCTGACCAAATCTGACATAAAAGCGGTGATTCCGTTAAGGTGAGCCTAATCGCTTATTATAACCGCATCACTTTAGTGCGCGTGTTGTTTGAATTAGACCTTTGGGTTAACAGGATCAAGACTATGTCGATGAAATCGCCGCCGCCGAGAACCGTGCCTGTTAGTTTGCCGTGTCCCGTTGCGGAGTGTAACCAGCATTTACAGTTTCAGTGCTTGGAAAATACCGATACTTTGCGGCAATGCCCTTGCGTGCGTTATTGGTTGCAAATTTGTTGGGATGTGGAGATTGGGACGTATTATTGTCGGGTTTATAAACCGATTGTGAAGTGATGCAACCGTGCTCGCGCCGCCACGGTGGACGGCGCAAAGGCTAGCTATAGGCGTTAGCGTAATTGGAATAACTCTTGGTGAAAGCGACTGGCCGGAATGCCATGCGAGATGAAATCCGTGCGCAAGGCTTTACCAAATTCTGAAGGGCCACAGAACCAAATGCTAGAGGTTTTCCAGTCAGCCACTTTAGAACGAATCTCTTTGCCATCTAAGCGACCATCTTTACCACTGACCAGAATATGCAGCTTAATACCGGCTGCTTTGGCATCTGCGGTTAATTTATCTAAAGCACTTTGATCCACGTCTCGCGTGGTGTGGAATAAGTCGATGGCTTTCACATCAGATTTTGCTGCTAACTCTTTTAAACGAGCAATAAAAGGTGTAATGCCAATGCCCGCACCAATCCAAATTTGCTGTGCTTGTTGATCATCAAAGTTAAAACGACCATAAGGCCCTTCGACAATGACGGGTGTACCAATCGCTAATTCGTCCGGTAAACGGCGTGTGTGATCGCCTAAAGCTTTAGTGATAAACACAAGGCGTTGCTCGTCTGCATTCCACGCCGAGGCGATGGTGTATGGATGTGCGCCTTCTTTTTTGTCCGAGGTGACAAAGGCAAATTGTCCCGCTTGATGGCCTTGCCAGCCAGCGTTCAATTTAACCGTTGTTTCCAGTGTTTGTAACTCAGGGTAATAATTCAGGGCTTCCACTTGGCCTTGTACTTTGCGTTGTACGCCAACGCGACCGGCAAGCACTAACACTGCTGAGATACTACCCGCCGCCACTAATACTGCTAACAGCCAGCCAATTGGTTGTGACCAGTAATCCATTTTGGTCAAAATCACGGTGTGATAAGCCAATACTAAGTAAATAGCAGCCATCCATGTATGGGTTTTGGCAAACCAGCGATAAGGAAAACGTTTGATTAAGGCAAGGATTAATAAGGCTGCGCAGATATAAAACGCCCATTCGCCGACTGTTTCCGCTAAACCGCGCTGATTGCGGAAAAAGGCTTCAATCGTACCTAAGGTTTCTGCGCCACCGCCGCCAGAGCCTTTACGCGCAGGCTTTTCCAGCCAGCCCCAGCCGACCATCCATTTTGTACCTTTGGCAAACCACCAGTGCATGACTGCTGCGACTAAGGCGGTGATGCCTAACCATTTGTGTAAGCGGTACATTTTATCTAAGCCGCCAAAAAATGGTTCTAACCAGTTTAAGCGCAAGGCCAAGATCATGGCGATACTCATCACACCGATAGCAATTACACCGCTGTATTGCACAAATACACCACGGAAAGAGAAATAAGTAAATGGTTCAGGCATCAAGCTGTCAGCCAGCAACCAGAGTGCTGTCAGCAGTAGTAGAAAGGTGACGAGAGAAAATTTTATTGCTTTCATGGCTTTATTAATTCAAGACTGAGTTTAAAGAGGGGTTTATAATGTTATACGTTAGCAGGGAGTTTAAACTGTTTGTGTATTGTTGGACAATCTTATTGGAAAGGATAGTAATTGATTTTTTCTGTTTATAACGTTTTCTGTTGATCTTTTTATAATCAATAGCTTAGATTTGCAGTGTGACAACACTATCTAACGTTAGTAATTATATGAAATCAATTGGTTACAAAATATCTTGCAAGAGATATTAGTGCGATCAACAGAAAACGTTATAAACAGAACTTTTGATAATTGCGAACACGCCTTGTGTCATGCACACCATTTGCGTGAATTGACGCTCATGTTTGAACATTATGGGCAGGAATGGGCGATGCTAATGATGGTATTGCTCAAAGACTGCTGGCGCATTGTCAAACGACATAAGACACAGGGACTGGAGGCTCTC
>QKBZ01000305.1 GCA_003245895.1 Beggiatoa sp.
CTTGTGATAAAATTGAAATTGCCGGTTTATTACATGATTTAGGGAAATTGAAAGTTCCTGATACGATTTTGGAAAAACCCGGCACTTTAACTACAGAAGAACGCTCACTAATCAATCACCACAGTTTTGAAACCTATCAAATCTTAAGCAAGGTGAAGGGATTAGAAGATATTGCCTGTTGGGCAGGTTTTCACCACGAAAGACCTAGCGGCAATGGCTATCCTTTTCGGTTAAAAGGTGATGAAGTTTCCTTAGAAGCGCGTGTTATTGGAGTTGCGGACGTATTTCAAGCATTGGCACAAAAACGACCTTATCGAGACAGTTTATCACCGCAACTGATTTTAAAAATTTTGCATCAAATTACCGATCAAGAAGGTTTAGACCAAACCTTAGTTGATCTGGTGGCCGCCAATTTAGACAGATGTTGGACCATTGCCACTGGTGCGGAGCTTGAGCAGGTGACTGCTTTTGACTTGCCGAATTAAGTTTGATGGCGACTTTCGCGCGTTAAGCCCCATGTTAACCCGTGTTTAGCCTCAATGAGACTTGTAATGACCAAATGAGATTGTTGCTGTGCATATTTTATTTGTAGAAGAAGTGGCGCAAGATTATCTTAATCTGCGGCAATTACTAGATGATCAAAGCCATTCCCTCACCTTGGATTGGGCACCGAACTATGAAAAAGCGATCCAAATGCTGCATAAGCATGCTTATGATTTATGTTTGGTCGCGTATTATGATACGCCTAACTTAAAACAGTTTTTAAATACACTAAAAGATTTAGTGCAAACCCCCACTATTTTGCTAATACGCGAACAACAAAAATCAGATAGTGCGTTTTTAGCCAACTTAGAAACCGAGATTTTAGATAAAGATAAGTTTTCATGGAAACGCTTATTACGCAGTTATGAGCGCGTTAAAAACTTATTAGCCTGTCGAGAAGAAACTCAGCAATTTCGTTTAATGTTCAATCACGCATTTGCCTTTATGGTCTTGTTAGATGTCGATGGCTATTTGCAAGAAGTGAATAAAGCGGCACACCGTTTTTTAGATTTAAGTTTAGTGCCTAATTACCGCGATTTAACGCTGTGGGATACACCGCTCGCCGTCTCGCAAACCCAGACCCAAGCTCAATTCCATTCTATGTTTGAGAGTGCGCGGCAAAATCGTTTCGTGCGCTATGAAATCAATATTCAAGACCCGCAAGAAGAAGCGATTACCATTGATTTAACCATGACCCCGATTTGTCTCACGCCTAATGAAGTGAAATGGGTGTTAGTGGAAGGGCGCGATTTAACCGAACATAAACTGATTGAACAGCAGTTATTACACTCGAATTTAAATGATCCGTTGACAGGGCTGGCAAATCGCCAGCTTTTTATTGAGCATTTAGAAAAGTCGATACAGCGGGCGCGTAATCGCAAAAATGAGCATATTGCGGTTTTATATTTAGATTTAGACCGTTTTCGCGTCATCAACGAGAGTTTAGGCCATGACATGGGCGACTGGGTGTTGATGGAAACCGCGCACCGTTTGCAAAGTTGTATACCGGAAAAAGCCTTGCTGGCGCGTTCCGGTGGTGATGAGTTCATGATTTTATTGGAAGGCATGAAAACCTTAGAGGAAGCCAGCGAGTTAGCCAGTTTAATCAATCAAGAGTTAAGCAAAACTTTTGTATTAGATGGCTATGAGTTGATTGCCTCGGCGAGTATTGGCATTGCCTACGATTCTCAGCCCAGCGAAGGGGCAGATTTACTGCGCGATGCGGATACGGCGATGTTCCATGCCAAACGCATGGGCAAGTCATGTTATGCCATTTTTAATAAAAACATGCACAGCGAGGCAATGTCACGCTTACGCATTGAAACAGACATTCATCGTGCCTTAGAGCAACAAGATTTCGTCTTGTTTTATCAGCCACAGATTGAATTGCAAAATGAGTTTTTAGTCGGTGCAGAAGCGTTAATTCGTTTCCGTCATCCGCAAAATGGCTTAATTCTGCCGTTTGAATTCCTCAATGTATTGGAAGATACCGGCTTAATCGTGCAGTTAGGGGAATGGATTGTACAAACAGCGTGTCATCAGTTGAAACGCTGGCAAGCGGCGGATTTTGATTTAAACAGTGTGTCGGTGAATTTATCGCCACACCAATTCCGCAACGGCAATTTAATCCGTTCCATTGTCGATGCGGCGAAATCGGCTGATATTCCTGCTGAGAGTTTAACCTTAGAAATCACCGAAAGCTTATTATTAGAAGATGTGCAGTCTACGGTTAAAACCTTGGGCATTTTCAAAGATATGGGCTTTAAAGTGACCATTGATGATTTCGGCACTGGTTATTCCTGTTTGAATTATTTAAAACGCTTTCCAGTCGATGCGATTAAGATTGATCAATCGTTTATTAAAGGCATCGTGGCGACGGCTGAAGATGCAGCGATTACTGTGGCGACCATTGATATGGCGCACGCCTTGGGCTTATCGGTGATTGCAGAAGGGGTGGAGAAAGATGAGCAGCGTGACTTCTTGATTGATCACGGTTGCGATTTTGTACAAGGGTATTTTTACGCGCCACCGTTAGAGGAAGAGACGCTGTTAGAGTGGGGTAAGCAGTATATGCGGATGATGCAGGGGAAGCATCAGTTGATACAGAATTAAACCACTACTAATTCCCACGCGCCTTGCGTGGGAATCCGTAGCGGCGCGCCTGCGCCGAGTGTTTGGGATATGAACGCAGACGAATTCGTGACGCAGGCGCGTCAGGACTTGCTCCCACGCAAAGCGCGTGGGAGCCAGAAAAAACGACTTACAACCGCACTTCAATCCCACGACTCTGCATATGCTGCTTAGCCTGCTCAATCGTATATTCACCAAAATGGAAAATACTCGCCGCCAGCACTGCATCAGCTTTACCCGATAACACGCCATCGGCTAAATGATCTAAATTGCCCACGCCGCCGGAGGCAATCACCGGCACTTCCACCGCTTCGCTAATCGCCCGTGTTAAGGCCAAATCAAAACCATTTTTGGTGCCGTCTCTGTCCATGCTGGTCAGCAGAATTTCACCCGCGCCATAGGCCACCATAAAAAGAATACAGCGTTTTGAATGTAAATTATTGTTTTATATATTTTTACTCATTTTTTTTAGAATAATTAGCTGTATAGAGAAGC
>QKBZ01000207.1 GCA_003245895.1 Beggiatoa sp.
AAATTTTTATTAAAAACAAAGTTATATTTCTCATTCCCAAACGTATAGGATGGGTAGAGCGAAGCGAAACCCATCATGTTACAAGATGGGTTTCGGCGCGAGATAATATTTCTCGTTCCCACCATTTTGGTGGGAATGCATGCCGCGTCGCTCCAGCGGCGCGAATCAGGCTCCAACGACAGCTTATACGACTAAACGTGCCGCTGGAGCGACACAGTATGCATTCCCATCGGGACGATGGGAACGAGAAACCAATTGTTTTTACTAAACTATTTCAACTTATGTAGATGCCTTGCCCTCTGTGAGAGGACTTAGGCGAGAGAATTTTCATAATTATCAAATGATTATAATTCTGAAAATTCTTAAATTCTGTGAATTCTGATTCAGATAATGTACAGAGATTTATGGTGGAATACGCTGCGCTATTCCACCCTACAAATTACATCGCTTTACGTGTCCGCTTAGGCCGATCATAAGCAAAATCAAACGGATCAGAGAAGAATTGCTCGACCGGTAAACCCTTTTCGGTAAATTGCTCTTGTGCTGATGCAACCATTACCGGCGGGCCGCTGGCGTACACTTCATATTCTGCGATTTGCGCTATATCTTGCAGCACCGCTTCATGCACAAAGCCTGTGCGACCTTGCCAATTATCTTCCGGTTCAGGGTTAGACAATACTGGAATAAAACGGAAATTTGAACTTTTCGCAATCCAAGATTCAATCAAGTCTAGTTGATATAAATCGCGTTTGGCTTGCACACCCCAATATAAGGTCATCGGCCGCTGTATTTTTTCTAAAATGGCTTGCTCAATCATAGCTTTAATCGGCGCAAAGCCCGTACCGCCTGCGACAAATAAAATCGGCAATGCTAATTGATGGCGCAGATAAAAATTACCTAATGGCCCTTCAATGCGCAAAATATCGCGTTCTTTTAAATCATGAAAAACATGATGGGTAAAATCGCCATCACGCACATAGCGAATGTGTAATTCTAATAATTCATCATTGTCCGGTGCATTGGCGATAGAGAAAGCACGGCGACGACCATCATTGAGCAAAAACACTAAATATTGACCGGGTAAGAACTGCATACGCTCGTAGGCAGGCAGGCTTAAAAGAAGTTGCATTACATCATGTGACAGCTTGCGCAAACCAGCCACTCGACATGGCAGTTTTTTCACTTCCACATCTTCAGCACGCTCAATTTCTCGCGCTGTAATCTGCATATCGCTGCAAGGTTCAGCTTGGCATAACAAAATGTCGCCTGAGTTTGCATCAATGCGATTTAAACCATTTAATTTAGGTTCTGGATAACGAAATGTGCCGGATAAAACTTTGGCTTTGCAGGCACCACAACTGCCGCTGCGGCAGCCATAAGGCATGAATAAACCTTGGCGCAAGGCTGCATCTAACAAGGTTTCGCCTTCCTCGCAGGAAAATTGATGATCCCCTGGTTGAGTAGTGATGGTGTACGTCATGTGTTTCTCATTCCCTCTTGTTATTCGCGTTCTGCGCTTGTTAGAAATCCTAGCCCCTCTGCTCACAGTGTAGCACTGCGTTAACACAGTGCTGAGGGAAAACGGTTAAACATTAAGCAATAAAAAGTTACGTTCCCATGAACTGATGACGCTTAAATAAGTCTCGTATTCTTTCCATTTCACCGCTTGATAGGCTTGCACAAAACGCTCGCCTAATAACTCACGCAAAGCCGCTGCGTGTTTATCTTCATCTAAACGGCGTAAGGAATCCTCTAAATTGCGTGGAATTTCATAAGGAAAGGCGTAACCGCTGCCAATTACAGGCTGTGTCGGTACGATTTGTTCCATAATGCCGAGATAACCGCACACCAGCGAGGCGGCAAGGGCTAAATAAGGATTTGCATCCGCCCCTGCGACACGGTTTTCTACTCGCCGCGCTTGAATGTTGGCATGTGGCACGCGCAAGCCGACGGTGCGATTGTCATAGCCCCATTGCACGTTGATGGGGGCAGAGTCCGAGCGTAAAAAGCGGCGATATGAATTGACATTTGGGGCGAGGAAACACATTGCCATCGGTAGGTATTTTTGCAAACCGCCGATATAGTGCAGAAATAAAGGCGTAGGGTCTGCTTGCTCGGAGGCAAATAAGTTGGCTCCCGTGTTCATATCGACCAAGCTTTGATGCACATGCATCGCACTACCGGGTTCGTTTTCCATCGGCTTTGCCATAAAGGTGGCGTAAATATCGTGCCGCAATGCCGCCTCGCGCACGGTACGCTTAAACAAAAATACTTGATCCGCTACGGCTAAGGCATTGCCATGCAAAAAGTTGATTTCCATTTGTGCAGCACCGGCTTCATGAATCAAAGTATCAATATTCAGCTCTTGCGCTTCACAATAGTCGTAAATGTCCTCGAATAGCGGGTCAAATTCGTTGACGGCATCGATGCCATAGGCTTGACGCGCGGACTCTGGACGACCCGAACGCCCAATGGGTGGTTCTAGCGGATAATCAGGATCGAGGTTTTTTTTCACTAAAAAAAACTCTAACTCAGGTGCAACGACAGGTTGCCAGCCTTGTTGCTCATACAGGCTTAACACGCGATGCAAAACGGTGCGCGGGGCTAAATCAACCCGATTGCCATCGCGGTAATAGCAGTCATGAATCACTTGTGCGGTTGGTTCTTGCGCCCACGGTACCAGCCGGATGGTCTCAGGGTCAGGACGCAAGTGCATATCGATTTCACCAGGGTCAACAAAACTGTCATCATCTGGATAATCACCGGTCACGGTTTGGGTAAAAATGCTTTCTGGCAGGCGCATGCCTTCATCAAGTGAAAATTTATTAGCAGGGATAATCTTGCCCCTTGCCACGCCAGACATATCGGGCACTAAGCATTCAATTTCCGTGATGTTGTGTTGTTTTATCCATTGATAAAGATAATCCATAAGATTCGTTACCCTTAATGAGTCAAGTGCCGAGGTTTTGCAATGACATAGCTTGCCCATCAATACCTTTTAGGCAATGTCACGCACAACAGCAGGTGTAGGAAAACGCTAAAAAATTAGTCAATATGCGGGGGGTAAAGGCTTGTGGTGGGTGAAAAAAGCCTTATGCTTAGGTGAGCGGTTTTTTACATGTCAATTTACAAGGTGGAACTACATCATGGCAATTAGTGAGTCACGTTCGCTGCCGTTTATTGGCAGTCGCCCAAATGTTGTGACATCGTAGTGACGCTACCTAGAGTTAGGATAAGTTTTAATTGACTTATCTGCGCTGATAACTATAGCACATTCACAGCCAGTATCGACTGGGCTTTGCGTTGAATTGCCCATGATAAGGAGAGAATCGGAAATGGATACAGAAAACCCGTATAGCCCGCCAAAAGTCAATTTAGACACAGAGCCTCAATCACTTATCTATGTTGGTTTCTGGGCGCGTACCGTAGCAACCATTGTTGATAGTTTGCTGATGGTGGCGGTGATAGTGCCGTTAATGATGGGGCTTTACGGTGATGAAGCGTATGACATGATGGGCTTTGAGGGTGGCTCTGCGACAGGCAGCTTAGTTGATATTCTTGTGTCCTATATATTACCTGCCATTGCAGTGTTGCTCTTTTGGTTTTACAAATCTGCCACGCCAGGCAAAATATTAGTACACGCTAAAATCGTTGATGAACATACCGGCGGTAAGCCTTCTTTAGGTCAATTCATCGTGCGCTATATTGGTTATTACTTATCCAGTATCGTGTTTATGTTAGGTTTTATCTGGATTGCGTTTGACCGCCGTAAGCAAGGCTGGCATGACAAGATTGCGAAGACGTTAGTGGTGCGGGAATAAGCGCGTTTGTAGGGTTTGCGCCACTACCATTAAGTTAAGGCTTTGCATAGTCTCGTAGGGAGGATAAGGCGTTAGCCGTCATCCGTCGCAAGTGGCTTGGTTCAAGCTTCAACTGTGTTATGTCAGATGACGGCTATCGCCTTATCCGACCTACAACATCACTTAATGGCAGTGACACAGCGAGGCTGTAGAACCGCCGAATTGTCTGATTCAGACAAGAAGTTCTTTGACAACCTCAGCGTGTGAGAACGAGAAAAACTCCAGACGTGACAAAACCGCACCTAGCAAACTACTACGCGCTAAAAACAAACTTAAAGGGAAATAAAAGAGAGGGAGAAGAAGAAAAGACTAAAGAGAGAATGGCTCCCCGGGACGGGCTCGAACCGCCGACCCAATGATTAACAGTCATTTGCTCTACCGACTGAGCTACCGGGGAACTAAAGAAAGGCAGCATTCTAAACAGGCTTAACCCAAAGGTCAAGCACTTTTTTTATTGTCTACGCTAATCTCGTTACGCTACTTCTGATGCAAGTCTCACTTGCTTGACGGCTAAGCCTAGCAAAGCCAGCAAGGCAATCGTTAAAGGAATAGGATAAAGGGGGGTGCGTTGCAGATAAATGCGGCTTTCCACTTCAGTTTTTAATAAATTGTCGCCGATGTGTTGATACACGTTAGCCAACGCCTGCAAATCAGTGGCGGGGAAATAAGTGCCGCCAGTTAATTCTGAAATTTCACGCAACGGCGCCTCGTTTAAACTCTGCTGCCCGAAACTCACGCTACCCACACCAATGGTATAAATCCGAATACCATATTGTTTCGCCAGTTCTGCGGCCTGCTGCGGCGCGATCACGCCTGCGGTGTTATTGCCATCCGTGAGCAGAATTAAAGCGCGTGAGTCGCTAGGCCGTTCGCGTAATTTTTTCACCGCTAAACCAATCGCATCACCTATCGCAGTTTCTCGCCCTGCCATGCCTAAGGCAGCCTTTTCCAACAAAGTGCCGACTGCTTCGGTGTCTAAGGTCAACGGGGCTTGCAGATAGGCATGATCGGCAAACAAGATTAAGCCGATACGATCCCCTTCGCGCCGTTTGATAAACGGAGCTAATACAATTTTAGTCGCTTCTAAACGGTTAATCCGCGCTCCGTTCGGTGCCACGAAATCCCGCCCGCGCATCGAGCCGGATAAATCCACTGCCAGCATTAAATCGTAGCCGGTTTGCTTGACATCGGTATGCTTATCCAACCACTGCGGATACATCACAGCCAGTGTTAAACCCAGCCACGCCACGCTTAACAATAGCCATTTATATTTCGGTGGCGGCGTGGTCAGCGGTTTCGCCTTGTGTTGTTTAAACGCGGCGGTGAGGTGTTTGGTATTAGGAAAACGCAGTTCTGGTTGCTGGGTTTTCGGCTCCGCTTGGGCAGGCCAAAAGCGGTACGCGATCAGTGGTAATAACAATAAACTGATTAACCAAGGCCATTGAAAACTAAACATAAAGAGGCTCGATGTTAAACATTAAAATCAGGGTGGGTAAAAGAATAAGCACGCTCAACTTTGGCAATTTTGACATGGTAATAGTGATACCACTGCTGTTTGCCCAAGGCGCGGGCTTGTTGGTGTTCTAAGTCTTGTCGCCATGCTTCAATCGCTTGCAAGCTTGACCAATATGACACAGTAATGCCAACACCAAAGGCATCGCGGGCAGATTCTACGCCTAAAAAACCCGCTTGCTGGGCAACGCGCTCACTCATCTGCTGCGCCATCTCGGCATAACCTGCAACGTTATCGCTGTGGCGAGAGGTGAAAATCACTGCGTAATAAGGCGGTTCAGGCATTTGGCTCATAGTCATATTTACTCGTTCCCACGCACTTTGCGTCACTGCCATTAAGTTAAGCGTGTTTGTAGGTCGGATAAGGCTTTAGCCGTCATCCGACATAACACAGTCGAAGCTTGCACCAAGCCACTCACGGCGGATGACGGCTAACGCCTTATCCGCCCTACAAGACCGTGACAACGCTTAACTTAATGGCAGTGACGCGCCTTGCGTGGGAACCCGTAGCGGCGCGCCTGCGCCGAGTCTGAATACAGGACAGAATTCTGTGTTTCGTGACGCAGGCGCGTCAAGACTTGCTACCACGCAAAGCGCGTGGGAGCTAGAAAACACCTTGTTTTTGCAACCATCTTTTCCTGCCTGTCATCATCCCGTCATCAAACCATAACGCGGCTGTCATCTAGGCATGATACAAAACGGGTCTTTTTTACTTTAGCTTGAGACTGCTGACAAGACGTTTCTGTGCATTACTATAACTGCCAGCGACTATAACGCAAGTCTCATGGGGCTAGAGAAAAAAATTATGTACACATTAAGGAGTTATCCATGCGCTTTCAGCCGTTACGGACATTCGCTAGCCGTTTATTACCGATTGCTATTGCAGGTGCTTTATACGCCCCTGCTTCTTACGCACAATCTTTATGTGCTGCCCCCAGCTTAGATTCACAACTGAACATTCACATCCCATGTTACCGCATGGGCGATCAAGTGATGAATGTTACTTTAAATTTCACTGCTTTAGACAATGATCAATATCGTTGGGAAATCGGTGATTTAACAGAAAATACTTGTCAGCCTAGTGTTGCCGCCTGCCGCTCTCACTTTATCCAAAACGCCAGCGGTTTAGCGTTAAAAGTCTCTGGTTTAAACGTGTTCGGCGTTAAACACGACACGCAATTAACCACTGTATTAGACGGCGAACACCCAGATGGTGGCTACTTCGTCAGCCCTAGTTTAAATGCCTTAGCCGCTGTTAGCGAAGGTGTGATCGATGTTAACCAACCGTTAGCCACAGTCAGCTTTGCTGGCGGCAAAGTGTTGAATTTAGATGTAGGTGTCGGTAGTGGTGCGTTCCACTTCCCAAGCGACCCTGCCAACATTTTATACACTGTCACCGACCGTGGCCCTAACATCCCTTGTGGCGATAGCGGCGACTTATTAGATGTGACCGATTTCTGTATGAACAATGGGGAAGCCGATAGCAGCGCTAAAATTTTCCCTGTCCCAGAATTCAGCCCAAGCATTTATCAATTCCAGTTAAATCCTAACGGCAGCCCTGCTTACACCGTGTTAAACGTGATCCCTTTGCGCAACAGCGCGGGCGAGACTATCAGCGGTTTAAGCAATCCGTTAACCGTGACTGACACCGAAAACGCCTATGACCCAGAAGGCGGCATGCGCACTTTAGACCCTGCTGGTGTTGATACTGAAGCCTTAGTGAAATTGTCTAACGGCAGTTTCTGGTTAGCCGATGAGTACGGTGGCAGTTTAATCCACGTCGCAGCCGATGGCGTGATTATTAATCGTGTAGTGCCTGCGGGTATGGAAGCAGATTTAGCCGAAGCCGGTTATCCGGTCACTGGCGGCTTGCCTGAAGTGATTAAAATGCGCAAGTTAAACCGTGGTATCGAGTCCATCGCGGTTAGCCCTGACGAGCAGTATTTGTATTTTATTATGCAAAGCCCGTTAGCCAATCCAAACTCAGCGGCTTATTCTGGTTCGCGTACTGCTCGCTTGTTTAAAGCGGCTTTAAATGATGATGGCAGCTTTGGCGAAGTGGTCGGCGAATATGCCTATGTGTTAGACCGTCCTGAAACTTTCTTGGCGGATAACGGTACCAAGCAAAGCGACATTAAATTAAGCGAAATGGTGGCTTTAGACCAAGATCGCGTTTTAGTGTTAGAGCGTAACAGCAAGCACACCAAGTTATACCGCATTCCTAACTTAGCGGCAGAGCAAAACTTTATTGGCTCTACTTGGGATGACTTAGCAACTAGCCCTTCTTTAGAACAAACTAGCGACTTAGCCGCTGCTGGCGTGCAACCCGTCACTAAAGAGTTAGCCTTTGACTCTTATCGTGATATGCCTGAGTTAGCGGAAAAAATCGAAGGGGTGGCGTTATTAGATGACGAGTATGTCGCGTTAATCAATGACGATGATTTCGGTATTGCTGGTGAAACGACACAAATCACCGTTGCTAAATTGGCAGAGCAGCTTAATGTGGGCGGTGCTAAAGCAGAGTTAAAATTAACCCAACTCGGTCGTTATGATACAGGTTTGTTTGATGAATCAGCGGCGGAGATTGTGGCTTATGATGCAGACACACAACGCTTATTTGTCGTGAATGCGCATGCCGCAGCGGTAGACGTGTTAGACGTAAGCACGCCTAGCAATTTAAACAAAGTGGCGACCATTGATGCCAGCAGCCTTGGCGCAGGTGCTAACAGTGTTGCCGTGAGCAATGGTTTAATTGCTATTGCGATTGAGAACACCGATAAACAAGCCAATGGTTTAGTCGCGTTTTACAACACTAGCGATTTAAGCTTAGTGAAAACGGTGACTGTGGGCGCGTTGCCGGATATGGTGACTTTCACGCCTGATGGCAATTATGTGTTAGTGGCCAATGAAGGCGAGCCAAACAGTGATTACACCGTTGACCCTGAAGGTTCAGTGGCGATTATTTCGGTTGCTGGTGGTGTAATTGCTGATGAAGCGGTAATTGCGGGTTTTGGCGCGTTTAATGAGCAAGTAGACAGCTTACGCGCTTCAGGCGTGGGCATTTATGGCCCTAATGCCACTGTGGCGCAGGATTTAGAGCCTGAATATATCACGGTGTCACCAGATTCTAGCACTGCATGGGTCAGTTTGCAGGAAGCGAATGCCTTAGCAGTGGTGGACATCAATGCCGGTGCTATCAGTGCGGTGTTGCCATTAGGCTTTAAAAATCATTTAGTGCGTGGCAATGAGTTAGATGCCAGCAATAAAGATGACCGTATTAATTTACAAAATTGGCCGGTGTTAGGCATGTATCAGCCGGATTCTATCGCCAGTTATGAAGCAAATGGCGCGGTGTGGATAGTAACGGCGAATGAAGGTGATTCGCGTGATTATGATGGTTATAGCGAAGAAGCACGGGTTGCCGATGTAACTTTAAACCCAGAAATCTTCACCGATGCCGCGACTTTACAGGCTGAGGAGAATTTAGGTCGCTTGAAAATCACCACTTCTCGCGGTGATGAAGATGGCGATGGTGTTTATGACACCTTGTATTCTTACGGGGCGCGTTCGTTCTCCATTTGGAGTAGCGCGGGCGAGTTAGTGTATGACAGCGGTAATGAGTTTGCTTTAATCACGGCTAATGCTGTGGGCGATAAGTTCAACAGTGATAGTGATGATGAGTTTGATAGCCGTAGCGACGACAAAGGTTCTGAACCAGAGGCGTTAGCGGTAGGTGAAATCGATGGCAAGATGTATGCGTTTATCGGTTTAGAGCGCGTAGGCGGGATTATTGTGTATAACATCAGTAATCCTCAGCAGCCTTATTTTGTGACTTATGTGACTAACCGTGATTTCAGCGTTACGCCTGCCGAAGGTGTGGACGCGGGGGATATTGCGCCAGAGGGGATGAAGTTCATCGATGCGGCGCATAGTCCAACGGGTTTACCGTTGTTAGCGGTGAGTAATGAGGTCAGCGGGACAACAACGGTTTATCAGCTTGAGATGAAATAAGTTTTAGGTGTTGTTGTAGTTTAAGGCCGTAAAGGTGTCTCTCTGGGGTGTTGCTTGAGGGGGGGCTTTTACGGCCTTTGTGCTGTTAGGGGTCTTCTGTTTTACACTTTGGGATTTCTTCTAGGAAGAAATATCCGCTTCACTGCATTTGTTTTAATACCTTTTCCAGCATTGGCAGTTCCTGCTCGATCACTGACCAAATAACATTAAGGTCGAGTCCTAGATAATCATGCACGAGAATATTTCGGAAACCGGAGATGTCTCGCCAAGGGATTGCCGGATGCGCATTTTTGCATGTTTCGGAAAGCCGTTGACTTGATTCGGTAAGGGTTTGTAAATTTCTGACGACGGCATCCTGCACTAATGTGGAGTCGAAAAAGAGTGCTTTATTTCCTTGCGTATAGTCTTTAATGCGTTGAATACACGCCAGCATGTGTTCGATGTACACGCCGTCATCTTTAAACGTCATAACGGCACGGCCTCTTGTAACACCCGTGCCTTGATGCGTGGATGCAATGCCTGTTCGGTCACAATATCTACTCGCCGCCCAAGTAATTCTGAGACATCCAGCAAAAAACCGCCCAAGGCCAAACCCGAACGACCTGTTTCTAGTTCCACTAATAAATCCACATCACTGTCCGGTCTTGCATCGTCACGAGACATCGAACCGAACACACGGACATTGTAGATGCCGCGCTGATGCGCGAATTGTCGAATCTGTGCTTTATGTTGTTCTAGGAGTTTGTGCATGTTGCCGTCTCGGTGAGTTGTATGTATACCTAAACCTAAAGCACAACCTCCAAATCAAATATTGCTGTTGTAATATTTCAATTGTGTCCAGTCTTTCCATTATTGGTCACGAAAGCCAATAGCTATAATCCAATAGCTGATTTTTTAAAGAGACAATTCTAAGGACTTGATTCATTTTTTACTCCGCTAATGCGGATTTATAACCAGCATCACATAGTCTGTTGAGAAAACACATCTAGCACCCAAGTCATACAGGTTTACTGCTTTTCCACAAAGGAAGAAATGAATTTTCAATATACCAATCATGAGCTTCTTTTGAATGAAGTCCAATTGCTGTTTCATGCCACCGGCTACTACCAAAATTAGCACTTGACACATAAACTGTATGTGGTTCTATGAGCAATACCTTTGAATGTACTTCAGCGTTAATTGCAAAACAAATTTCTGGATATAATGCCTTTACTTGATTGGCTACATCAACAAACTTTTCATGACAAATGATATAAATATTACTAGGTCTTCGATTGAATTGTTCTTTGATATATTCAACTCTTGGTAAAGAATATGTGATTATTCTGACTGCACCTTTTTGCCTGTGCAATTGGGAAAGCTTAGTACCCCAAGTCGATGCCTTGCACAACAATTTTATATCATTGCATTTAAAAGCTATTCCACCACCGTCAGTTTTAAATGCCACTGTATTTTCCTGTATAATGTCTGAGCTAAGCAGATACCCGCTGCCATAGACCTAGCCCGACAGCAGGTGGTCGGCCTTGAATGACAAGTTATGTGCTTGTCAATTATGCACGCAATTCCGCGACAAAACTTTTTTACACCGCTAACAGCATTGCGACTTTCTTGACTAGTTCTGATGTTAACTCTGCTAATTTTTCTGCTGCTTGTTTAACAGTTTGTGCATTAACTTGTCCAGCACTATGGACTGCTTCATTTCGGGTACTATAAGCCTCTTTTATTTGTTTCGCCATGCTTTCAGATAAAACCCCTTTTTCCGAAAGATTTTGTACAGCCTTAATAATTGGCACTTTTCGATCTCTATTTTCAGGAAAATGCTCTTTATATAAAATATTCAAGTTATGTTCTAATTGAGAGGATCTAATTACTATTTCTCCTACTATACTAGCAGGCTCTAATGGAACCTCAGCACTAAAATCCTCATTAAATAGAGAATTAAATAAAATTACGGATATTTGTAAATAGCTATCAACTTTTTCATTATCTACAGTAACACCATTTCCATCATGGTATAAAGTATTTCTAATGCGGTGATACCATTCAATATCCCCCAAGTTAATACCTTCTATTTTTTCAGCCCCAAACTCATCAAGTAAATCAAGTAACTCTGGAAAACTGTTTGATGCATCACTTAACTTTCTTCTGGCAGGGCCATCCGTGTTCCTAATTCTTTTAGGAAGGCCAAGATACGTTTTAATCATTAGCTCAACAGCATTATCAATACTTATAAAAGCAATCCGATGATCAAAAGCGGAACCTTTTTTAAAATGATCTATGGCATGTTCCAATAATTCTCTTGGCCCTGATGTCCATGGTTTCACTAGAAAACTCCTATTATAAATAAATCATAACTACTATTAGATCACACTTGCGGTCTAATCATTTTCCAACACGTCCCCGTATTCACAAAACGCCATTAAACACAGGTTGTTGTCACTATACC
>QKBZ01000229.1 GCA_003245895.1 Beggiatoa sp.
TTACTAAGCCATGTATCTATTGTTGGTTTATAGGAGCTTCTTTCAAATAAAGAAAATGAAATAAACCATAATATTAGCTCTCTAGCAGCCATTCTACTATCATAGTTTTTATTATCAATAATATCTTTAAATTCTTTAATGCCTGCTAGTTTTTCTAACAAATCTGATGATTTTCCTTGATATAGAGCATGTCGAATTTCTTGAGGAGTTAATGGCATACCTCCTGTATTAATACGTTTAAAAATATTACGTTTAACTTCCTCAGATGTTTTTGGATTAATTATAATAAATCTCATCTCCGTTTCTAAAATAGTGTTTGCAATTTTTTGCATGGCATCAATATTTTTGATGTTAAAAAATGTTTTGTCATTAAATTTATTACCTAAAAACTCTAAGTTTTCTAAAAAAAATCCATTTCCCTTTCCATCACCAATAATAAAATCTCTAATAGTGGAAAGCCTTTGTAATCCATCAACAACTTCCCAATTTCCATTTTCATCTGCTGCTACATAAAACATAGGTAATGGAATTTTAAGCATGATGGACTCAATAAGTCTACTTTTAAGAGTTTTATTCCAAACTTCTTTCCGTTGGAATTTTGGAGCTAAACGAATAGATTTTTGCTTCAATCTTCTGATTAGAGTATCCATAGGAACAATTTTATGTTCTATTGAAATACTTTCTGGATCAAATGGTTCTGATATTTCCATATCATCTTCATACTTTTCAATACCAATTTTTTCTCCACTTTCGGACAATTCTTCAGCATACTCAAAATCAGTTTCTTCAGACATTTTTTGCTCTTTTATAAATATTAACTAAACATAATAATTTATGACATCAGGCTTAACTTTTCTAAGTTTTCATCACTGATGTCATCATAGTCAAGTAAAATTCGGCTTAAAACTGTAACCCAAACCCCAAACACAGAAAACCCCCTTTACACCAACTCCATCTCCCCCACAGACTCCCTTAACCCCTGCAACCTCTCCACCGTCCCCACATCATGCCAAACCCCGTCATAATGCTCACCACTCACCAAGCCCGACTCCATACTTTTTAATAACAAAGGTACTAAAGAAAATCGACCTTGAGAACATCCCGCAAACACATCAGGATGATAAACCCCAATCCCGCTAAAAGTGAACTTAGGCTCCCCCGCTGCCAGCACACGCCCAGCAGACAAATGAAAATCACCACGCGGATGCTGTGGCGGATTATCCACTAACACCAAATGCGCTAAGCCTGACAAGGACAACTCGCGCACACGCTGAAACGGGTAATCCGTCCACACATCGCCATTTACCACTAAAAACGGCGCATCCCCCAACAACGGCAACGCTTGAAAAATCCCGCCGCCGGTTTCCAACGCCTCACCCTCTGGCGAATAAAAAATGCGTAAACCATACCGCGCGCCATCACCTAACGCCGCCTCAATCTGCTCCCCTAACCACGCATGATTGATCACCACCTCAGTAAAACCGGCACGCGCTAAACGCAATAAATGGTACTCAATCAATCGATAACGCCCGACAGAAATTAATGGCTTGGGCGTACAATCGGTTAATGGGCGCATTCGCTCGCCGCGCCCAGCGGCTAAAATCATGGCACGCATAATGATTATTTTTCCTGTAACGCGGGTAACACACGTTGCTCAAGCAACTGTTGTAAAGGAGCTAAACTGGGGTAATTCGGGATCACACTGCTGATATACCCCAACGTGCGGGGGATATCAGCCAAATAACCGTCCTTGCCATCGCGGTAAAACAAGCGGGCAAAAATGCCGCTGGCTTTTAAATGGCGTTGAATCCCCATCCAATCAAACCATTGCAAGAATGTCTCACGACTGACTGGCGCAATCACGCCCGCTTGCTGCAACTGGTCTTGATATTGCTCTACCCAAGCGTGTATCTGTGCTAAAGGCCACTGAATGTAACAATCTCGTAAGAGAGATACGAGATCATAAGTCACCGCACCTTTAACCGCGTCTTGAAAATCAAGAATGGCAGGGTTTAGTATTGAGTCGTCTAAATACATTAAGTTGCGTGAATGGTAATCACGATGCACAAACACTTGTGGCTGTGCCAAAGCCGAGTCCGCCAACTGTTGGAAACAGTCGTATAAAGCGGTTTGTTCTTCTGCACTCAGCGTGATTTGCAAATGTGTGCCGACTAACCAGTCGCTAAACAAGTGCATTTCTCGGTGCAATAACTCGGCATCGTAAGGCGGCAACTGACTGCTATCGGTTTGTTGCAGTCTTAATAAAGCCTTAAGCGCAGCCTGATATAAAGTATCAACCGTATCCGCAGCCAATTGCTGTAAATAGAGGGTAGAACCGAAATCGGTTAACAATAAAAAACCTTGCTCGACATCACTAGCGAAAATCTCAGGCACATTTACCCCCGCAGCCCGTAACTGCGTGGCGACCGCAATAAACGGGCGGCAGTCTTCTTGCGGTGGTGGTGCGTCCATCACGATATAAGAACCGTTGGTCTGTTGTAGCCGAAAATAACGACGGAAACTTGCGTCGCTTGAAGCCGGTGTTAATTGTATTTCACTTTGTCCGGTCTGCTGTTGCAGCCAACTAATTAATTGTTCAAAACGCTCATTCATAAAAAGATGTATCCAACGGTTATGCAAGAAGTCGGGGGGAAGCAATGACACATCGTGTCAACAAGGTATTTTCACCCTCTCAGTCAAATAACTGAGTCGATCATGTTTATTATACAAAACTTATGCAAGTCAATAATGGGTAAGGGTTTTCCCCTATTCAAAAATCGCATTTGCTCAACTAGGATAGTCACTGTCAGACATCTATCGCTAGATAGACAAATCTTATACTTAAACCCATTCTAAACATATTGACATAATAATACCTGAGTCTTAAACTAGGTTTACTGATTCTTACCAAGACACTTAATACAGCACCACTTTATTAAAGTGACTTGACCTTAAAGTATTTAGTTAAATACTTGATTTTGAGTACTGAAGCCAACGTAAAACAGGGGAGACACCGCTCATGTCAAATGGATTAAGTCTGAATATACAGCTTGCAGTACCTGGCCCAAGCATCGAAGGCTATGCGCAGGCCATTAAAGCCATCCCAATGTTAAGCGCCGAAGAAGAACGTGCGCTGGCTGAACAATTACGCGCTAATGAAGATTTAGATTCAGCTCGCGTGTTAGTTATGTCCCATCTTCGCTTCGTGATGCACATTGCCCACAGCTACCGTGGCTATGGTTTACCACAATCGGATTTAATTCAAGAAGGCAATATCGGTTTGATGAAAGCAGTAAAACGCTTTGATCCGACTGTTGGTGTACGCTTGGTTTCATTCGCAGTGCATTGGATTCGGGCAGAAATTCACGAGTATATTTTACGCAACTGGCGTATCGTGAAAGTGGCAACCACCAAATCACAACGTAAATTGTTTTTTAACTTGCGCAGCGCGAAAAAACGCTTGGGCTGGTTAACACAAGATGAAGTTGAGTGCGTAGCACGCGATTTAGGTGTGAGCACTAAAGACGTGTTAGAAATGGAAACACGTTTAAGCATGCACGATATGGCGTTTGATGCGCCTTCTGATAGTGACGAAGATAACGAAGTGTTATCACCTGCGGGTTATTTAGAAGATGTACGCTATGACCCTGCTTCTGTGATTGAGCAAGATGAATGGGAAGATCACGGACACGACCAATTGCACCAAGCTTTGCAGAAATTAGACCCTCGTAGTCAAGACATCTTGAAAAAACGCTGGTTGTCGGAAAACAAAGCAACTTTGCAAGAATTAGCAGAACAATATCAAGTGTCTGCGGAACGCATTCGCCAAATCGAAAACAATGCCATGAAAAAGCTGAAGAAAAATATTAATTTATTGGTTGTTTAATGACTTCAGTCCATTCTTTATTACCAAGGTTCTAGCCTCTCGCAGAACGCCTGCCGGTACATCTCATCCCACATGAGTTCACACTCAACAACGTTTTTCTGTCTGGTTTTTTAGGGTACACGATACCACCAGTCAGAAAAACCTTGTTTGAGTGATTACTTCAGTACCATTTTTGCTGCTTAGTATTTATCTAATGCTAATAATTTTTGTGAAATCACATTAGAAAGCTTATACATTTCAGTGGCATCAAGCCGCGCACCACTTATATCGCCTGCTTTGGCTTTGGCAATGGCCTCTTGGCTCACGCGGTGAAATTGTTCATGCGGCTCAAATAAACTGTCAAACAAGGCTTGCGCTGTGCCATCTTGCAAAGCGGCAACTTCCGTGCGTCCTTCGTGGTATAACCACTGCCCCAACTTACATTCATGACAATCCGTGCCTTGAAAATCGCCTTTACCGTCTAAGGTTTTTTCGATTTTCTTTAAGTATTGGATGTGATCATTCAGACGTAACATAAAAAACGCTTTTGTTGCTGGCATTTTTCACCTCATTATTGTTTGTTAGGCTCGATTTAGACGAAATTTTTTCAAAAACAATTGCTAACTCGTTCCCAAATGTCATTTGGGAATGCAGTCATGACGTGCTACGTCACGAGTAAATTTTGTAGGTTGGATAAGGCGTAGCCGTCATCCGACATAACACAGTCGAAGCTTGCACCAAGCCACTTGCGGCGGATGACGGCTTACGCCTTATCCGCCCTACAAAAAACATCATGGGAACGAAAAACGGATTGTTTTTAACACATATCCCATCAAATTCAGATTTGCTAGAGTGATGTAGTTCACTTCCCCACATCGCTACAACTGTATACACAAGTACTCTCAAAAAAAGCAAGAATCAGGCTGTTTTTGCTTAAGAACAGCTAAATTTATCCGCTATATCACTTACATTTTGTAATAAATTGGCTGTTAATTTAACCTACACTTAATCTTGTGCCAATTGTCGCTGATAGATGTGTTCAATCGTTTGATCAAAAGCGACGAAATACACCGTATCCAACAAATCTGGATGTACTTTTATCCACTCACGCACGGTTGAAATTGCCACTTGTGTCGCCTGCTCAATAGGATAACGATACACACCGCAGCTAATTGCCGGAAATGCAATGCTGTGAATCTGGTACGCCATTGCCAGTTGTAAACTGTTACGATAGCAATCGGCTAACAATTCCGCTTCTCGATGATGGCCGCCATTCCAAACCGGCCCCACGGTGTGAATCACATAGCGTGCAGGGAGTTTATAACCTTTAGTAATTTTCGCCTCCCCTGTCGCACAGCCATTTAAAGTACGACATTCCGCTAACAACTCAGACCCCGCAGCGCGGTGAATTGCACCATCTACGCCGCCACCGCCTAATAAAGAACGGTTGGCAGCATTAACAATGGCATCAACGTGTAACTCTGTAATGTCACCTTGGATTGTCGTCAGTCGCGTCATCAGCGTATCTCCATAGTAGGTGTTTGTAATATGTTTGCTGTCAGTTTGACCTTAATCCCTTTATTTCTCATTATTTTACTAGGTTATTTGTTAAATCATTTTAAATTTTTTGACGAAAGTTTCTGGCCTTCGCTGGAAAAGATGACCTATTTTGTGTTTTTCCCTGCTTTGTTAATTAATAAATTATCGACTGCACCATTGTCTGATGCCCACATCGTGCCGACCGCCCTAGTGTTAAGCGGTACAGTATGCTTGATGTCTTTATTAATTGTACTCTTGCGCCCCATGTTACCCATTTCCGGCGCGGCATTTAGTTCAGTGTTTCAAGGCGGAGTACGTTTTAACAGTTATTTAGGCTTAGCCATCGCTTTGATGTTATCACCCTCATTAGGCGTAGTTATTTCAGCCGTGGCTTTAATTGCAATGGTGCCTTTGCTCAATACTTTATGTGTCATCGTGTTAGCGCATTATGCCTCGCATAAACCCGCACATTGGCGCACTGTGGTCACAGCCTTATCGCGTAACCCCTTGGTGCTCGGCTGTGTTATTGGCATTAGTCTCAACTTGTTAAATATCCCGTTGCCCAGTGCTTTACAACACACCTTAAGCATTTTAGGCAGTGCGACATTGCCGTTGGGTTTATTGGCTGTAGGGGCTGCGTTGCGTTTCAGTGCTATTCGCCATGCACAACTGCCCTTATTTATCAGTTCTAGCATAAAACTGATTGTATTTCCGACCTGTGTTTGGGCAGGCTGCCACTTGTTAGCCATTACTGAGGAAATGCGTTATTTAGCGGTAATGTTTGCCGCTTTGCCCACCGCAACCTCGTCTTACATCTTAGCCCGCCAAATGGGCGGTGATTACACCTTAATGGCCAATATCATTACCTTACAAACCTTGTTAGCGGCCTTAAGTTTACCGATCATGCTGACAGTATTAGCGTAAAGGCTCTAGTAAAAGTTGCGGGTCATAACCATATTTCAAACACAATCTTTATATTTTCCACTCGCTTTCATAATCAAAGGAGATGTCAATGAGCGAACAATCGCCCGCAACAGAGTCAACCCCTATCCCAACGCCTCCTGCAACTAAACCAAGCCGCACCAAACGCCTATTTGATTTATATAACCCTAAACAAAGTGGTGTGTTTTGGTCTGTGATCGCGGCTATCTGTACGCTTGCAGTATTGCTATTTTTATTAAGTGTTTATTGGGGCTTTGAACCGGACGCATTTGATGTTAACGCCGTTGCTGAACAACGCGCACAAGCACACAATGAAAAGGTAGTAACGGGTTATGTCACTACCTCGACTCTGATTGAAGTTGCGAATACTTTATTAGATAAACCCGGTGGCTATTTGAGCAATGATATGACCCCTCCAGGTGTGTTAATGGATAACATTCCTAACTGGGAATTCGGCGTGTTGCAGCAAGTGCGTGATTTCACCAAAGCCTTACGCAACGACATTAGCCGCTCACAAACCTTAGGCGGTGAAAACGAAAGTTTAGCTAAAGCGGAACCACAGTTTAACGTAGACAGCACTGCGTGGATGATTCCTGCTGCGGAAAAAGAATATGCTAAAGGGATTAAATATTTAGAAGTTTACTTAAAAACCTTATCCGACCCAAGCAAACAAGATGCACAGTTTTTCTCACGCGCAGATAACTTAAATGATTGGTTAAAAACAGTTTCCCGTCGTTTAGGCGGTTTATCACAACAGTTAAGTGCCAGCGTTGGACAAGAGCGTTTAAATACGGATTTAGCCGGTGACGCAGAAGCAAAACGCTCTACTGCGCAAGACAGCGCATTAACTGCCAAAACGTCTTGGATGGAAATTGACGATGTATTTTATGAAACGCGCGGCACTGCATGGGCATTACTGCATTTATTACGCGCCATTGAAGTCGATTTTAAAGATGTATTAGCCAAGAAAAATGCCGAAGTAAGCTTGCAACAAATCATTCGTGAATTAGAAGCCACACAACGCACAGTGTGGAGTCCAATGATTTTAAACGGCTCTGATTTTGGCTTGTTTGCAAACCATTCTTTAGTGATGGCAGCCTATATTTCTCGCGCCAATGCGGGTTTAATCGAATTGCGCGATTTATTGCAACGCGGTTAGTAGCACTGCCATTAACTTAAGAGCGTTGTAGGGTTTGCACCGCGTCTTTTTGCGGTGCGAACGCGGAGAACTAAGTTCGACGAAATATTTGTTGTAAAAACAAGTGGTTTCTCGTTCCCACGCGCTTTGCGTGGGAATGCAGTCACGACGCGCTGCGTCGCGGGTTTGTTCCAAGATCGAACTAAATCCGTCGTTTAGTTCACTCGTGACGTGGCACGTCACGACTGCATTCCCAAATGGCGAGACTGTAAAAGAACTCCATTTTTGCATTGTTCGACAACGAAGAATCAATAACTTACAAGCGAAAAATTGGTGTTTTTGCCAGTTCTTTTACAGCCTCGGCATTTGGGAACGAGAAAACCTCAAAATCTTTCAACTAAAACGGCAAACTCAAACTATGATCCAACGCATTAAACTGCGCACGGAATTGCAATTGAATCCGATCTAATGCCGCTTGGCTGTCACCTTCAAAGCGCAACACTAAGCAAGGTGTGGTATTCGAGGCGCGTACTAAACCCCAGCCGTCTGGGAAATCCACTCGTAAGCCGTCAATGGTCGTAATCTCGCCGCCGTCAAATGTGAAATTGGCGCGGATGCGTTCCATTAAAGCGAAATTCTCGCCTTCTTCTGTGTTTAAATTCAGTTCTGGCGTGTTCACCGCGTCGGGTAATTCGCTGAAAATCTCGGTCGGGGTGCGGCTGTCTTTAGACAAAATTTCTAATAAACGTGCGCCAGTGTATAAAGCGTCGTCAAAGCCATACCAGCGTTCTTTGAAGAAAATATGACCGCTCATTTCGCCGCCTAATTCGGCACCGCTTTCTTTAATTTTAGTCTTGATGAAAGAATGACCGGTTTTCCACATCACAGGATCACCGCCTGCGCGTTCGATAGCGTGGGTTAAATGGCGGCTGCATTTCACGTCGTAAATAATCTTCGCACCTGCATTGCGGCTTAACACATCGGCAGCATATAACATCATTTGACGATCAGGCCAGATGACTTTACCAGTGGCATCAACAACGCCTAAACGATCCGCGTCGCCATCAAAGGCAAAACCTAAATCAGCATTATGTTCTTTCACTGCGGCGACTAAATCGCGTAAGTTTTCAGGCTTGCTGGGGTCTGGATGATGGTTAGGAAAATGTCCGTCAACATCGCAGAATAATTCGATCACTTCGCAGCCTAAGGCGCGGAATAATTCAGGGGCAATCGCACCGGCAACACCATTGCCGCAGTCGATGACTAATTTAAACGGACGCGCCAATTTCACATCGCTAGTAATGCGGTCAATGTAAGCGGTTTTTAAATCGACTTCGCTGCGCTGACCGTCGCCGCTGATTAATTCTTGATTATCAATGCGTTGTTTTAAGCGTTGAATAGCTTGATCAAACAAGGTTTCACCGCCGATCATGATTTTCATGCCGTTGTAATTTGGCGGATTATGACTGCCAGTTAACATCACGCCGCTGCCGGTTTGTAAATGATAAGTGGCAAAATACAGCACGGGCGTTGGCATCATGCCGATGTTAATCACTTTGCGCCCTGCGGCTTGTAAACCTTGCATCAAGGCTTCTAATAAATCAGGCCCTGATAAACGACCATCACGCGCTACGACTACGGTTTCTTGTCCGCGTGCAGCGGCTTCGCTGCCGATGGATTGACCAATTTGTTTCACTGATTCAGGGGTTAAGCCTTCACCGACGATGCCTCGAATATCATAGGCGCGAAAAATAGACATGGGTATCAAATTCCTTGGGGTTTAGAAAATCGTTTCACGAATTTGTAGGTCGGATAAGGCGCAAGCCGTCATCCGACGCTCAGTTCTGCACAGTGTTTGAATTAGAATTTATAGGATTGAACATGCTTCAGATTTCTGCACCGTTCATTCTGAAAATGCTTTAATCCTGTAAATTCTGATTCAGACAGCAAACGTCACGGCGGATGGCGGCTTGCGCCTTATCCGCCCTACGACCATGCAGAATTTTAGGTAATCACAGAAGGTTCAGCCCGTCCCGTCCAGCGTTGAATGCCTGCAACCTGATCCGCTAACTGAATTAAATCGGCTAATGCAGTCTGTGCATCTTGCTGTTGCTGCGCGCTGTCGGTGCTAAACGCTTCAATATAAAGCCGTAATGTTGCACCTTCTGTGCCGGTACCAGATAAACGGAACACTAAACGCGCACCGTCTGCAAATAAAATGCGCACGCCTTGGCCTTGGCTAACGCTGCCGTCAACCGGATCGGTGTAGCTGAAATCATCACATAATTGCACAGTGCGATTGCCAAAACTTTGACCCGTTAAGCTAGCAAATTGCCCTTTTAAGCCATCCATTAACTGTTTTGCCGCCGCACTGTCTACGCCTTCATAATCATGCCGCGTGTAAAAATTGCGTCCAAACTCTGCCCAATGTTGTTGCAAAATATCGGCGACGGACTGGCGACGCGCTGCCAACACATTCAACCAGAATAAAACCGCCCATAAGCCATCTTTTTCGCGTACATGGTTAGAGCCTGTGCCGAAACTTTCTTCACCGCATAAGGTGACTTGACCGGCATCGAGCAAATTGCCGAAGAATTTCCAACCTGTTGGCGTTTCAAAACTGGGAATGCCGAGTTTAGCCGCCACGCGATCTGCGGCGGCACTGGTGGGCATAGAGCGGGCGATACCAGCTAAACCTTGTTGGTAAGCGGGGACTAATTGCGCGTTAGCCGCTAATACCGCGAGACTATCCGACGGCGTGACGAAGAAGCCACGACCTAAAATCATATTACGGTCGCCGTCACCATCAGAGGCAGCACCAAAGTCTGGCGCGTCTTCGCCATATAAAATATCGACTAATTCATGTGCATAAGTCAGATTAGGATCAGGATGTCCGCCGCCAAAATCAGGCAGAGGTGTCGCGTTTAACACCGTGCCTTCAGGCGCGTTTAACTGCTGTTCTAAAATGGTTTTCGCATAAGGCCCTGTCACTGCGTGCATGGCATCGAAGCGCATACGGAAACCGGAGGCGAATAAGGCGCGGATTTGTTCAAAATCGAATAAGCTTGCCATTAAATCGGCATAAATTGCCACTGAATCGATGACTTCCACTGTCATCTCGCCTAATTGCGTGCTGCCTAATTGGCTTAAATCAACGGCAGGTGAATCGCTTAATATTTTATAAGATTCAATTACTTGTGTGCAGGCATAAATTGCATCGGTGATTTTTTCCGGTGCGGGGCCGCCGTTGTTGATGTTGTATTTAATGCCGAAATCACCGTCAACACCGCCCATGTTATGGCTTGCCGACAAAATAATGCCGCCGAAGGCTTTATGATGTCGAATCACGGCAGAGGCGGCAGGCGTGGATAAAATGCCGTTTTGCCCGACTAACACCCGTCCAAAACCGTTGGCGGCTGCCATCGCTAAAATAGTTTGAATCGCAGTATCGTTGTAGTAACGCCCATCGCCGCCGACCACTAACGTTTGTCCTTGATAGTCGGTTAAGGCGTTAAAAATCGATTGGACGAAATTTTCTAAATACTGTGCTTGTTGAAAAACAGCAACTTTTTTTCTTAAACCAGAGGTTCCTGCTTTCTGCCCGTCAATGGGACGGGTAGCAACGACGGTTAAAGACATTTAGTGGTTTCCTGTGGTTGGTGATTTAATAGTCTTGTAGGGCGGATAAGGCGTTAGCCGTCATCCGCCGCAAGTGGCTTGGTGCAAGCTTCAACGGTGTTATGTTGGATAACGGTTGTCGCCTTATCCGAGCTACAACATTGCTTAACTTAATAGCAATGCTCTGGGAGGGCACAGTCTTTCGCCATCAACCCGACAACAAACGCTTATGGGTATGCACGCCCATTAACAGCCCAAAACTCGCCATTAAAGTCACAATTGAAGTTCCGCCATAACTAATCAACGGTAACGGCAAACCTACGACGGGTAATAAGCCAGACACCATGCCCATATTGACAAAGATATACACGAAGAAGGTTAAGACTAAGCTGCCTGCTAATAAACGGGCAAATGTGCCTTGCGCTTGGGCAGCAATCATCATGCCTCGGGTCAAGATAAACATATATAAAGTCAGCAAAATTAATACGCCGATTAAACCAAATTCTTCACTTAATACCGCAAAAATAAAGTCGGTTGAGCGCTCGGGCAAAAATTCTAAATGTGACTGGGTGCCATTTAGCCAGCCTTTGCCGTAAATGCCGCCGGAGCCTATGGCGATTTTAGATTGAATAATATGATAGCCCGTACCTAACGGGTCTTCTTCAGGGTTTAATAAGGTTAAAAC
>QKBZ01000335.1 GCA_003245895.1 Beggiatoa sp.
TTTTTTTCTGCAAAGTTAACCTTAACTCATATAATCTCAAACTAACCTTAAACGCGATTTAACAATTTTAATTTTATGTTAAAGCATGAGCTTATTTGTTACGATAAAATTGTTTAAGAAGCCACACGCCATTGCAGCATTTCTGCGGCATGCGCTAAGGTTTGTGCGGTAATTTCCACCCCGCCTAACATGCGGGCAATTTCTGTTACACGCTGTTGTTCATCTAATAACATAATCTGCGTTTGCGTGTGATTTTTGCCAATGGTTTTACTCACTTGTAAATGCTGTTCACCTTGGCAGGCCACTTGCGGCAGATGTGTAATGCATAACACTTGGCGTTGTTCACCTAATTGGCGTAATAACTTGCCAACAATTTCCGCCACTCCGCCGCCAATACCCACATCCACCTCGTCAAAAATCAGCGTCGGTACGCCACTGCGTTGCGCAGTAATCACTTGAATGGCGAGACTAATACGCGATAACTCACCGCCTGAAGCCACTTTATGCAAAGGTTTAGGACTTTGCCCCGGATTGGCACTGACTAAGAATTCAACCTTATCTTGTCCGCTGGCACTGGGCGCAGCTTGCATTAAGGGCGTGACTTCAATCACGATTTGCCCGCCAGACATGCCTAAGGGGCGCATGTTGTCGGTAATTTGGGTCGCTAAGGTTTTAGCTTGTTGCGTGCGCTGACGGTGCAATACGGCGGCAGCTTCATGATACTGCGCTAAGCTGCGTTGTACTTCTTGCTCTAAATGGGCGGCGCGTTGCTCGTAGTTTTCTAACTCGCTTAATTGCTGCACTAATTCGTTAAAATAACGCGGCAAATCGGCAACAGTCACCCGATGTTTACGGGCAAGGTCTTGTAAATCAGAAATGGTTTGCTCGACTTGTTGCAAGCGAACAGGGTCAATATCAAGGTGGTGTAAGTAGTGGCGCAATTCGCTGACGATGTCTTGTGCTTGAATCACTAAACCATCCAATTGACCGCTTAAATCGCTTAAGCGTTCATCAAAAGCTTGCACCTCGCTTAATTCTCGGCTGGCTTGGTTTAGCAAATCTAAGGCCGCTGTACCATCTTCAGAATCTAAGCAATGCAACGCCGCTTGCGTGTTTTCCACCAAACGATTGGCATTCGCCAGCAATTTATGTTCGTCTTCTAATTGTTGTAAGGCGGTTTCTGTCAGTTCAAAACCTTCTAACTCTTGCACTTGATAGCGTAACAAAGCTAAACGCGCCTCGCGGTCGCTCGATTCGCCGCCGAGTGCCGCTAAAGCTTGAGAACTGTCGCGCCATTGTCGATAACTGGCGGCGACATTTTGTAAGGGTGTGGGGTCATCTGCCATTGCGTCTAATAATTGACGCTGCACTTCTAACTTGAGCAAGGATTGATGCGCGTGTTGACCGTGAATATCGACTAATTGCTCACCTAACTGTTTCAAAATTTGCAGTGAAACAGGGCGGTCATTGACATAACAGCGCGAGCGGCCTTTTTCATTAATCACGCGCCGAATTAAACAGTCGTCGGCTTCTTCCTCGCTGGCGAGATCATGTTGTTGTAGCCACTCGGTCGCACTTGGGTCAAGGCTAAACTGGGCGGCAATTTGGGCGTTTTCGCAACCTTGGCGCACGATACTGCTGTCGGCGCGTTCGCCTAATACCATGCCTAAGGCATCGATTAAAATGGATTTTCCTGCCCCTGTTTCACCCGTTAACGTGGTTAAACCGTGGCTAAACGTAACTTCCTGACGTTCAACAATGGCAAAATTCTCGATATGTAAACTGTGTAACATAACTGTGTCATTAACTGGCAAACGGTAGAGGCCAAGGGGCTTAAACGGCTTTACCCCAATCCAATTTTGCACGCAAGGTAGCGTAATGATCATGCCCTTGCGGATGTATTAAGCGAATATGTTGCCGCTTTTCAATCACAATGCGATCTCCGGGGATGACTTGCTGCGCTAATACCCCATCGCAACTAAGCTGTGCTTGACCGGCTTGCTTGGGATCAATGGTCAAATTAATGCAACTATCGCCATCGATAACGATTGGACGATTGCTTAAGGTGTGCGGACAAATCGACACTAACACCAAGGCATTTAACGACGGGTGAATGATCGGGCCACCGCCGGATAAAGCATAAGCAGTAGAGCCGGTTGGGGTGGCAATCACTAAACCGTCGGAGCGTTGTCGGTTGACAAAATGTCCGTTGATAGTGGTTTCAAAGGCCAGCATGTGCGCCATGTTCCAGCGATGAATTACCATATCATTCAACGCATTAGAATGGGAAATGCACTGGCCATCGCGGTACACTTCAGCGTAAATCAAGAAACGATCTTCTTCTAAAAACGCACCGCCTAAAATCTCGTCTAAAAAGCCTTCCATTTGTGTGGGACAAATATCGGTCAGAAAACCAAGCCGTCCGAGATTAATCCCCAATAAGGCAACATCATGTTTTGCCAGTAAGCGAGCGGCTTGCAATAAAGTACCATCGCCACCGATGACGATGACTAAATCGCAACGCGTGCCGAGTGCTTCTGTATTGGCTGCAATACTGACATTTTTATCAGTCAATAAACGTGCACTAGGCGCGTCAATGACAATTTCTAAGTTTTGGCGCTGTAAATACCGCACCAAGGCTTGTAAGGTATCTTTTACACGCGGGTCGCCGCGCTTGGCGATAAGTCCAATACTGTCAAACATAGTGATTCTGCATGGGATAAAATCATGGCTGGGTGGGGTATACGCGGCTCCGCTGATGAATTGTGCGGATAAGGCGCAAGCCATCATCCGCCGTCAATGTTGCATGAGGTTTTGCTGATGCGACCTACACACATCATTTCTATCGTAAAGTAGCGATATTACGCCCCGCATACCTGTGAGTGTTTGTTTCCCACAAACACGATTGCCCTTTTGTTCCGTATAAGGGTTTATCTTGAGCTTGCTAATAGTAACAATGTTTAAATACGATGTAATCGTTTTTGCACTCTCAGGTGGAGAGTGCTAAATTCTAACTGACAAGGGTGTAAACGGTGCTATTGTACCGATTTTAAACCGCTTTATCGTCATTACTGCCTTTAAAAAGTATGCAATTTTTTTATGCCGTTTGGGTCTGATAAGACTTGAAAACAGCAAAAACT
>QKBZ01000325.1 GCA_003245895.1 Beggiatoa sp.
CTCTTCCATTTTGAGCAAAAGCTCACCCGATGGGCGAAGCGGAAGTACAAAACATTGAAAACCTATGCTCAGGCAGCGCGGAGAGTTGCTGCTTTTCGCTGTCGCTATCCAAGTTGGTTTGCTCTCGGGTAAATCTTTTTTTTTTCCAATGGTTGAATGAGAAGAGCCGAATGAAGTGAGAGCTTCACGTTCGGTTCTGTGAGAGCCTCAAGGGGAAGTTCCTTGGGGCTACTCGACCATCACATTTGATACCCATCCCCAAAACCGTTCATAGGCAACATACAAACGCCATTAACAAACACTTCTATTTTTAAGGTTGCCTTTTTCAGCCGATCCCCCTACATTGGAAATGCTTAACGTCATGAGTTTTTTCAGCAAGTTTGCTGTGCTGATCTTGACGCTTTTCCATGACCAACAACAAGGAATTGAGTACGCATGAGTGCAACGATTATCGAACAAGCCACCCCTCGTTTACACCGCTCTGAATTAGCCGTGCCAGGTTCAAACCCTAGCTTTTTTGAAAAAGCGGCACAGTCTAATGTGGATTGCATCTTCTTAGACTTAGAAGATTCTATTTCTCCTGATGAGAAAGAAAGTGCGCGTAAAAACGTAGTGGAAGCCTTAAACGACATCGACTGGGGTAATAAAACCATGTTGGTGCGGATCAATGGCTTAGACACGCATTACATGTATAAAGATGTTATCGACGTGGTAGAAAACTGCCCACGTTTAGATATGTTGTTGATTCCTAAAGTAGGCGTGCCTGCGGACTTATACGCCATTGATATGTTAGTGACGCAAATCGAAACCGCGAAAAAACGTGAAAAACGCTTAGGTTTTGAAATTTTGATTGAAACTGCATTAGGCATGGCAAACGTAGAAGCCATTGCACAATCTAGCAAACGCTTAGAAGCCATGAGCTTTGGTGTAGCGGATTATGCTGCGTCTACCCGCGCTCGTACCACGGTAATCGGTGGCGCACATCCTGAATACGGTGTGTTAACTGATAAAAGCGAAGCTGACGACCGCGATTTCCACTGGAATGATATGTGGCATTTTGCACAAGCCCGTATGTTAGTGGCGTGTCGTGCTTACGGTTTACGTCCTATCGATGGCCCATTCGGCGATTTCAGCGATCCTGATGCTTACAAAGCAGCCGCGAAACGCGCCGCGATTTTAGGTTATGAAGGCAAATGGGCAATCCATCCTTCACAAATCGAATTAGCTAACGAAGTGTTCAGTCCGTCAAAAGCGGAAGTGGACAAAGCCCGTCGTATTTTAGAAGCGATGGAGCAAGCGCGTAAAGAAGGTAAAGGCGCGGTAAGTTTAGACGGTCGTTTAATTGACGTTGCCAGCATCAAAATGGCTGAGAATTTAATTCAAAAAGCGCAAACGATTGGCATGTAAATCGTGATAAGGGGTTAAGTGTCGCTTAGCCCCTGTTATTCCACGCAAGGGAGTCAAGGAATGCAAGCAAGCTTACGTCCACGCCGTTCGGTGTTATACATGCCCGGTGCAAATGCGCGCGCTTTGGATAAGGCGCGTACCCTACCCGCAGATGCACTTATTCTCGATTTAGAAGACGCAGTGTCACCCGATGCCAAAGCGCAAGCCCGTGAACAAATTAGCCAAGCGGTATCAGCCGGTGGTTATGGTAAACGTGAGGTGATCATTCGCGTCAATGGTTTAAACACCGAATGGGGCGAGGCTGATTTAAAAGCGGTGGCGACATTGCCGATTGATGGCGTGTTGTTGCCGAAGATTGAAAGCGCGCAGCAAATTGCGGACGCGGTTAAGATTTTAGATTCAGTTGACGCGCAACGTCAGTTACCGATTTGGATCATGGCGGAAACACCTCGCGGCATGTTGAACATTAACGAGATCGCAGGCGCACCGCGTTTGAAAGTGATCGTGATGGGTACGTCTGATTTAGCCAAGGATATGCGGGTGCGCCATACGCCGGATCGCGTTGGTTTATTAGTGCCATTAAGTTTATGCGTGATTGCAGCGCGGGCGCATGGTGTAGAAATCGTCGATGGTGTGTATTTAGATTTAAACAACGATGACGGTTATCGTGATGCCTGCGTACAAGGCCGCGATATGGGCTTTGATGGCAAAACCTTAATTCATCCAAAACAAATTGAAGCCGCCAACCAAACTTTCGCCCCCAGTGAAGCCGAAGTGATTCATTCACAAGAAGTGATCGCCGCTTGGGATCAAGCGCAAAGCGAAGGCAAGGGCGTTGTGGTGGTGAATGGTCGTTTAATCGAGAATTTACACGTCGAAGAAGCGAAGCGCGTATTGGCCTTAGCCAATGCAATCGCTGAGTTAAGTGCTTAAGCATACAGCTATTTCCCGCCTTTCCTGATTCAGTCTTGCAGGTTATTGCTAGCCTGTGAGACTACCCGCCTTTACTGTCATCTGCGACTGCCATACTGTAAACAGTGTTCTTCTTGTGAAAATGGGTGTTGATATGAAATTTGCGTATGGAATCAGCGATTTTAAAAGCTTAATTTTAGAAGGCTTTTTGTATATAGACCGTACAGATCGCATCCCTTTGATCGAACAAGCAGGTAAGCAACTACTATTTCTACGCCCGCGCCGTTTTGGTAAAAGCTTGTTAATCAATATGCTGTCAAATTATTACGATATTGCACAGGCAGATCAGTTTGATGCGTTGTTTGGTCATTTGGCGATAGGTAAGCAACCAACAGAGAAACGTAATCAATATTTAGTAATGACGTGGGATTTTTCGACTGTGCATCCTATGCAAAGTAGTGAGGAGCTACAAACAGCTTTTTTTCAGTATTTAAATATTGTTTTTAGAGAATTTGCCGAAATTTATAAAGATAAGCTTACTACAGAAATCATCATTGAAGATAATGCGATTGCTTCCTTTCGTTCGCTAATAGCAGCGGTTAAATTATCTGGACATTTATTGTATTTATTTATCGATGAATACGATAATTTCGCTAATGCCGTAATGACCGCCCAAGTCTATGAAAATCAGCGTTATGCAGATTTAGTCTATGGTGAAGGTTTATTAAAATCCTTATTTAAAAATATTAAAGCAGCGGCCTCAGGGCAAGGGGTTGATCGTGTTTTTATCACTG
>QKBZ01000393.1 GCA_003245895.1 Beggiatoa sp.
TCCTCATTTCGGTGAAAATGACTTTATTGCTAGCTTAGCAAGTACACTACGAGCGAACACAGCAAAAGCAAAATAGTCTAAGGGCTTGACGCACATCTGTCGATATAATGACTTAGGCTGAAGGCGTAAAGAATAGCTATTCAGTCGCTCATTACTTGAAATTTAAGAGTTCACTTTAATTTTACTATCAAAGTTTAAGTAATTTAAGAATTTTACCTGACTATCCGACCACAGACGAGACGGGCATGCAAGATATTTTTATTATGGGCTGCGGCTACCTAGGCCAAAAACTAGCCGAAAAGGTATTTTCAGAAACCGATGAGCTGGAAGTAATGGCCTTAGTGCGTTCCAGTGCTAGCAATCAGCGTTTACAACAACTGGGCATTATTACCGTTCCCGGAAATTTAGACAGTGCTGGAATGCTCACGGAATTACCCACTGATAATACAGTGTTGTACTACTTTGCGCCGCCACCTGCAACTGGTTCTCAAGACACACGCCTACGCGCCTTGCTCAGTGCCTTAAAACCTAAGCAATATCCTGACAAAATCGTGTTAATCAGTACCACGGGTGTTTATGGTGATTGTGGTGGAGAATGGATTGACGAGCAACAACCGGTTAAACCACAAACTGAACGCGCCCAACGTCGCCTTGATGCCGAAACACAGTTGCAAGCATGGCAGGCACAAACCGGTGTACCAACGGTGATTTTACGTGTTGCGGGTATTTATGGCGCAGAACGCCTGCCGATTGAACGCTTAAAAGCAGGTACACCTGTACTTGCCGCAGCAGAATCGCCTTATAGCAACCGTATTCACATTGATGATTTGGTGGAAGCCTGTTTACTCGCCAGCGAGCCAGATGCAGAAGGCATTTACAATATCAGCGATGGCAACCCAACCACGATGACAGATTATTTTTTCCAAGTCGCTGACGCATTGAAAATAGCACGTCCGCCGGAAATCTCATGGGCAGAAGCACAACAGCAATTTAGCCCCGAAATGCTGTCGTATTTATCTGAGTCTAAACGCTTAAAAATTGACAGGATTTGCAAGGGGCTGGAGTTTCAGCCGTATTATCCGAATTTGAAGCAGGGTTTGCAGCAGTGTGTGAAGGCATTGGGTAAGAAATAGATATTTCGTAGGGCGGATAAGGCGCAAGCCGTCATCCGCCATCAGTGGCTTAGCTCAAACTTCAGGTGTGTCATGTCGGATGACGGCTAAAGCCTTATCCGACCTACAAAATAGAAGCCAGCGCAATCCTGTTATTTACAAGCCTTATTCGCCGTTTCTAACTGATTATTAGTGCATTCCGAACGCCCACGCCCGACACACCATTGATTACCCTCCCAGCCTGTAATCTCCGCTTGTGTGCCGTCAGAACAGCGCACCATATAGCGTTTATATTGTTGACCAAATAAGGTTTTGCCTTTTTCATAAAAGCGAATTTGGGTGCAGCGGGCAAAAAATTGATCAGCGCGAATTAGCTTATCTTCTGATAGCGAAGTAGCGAAAACAGTAGAAGATAGCGACAGCAAGCTTATGCTCGCAATAGTAATTAATGATTGTTTGAATGACATGATGATACCTACCTGAATTTATTTTTTATAAATGGCATTAATTTTTCAGTAAGATTAATGCCTTACTAAAGCAATGTGTGTTAATTATTCAGCACTATCGGTTGTTATCGTGCTTTAATGTGAGGTTAAATTATAACACTGCATTGTATTTCAATGGGTATAAAAAATGTTTCAGTATGTATCACACTATTTCAGACAATTAACCTATTTTTAATCAGGCTAATAAGTGCTGATATAAGTCCAAATAATCGCCCGCGCTTTTCGTCCAACTGAAGTCGCGGCGCATCGCAGTTTGCTGCACATAACGCCATAACTCAGGGCTACGATAAAGCACTAAAGCACGTTGCACCGTGTTTAATAAAATCGCGGGGTCTTCGTAGTCAAATACAAAACCGGTGGCAATGCCTTGATCTAAATGTGTTGGTGTGACATCGATTACCGTATCAGCTAAGCCACCCGTGCGCCGAACAATTGGCAGCGTGCCATAACACATGCTGTAAAGCTGATTTAAACCGCATGGCTCAAAGCGTGAAGGCATTAAGAATAAGTCGCTACCGGCCTCGATTTGATGTGCTAACGCCTCATCATAGCCAATGGTGACGCTGAGTTGACCTTGATAACGCTGGGCTAATTCGCGTAAATGCTGTTCCATCCCTTTATCGCCGCTACCCAATAACACCACTTGCGCCCCTTCCGCCAAAATATTCGGCAATACCGGCAACACTAAATCCAAGCCTTTTTGATAAGCCAAACGACCAATCAAGCCAATTAATGGACGTTCTGGCGCATGATGTAAGCCTAAGCGATTACGCAAAGCATGCTTATTCGCCGCCTTACCGCTTAAATCATCGGCGTGGTAATGGTGTGGTAACAAGGGATCATTGACCGGACTCCAACTGGCATCGATGCCATTCAAAATGCCACTTAATTCATGTTGTCGAGAAGCCAGCAAACCGGCGAGGCCATAACCAAAAGTCGGCGTTTGAATTTCTCGCGCATAGGTGGGACTAACCGTTGCCACCCAATTGGCGTACACAATGCCCGCTTTTAAAAAGGAGAGTTGCTGATAATACTCTAAGCCGTGCATGTGGTAGCTGGCATCGGGCAGTTCTAACAAATGCAATAACCCAGCATCGAATACGCCTTGATAAGCCACGTTATGCAAACTGATTAAGGTTTTCGCATGGCTGGCAGGTGCATAATGTAAATAAGCAGGCGCGAGGCTGGTTTGCCAATCGTTACAATGTACTAAATGTGGTTTAAAGGAAAAACGGTGCTCGCCGAAGTAAGCCGCGATACGCGATAACACGCCAAAACGTAACGCATTATCCGCCCAATCGTTGCCCATGCTGTCTTGATAAGGCCCACCTTCTCGCCCGAATAAAGCGGGGCTGTCGATGGCGTAAACTGGCACATCAGTATCCGGCAACTGTCCGAGCAGCAATTGTGCTGGAGCTTGGTTTAACACGGGAAACAGTGGAATCGGATCGTCAACGGGTTTTAAGTCTAACTGTTGTTTGATGACAGGATAGGCAGGCACTAATAAGCGCACATCCACCCCTAACTGCCGCAGGGCTTTAGGCAATGCAAAGCTAATATCGGCTAAGCCACCGGTTTTAACTAACGGAAAGACTTCAGAGGTTGCGAATAATACGCGGATTGAATTGTGATCCATGATGACGAACCAGACTCCTCATAAGCGAGCATAAAAGGCATGGTGAGTGATGTAGGGTGGAATAGCGTAGCGTATTCCACCATAAACCGCAGCACATTGTTAGCGTTGAGATTTTCAAGTGGTTATCAGGATAAGTGTGTTGCAAGGCAAATCGTTCAGATTTCAAAGCCTCATGGTGGAATACGGCTTACGCCTATTCCACCCTACATGTACCCACTCAATCCGTTAAACTAATAGCATATCTTTCCTGTCTATGAGTTAAAAGCTGTTATGTCTCGTTATTTGGTTGGTATTGACCTCGGAACCACACACACTGTTGTTGCCTATTGTTGTCCGCCGGATGAAACCGTGCAGTTGTTTGCCGTTGAGCAATTAGTGGCGGCGGGCGAAATCGCTGCCCGTCCCTTGTTGCCATCGGTGCGTTATCACTACGCGGAAAGCGAGTTATCGCCCGCACAACGGCAATTACCGTGGTCAACACCGACATTATTTAACGAATTACCGCCTGCCATCATGGGCGAATTTGCCCAGCATTTAGGTAGCCAAGTCTGTGGGCGTTTGGTGAGCAGTGCTAAAAGTTGGTTATCGCATGCCGGTGTAGATCGCACCGCGCCGATTTTGCCGTGGGGACGCGATGACAGCGTGGCAGGCATTTCGCCCTTGCAAGCCAGTGCCAGCTATTTGGCCTATATTCGCGCCGCATGGTTGCAGCAATTTCCTGATGCACCATTAGAACAACAAGACATTGTGTTAACCGTGCCTGCCTCGTTTGACGAAGCGGCGCGTAGTTTGACCGTGTCCGCTGCCCGTCTTGCCGGTTTGCCACAAGTGCGCTTGTTAGAAGAACCACAAGCGGCTTGCTATGACTGGTTGCATCGCCATCAACACCAACTCGCTACACAATTACACGATAGCCGCTTGTTATTAGTGTGTGATGTCGGCGGCGGCACGACCGACTTAACCTTAATCCGTATCGACACCGAAGCAGGCGAGCCGCGTTTAAGCCGTATCGCGGTGGGTGAGCATTTAATGCTGGGTGGCGATAACATGGATTTAACCTTGGCGCATATCGCCGAGCCGCGTTTAAACCTGAACGGGCAGAAACTCAGCCCCGCGCAGTGGTCGCAATTAATCCAACAATGTCGCCATGCTAAAGAACGCTTGCTGGCGGAAAATGCGCCAGAGCAGGCCAGCGTAACCATTTTAGGCAGTGGTAGCCGTTTGATCGGGGCGGCGCGTAGTGCTGAATTCAGCCGCGCCGAAGTTCAGCAATTATTACTCGATGGCTTTTTACCTTTATCTGATTTTGCTGAGTTGCCCAAACGTCAGCGCAGCGGCTTAGTCGAATTCGGTTTGCCTTATGTGGCAGATGCTGCTATCAGCCGCCACCTTGCCGCTTTTTTACAACGGCATCAAAACGTGGCGCAGGCAGCTTTGGGGCGTGAGGATGACGCGCCGTGTTTACCGGATGCGATTTTGTTAAACGGCGGGGTATTTAGCAGTCAGTTAGTGCGTCAACGCTTATCGCAATTGTTAACGCACTGGCGCGGACAAAGCTTAATCGAATTAGATAACACACATCCTGAATTAGCCGTAGCACGCGGCGCAGTCGCTTACGCTTTGGCGCGACAAGGCAAACAGCCACGCATCGGTGGCGGTTCGGCGCGTAGTTATTTCCTCGTAGTAGCAGAAGAAGATCAGCAAGACCAGCGCGGCGTTTGCTTGCTGCCACGCGGCACGGAAGAAGATCAGCCAGTGCGTTTAAGTGAACATCAATTTGCCTTGCATGTTGGTCAGCCGGTGCGTTTTCACTTGGTGTCAGCGACGGCGGATCAGCAGTATCACGCGGGCGAATTAGTGCAGTTAAATAACAACGATTTTCACACTTTGCCGCCAGTGGCAACAGTGCTCGCAGCACACGACGACGATCCGGCACGCCAACAAGTGCCAGTGCAATTAGAAACCGTGTTAACAGAAGTCGGCACTTTAGCCCTTGCCTGCGTTGCTGAGCAACCGCCGCGCCGTTGGCAATTAGAATTTCAATTACGCGGCAATACGGCGGCGCAATTTAGCGGCCTTGTCAGTGACAATTTACACCCACGCTTTAGCGAAGCAGCGGAGCAAATCGCGCTGTTTTATGGCGCACGCAATGCCAATGCAGCGCGTTACAACATCAAAACCTTGCGCATTGAATTAGAGAAAATCCTCGGCAAACGCACGGAATGGGAAGTACCCTTGCTGCGGCAATTATTTGGCGCACTGCTCGCGGGCATGAATCGGCGGCGGCGTTCGGTGGATCATGAAAAGGTATGGTTTAACCTTGCAGGCTTTTGCTTGCGGCCGGGCGTGGGTTATCCGTTAGATGATTGGCGCGTTGAGCAGTTGTGGCAAGTCTATACGCAAGGGGTGCAATATGATCAAGCACCGGTTTGGGCGGAATGGTGGACACTGTGGCGGCGTGTCGCGGGGGGCTTACCTGCTGAAGCACAACAGGAAATTGCTGAATCTCTGCTGATTTGGCTAACGCCACCGCCTAAACGGGCAGCGAAGAAAACCGTCGAGACCTTTAAACGGCGTGGTCATGAAGGCATGGTGCGTTTATTTGCCGTGTTAGAACAAGCACGACCAGCGGATAAAGTGGCGGGCGGGGCGCAGTTGCTGGCGCAAATTCAACAAGATCAAAGCAATGAGTATTTATTCTGGGCGTTAGGTCGCTTAGGAGCGCGAGTGCCGGTGCAAGGCAGTGCGCATACCGTGCTTGCGCCTGAGGTGGTCGGCGAATGGTTAACGGTTATTTGTGACTTGAATTGGCAGAAGGTAAAAGGTGCAGCTTTGGCGGCAACCTTGATGGCGCGTTTAAGTGGTGATCGGGTGCGCGATATTGATCCATCTTTGCGAGAAAAGGTATTGAAGCGCTTAAAAACAGCGCAAGTGCCCCCATCATGGGTAACGATGGTGAGTGAAGTTACAAGCACTGATGCCGCTGACGAGCAATATATTGTCGGCGAGGCTTTACCACCGGGGTTAAAACTATTAACCTAATACTACTGCACAGTATTTGCGTTGTGTCTTTTAGCAGCGCAAATTGTAGGTTTGTTGTACCTTACTTGTCGCATACTGTGCAGAGTCTGTCGTAACAAGACGTGCTTTTGTAGCAAGCGCAACAATGCGCCAAATTTGCCTAAAAGTATCGTCCATTTCCCTATATTTTACCAAGAAAAGGCATTTTACGGCGGTTTTGCTTAGCAAAATAGCCAAAAAACGCTAGCTTAAAAGTCCTTTTCTTGCCAAAACCTAAGCTTGGCACAGCTTATGCTCTAAATTTGCTTTAAAATGGCCAATGTTTAGGCGATTAACGGTTATCGTATGGTAGACCCCGTTGATAAAGCAAATCCTGCCATTTCAACGTAAGAAGGTATATCTTCAACAATAACCCTATTACTCATGAAGAAAGCACCGCCTTACCTAACTCATAACAAAATCATTAATTATTGATTGAGTTGGCTAAAGCAGGAGTACATAAGCAAGTTTGGGTACGCTTATTGCTTTTTTTCATCTGAGTATTGAGGATTTGCCCTCAAAACGAATTAAGGCAATCCCAGTTAAGAAAAGAGGAGTCTAGTGATGAAAAAGTTTTTTGACACTAAGCCGCAAGTTGCAGGTCAACCGGCAGACGAATTGATGTTAAGACTACAAACAGTAGAAACTGACTTCTCCTTACAACCAAAAGCACCTCAATGGCACCCAAGTTTCGATTTAGCTGCGTGGGATGATGATGAGACCATTGAGAGTACAATGATTAAGCATTAAGCTAAGCACTCACATCCTCAACTTTTCGTCAAAAGCCGACTTCCATGTCGGCTTTTGCGTGTTTGTAAGCTGTAAAACTCATGTCTTTAAACCTGCCTCCGCCAGAGCCGCTGAATCATGGCTATCAATGGCGGCATATTCTCGCCCTCGTTTTGCCCCATCGCCGCGAATTAATCATTGCCCATTGTGTGGCCTTATGTGTGGCACTGCTTAGCGTGCCGATTCCGCTGTTAATCCCGCTATTAGTCGATGAAGTGTTGTTACATCAGCCCAGTTGGTTGGTGGCGAGTATTAATCATTGGTTTCCTGAATCATGGCATGGCGCGACTTTAAGCATTGTCGCGGTGACGGTGTTCACGGTGTTTTTACGCTTTTGCGTGTTGCTGTTGGGCGTGGTGCAAATGCGGCAATTCACCATTATTGCTAAGTCGGTAATTTTCAATATGCGCAAAACCTTAGTGCTGCGCTTGCAACGGGTATCGATGCGCGAATATGAGACTTTAGGCAGTGGGCAAATTATTTCGCATTTAGTCACCGATTTAGACACTTTAGATCAGTTTTTAGGAGTAAGTATCAGCCGCTTACTGATCGCCAGTTTAAGCATTATCGGCACGGCGATTGTGTTGCTATGGATGCACTGGCAATTAGCCTTGATTATTTTATTAGTCAATCCCTTAGTGGTGTATTCCACTATCAAGCTAGGGCGCAAAGTTAAAACCTTAAAAAAAGCAGAAAACCACGCTTATGCACATTTCCAGCAGGTATTGACGGAAACCTTAGAAGCGATTCAACAGATTCGCGCCAATAACCGCGAAAGCTATTATTTAAACCGCGTCATCGATGCGGCAGGCGAGATGCGACAGCATTCAGTGGCCTATACGTGGAAAACTGATGCCGCCACCCGTTTATCGTTTAACGTGTTCGTAGTCGGGTTTGATGTGTTCCGCGCCTTGGGCATGTTCATGGTGTTGTTATCGGATTTAACCATTGGCGAGATGTTAGCGGTGTTTGCTTACCTGTGGTTTATGTTAGCCCCCATGCAAGAAATCCTGAATATTCAATATGCTTACCACAGTGCGAAAGGTGCATTAAGCCGCATCAATCAGCTTTTTGATTTGCATTGGGAACCGCGTTACCCCGCCCGCTGTAATCCGTTTCAAGATAAAACCACCGCCTCAATTCGCTTAGAAAAAGTGAGTTTTTCTTATGATGGACAAACGCCAGTTTTAGATCAGATTTCTTTAAATATCGCGGCAGGGGAAAAGGTCGCCGTCGTGGGCGCGAGCGGTGGCGGCAAAACGACTTTGGTGCAATTGTTATTAGGTTTGTACCAGCCGCAATCCGGTCAGATTTATTTCAATGAAGCCCCGATTACTGAGATAGGTTTAAACCGCGTGCGCGAGCATGTGGTCACGGTGTTGCAACATCCGGCTTTGTTTAATGACACCGTACGGATGAATTTAACGCTGGGTCAAGATTTCCCTGATGAGGTGTTATGGCATGCGCTAGAGGTTGCGCAGTTAAGGGAAACGATAGCGGCGATGGATAATGGCTTAGATACTTTGTTAGGCCAGCGCGGCGTGCGTTTATCTGGCGGACAACGGCAGCGCGTCGCTATTGCACGGATGATTTTAGCGAATCCTAAAGTGGTGATTTTGGATGAAGCGACCTCCGCTTTAGATACCGAAACCGAGCATCATTTGCATGCAGCCTTAACTCAGTTTTTACGCGACCGAACGACTTTGATTATTGCTCACCGTTTAAGTGCAGTGCGTCAAGCGGATCGGGTGTATGTGTTTGATGAAGGTAAGATTATTGAGGAGGGGCGGCATGAGCATTTGTTGCAGAATGATGGGGTTTATGCGCGGTTGTATGGGCATCGGCAGCGGGGGTGAATACTGTTATAATATACAGTATTTTCATAAGAAAACTGATTGGTTTGTTTCTATATTTAAAAGGAAAACAAAATGTTAGAAATGAATGATATTTTATTATATGAAGCAGTTGATGGTAAAAAGAAGGTAGAAGTACTGTTTCAAGAAGAAAACTTTTGGCTAAGCCAAAAAAAAATGGCTGAACTTTTTGTGGTCAGTACCGCCACAATCAATGAGCATTTAAAAAATATATTTGATTCCAATGAATTAGACAAGGAAGCAACTATTCGGAAATTCCGAATAGTTCAACGAGAAGGGAGTCGAGATGTTAACAGAGAGATCGACTTTTATAACTTGGATGCCATCATAGCCGTTGGCTACCGTGTTAACAGTCAGCAAGCAACTCAATTTAGAATATGGGCAACACAAACACTCAAAGAGTTTATCATCAAAGGATTTGTGTTAGATGATGAACGTTTAAAACAAGGGCAGCGGTTCAGCAAGGATTATTTTAACGAGTTATTAGAGCGCATCCGTGAAATACGCGCTAGTGAGCGTCGTTTTTATCAAAAAATTACTGACATTTATGCTCAATGTAGTATTGATTATGATGCAAATGCTGAACAAACAAGAACATTTTATCAAACAGTGCAAAATAAACTAGAATGGGCAATCACTGGCAAAACGGCTGCTGAATTGATTGTGGAGCGTGCTAACGCCGAGAAACCCAATATGGGATTACAAACTTGGAAAAATGCACCTGATGGTAAAATTCTAAAAACAGATGTAACTGTTGCTAAAAATTATTTAATTGAAGCTGAAATTAAAGAGTTAGAACGAATTGTGAGCATGTATTTAGATTATGCAGAAAATCAAGCTGCTAGACAAATTCCAATGAAAATGACTGATTGGATACAAAAGCTAGATGCTTTCTTACAGTTTAATGAATATGAAATTTTAAAAGATGCAGGTAAAGTTAGTAGTAAGGTAGCCTCTGAGCTTGCTGCCCAAGAATACAATAAGTTCCGTGTTATTCAAGATAAAACTTTTGAAAGTGATTTTGATAAGGTTGTAAAGAAGGCTATAAAATCGAAAAAGAAAAGCTAAAAATAATCTGTGCTTTTATTTCTAAACACTAAGGCCATAAAAAATTTTTTGTCGTTCGCCGTTATAATTAAGCAGCAGAACTTTACCGCAATTGTTCAGCTTGCTGCATTGCATTAAATAAAGCATGAGCAACAATACGCACCACTGCTACACACACCGAGTTACCTATCTGCTGGTAAATTTGTCGCCGTGAAACCGCATCAACGACGAATTCTTCAGGAAAACCTTGTAAACGCGCACATTCTCTAGGCGTTAGCAGCCGAGGATTGCGACCTAATTTGCTTTGATCAATTAAAATTTCTGAACCGTCTTTGTAATAACGTGCGCTGATGGTGTTGGTGTAAGGGCTGTTTTCATCAAATAAGGTATAACCGAAGCCGTTGCCTTTTTTCGCATGCTGCACTCTGCGGCGTTGATGCCCCTCCCAAATACGATTAGAAATAGTGAAAGGATCGTCGCTGGCAGGTAATTGGCTTAAATCCTCTAAAATATCGCCTAAACGGGTGGGCGTTTTAGTCGGCACTGGCCATTTCAATAATTTTGAAAAATCAATGTGTTGACCAAAATAATTGCGGTCAAAACCAATAATAAAAATACGTTCTCGATTTTGTGGAATGCCAAAATCAGCCGCCCGTAACACCTGAAAATCTACCCAGTAATTTAACGGTTGAGCTAATGCGCGGCGTGCATCTTCGCTCATGGGAACATCATCAGGGATTGCTCCTTGATGCTCACCGCGCAAAATTGCCAAAATGGTGGCAAGCGTGCGCCCTTTATCATGACCACATAATTGCTTTACATTTTCTAATAAAAAGGCTTTGGGACGTTTTTCTGCAAGAATGCGCTGAATTTCAAAAAACATTGTGCCGCGTGTGTCATAAAAGCCTTGTCTTAAGCCCGCTTGGGAAAAGGCTTGGCAAGGAAAACCGGCTAATAACACATCATGATCGGCAATATCATGCGCAGGAACTTGTGTGATGTCTCCGGCAGGGACTTCGCCGTAATTTGCAGCATAAGTCACTTGCGCGAATCTATCCCATTCAGAACTAAACACACACTCGCCGCCTAATTCTTGAAACGGCAAACGAATACCGCCGATACCAGCAAACAAGTCGATAAATCGAAAGTTAACCGGCGCAGTGTGTGGACGGCGAAAAGGCGCATGTTCAGGCAAAGCTAAGATTTTATTAAATTTAGCAGGCGAGGGCATATGTTCCCCGCTTTCCCAGCCGCGTACTGTGCGTTCCCCGTTTTCTTTCATGCCTAGCAAAGTAGCAAACGCTTGTTGACTCAAGCCCATTCGTTGACGTTTCGCACGAATGAACTCAGCTTTATTTAGTTGCTTGCTAGAGTGCTTTGAAAGAAACATATAAACATTAATCCTATTTTGTTCCTATTGAGCAATAAGGTTTAATTTAAATATTTTGAAAAATCAAAAACATAGCAATAAAGTTTTCTAAACTAACCTTTATAACCATGAATAGATTGGTTTATTTTCTATGTACGTTTTTTAAAGTATAAAAATTCTACACC